>JABSSA010000025.1 GCA_013214665.1 Paracoccaceae bacterium
ATCACCCAAAGGTGCGGCTTCGGGCGTTGGCTCCCAAGGGCGATCATATTCTGGCGCGTTGCCAGACAGTGCCTTGAGCGGCAGATCGGCTTTCACCTCGCCGCCGTGTTCGATCACAAAGCGATCTTCGGCGATGGTTTCACCCACAATGGCAAAATCGAGATCCCATTTGTCAAAGACGGCCTTTGCCTCGGCCTCAAGTTCGGGCTTGAGGACCATCAACATGCGTTCCTGGCTTTCGGACAGCATCATCTCATAGGCGGTCATTTGTGCTTCGCGGCACGGCACGTGGTCGAGGTTCAGCCGAACGCCCAGGTTGCCTTTGTCGCCCATCTCAACGGCGGAGCAGGTCAGCCCGGCAGCCCCCATATCCTGAATTGAGATCACCGCGCCGGTTTGCATCAACTCAAGGCACGCCTCCATCAGGCGTTTTTCGGTGAAGGGGTCGCCCACCTGCACGGTGGGGCGTTTTTCTTCGATCGTGTCGTCAAATTCGGCGGACGCCATGGTGGCGCCGCCCACGCCATCGCGCCCGGTTTTGGCGCCAAGATACACCACAGGCATCCCGACGCCGGAAGCCGCGGAATAAAAGATCTTGTCTGCGTCCGCCAATCCGGCGGCAAAGGCATTGACGAGGCAATTGCCGTTGTAGGCCGGGTCAAATCGGATTTCTCCGCCCGCCGTGGGCACGCCAAAGGCGTTGCCATAGCCACCGATGCCTTCGACGACACCATGCACCAGCTGTTTGGTTTTGGGGTGATCCACCGCTCCAAAGCTGAGCGCGTTCATCGCGGCAATGGGCCGTGCGCCCATGGTAAAGACGTCGCGCAGAATGCCGCCCACACCGGTTGCGGCACCTTGATACGGTTCGATGTAAGAGGGGTGGTTGTGGCTTTCCATTTTGAAGACGACGGCCTGGCCATCGCCAATGTCAACGATGCCTGCGTTCTCGCCCGGGCCACAAATCACCTGCGGGCCATCCGTTGGCAGAGTGCGCAGCCACTTTTTTGAAGACTTGTAAGAGCAATGCTCGTTCCACATAGCCGAAAAAATACCGAGTTCGGTGAATGTGGGTTCGCGTCCGATTATTTCGAGGATGCGGTCATATTCATCCGGCTTCAGCCCGTGGTTTTCAATGAGTTCGGGCGTGATGGCGGGATCTTGCATGAGAGACGGGCTCCGGATGGCGGCAGGTTTGCGACCTCATACATAAGCCACACCAAACAGGGAAGGGCTGGAAGCCCATTCCCCGGTTTGGCTGATTTGGATTATTTTGCCGGAGCCTCTCCGCTCATTTCCTGAGCCGCCTGTGTGGCGGCTGCAGCCACGGCTGCCTTGTCTTCGTCGGTCATGTCATTGGCTTCAGGCGATCCTGGCAATGCAACGCGCACTTCGCGGCGAGCAAAATCGATGCCTGCCTCATCGAAGGCCGCTTTGACGCGGTTATAGATTTCCTTGCGGATCATGAACTGCGTGCCGGGCTTGGCCATGAACTTGCCGCGCATGACCATGCCGACATCGTCAATTTCAAACACGCCCTGAGATTTGAACGGTTGCAGGAAGTCATCCTTGAACAGGTCTTCTTGCATCATATCTTGGCCGATTTTCTTAAAGATCTTCTTCACCTTGTTCGGATCAGTATCGAACGGCACAGTGAATTTCAGCTTCATGATCACCCAATCCCGGCTGAAGTTGGTGATCTTGGGGATCTCGCCATAGGGCAGAGTGTGCACGGGGCCTTTGTGATGGCGCAGCTGCATCGAACGGATCGAAATCTTCTCGACCGTTCCCATTGTGCCATCTACTTCGACGTATTCACCAGTGCGGAACGCATCGTCGATCAGGAAGAAAATCCCGGAAACGACATCAGACACCAGCTTTTGGGCACCAAAACCAATGGCCAGACCAACGATACCAGCACCTGCCAATAGGGGTGTGGTGTCGATGCCAATGTTGCTGAGACCCAGCAACAGGAACACAATGACGATCGTCGCGCGCGCAACGCCCAAAATCAAAGGCAACACGGTTGAAAGACGCGAACCGCCCGCGCCGCCGCCGTCACCACCAACTTCAACAGAATCCGGGTCATAACCTGATGCTGTTTGTTCTGCGGCCAGTTTGGAGTTCACGTAGAGCGAGACAACCTCATACACGAAATAGCCGAATGACATGATGATCAGGAATTCAAGCAGCGCGGCTGCGACACGAGGGCCAACACCGGCTGAGGCGATCGTTGTGGGTGTCATGCCCCAGAACCCGGCGATTGCCACGATGGAAAGCCCAAATACAATGACGCGCCCGATACGTATGTAAGACCGATGCGAAGCCTTGTGCGCGCGCTCCGCCACTGCACCTTCGCCGCGCATTGGGGGGGCGAGATGGCGCACCAGCCCGCGGATCAGCGTGTCGATGGCGGGCATGAACATCAGCACGGACATAGTTTTGTAATGGGGTGCTGTCGCGAGAAGCGCGAAGTTGCCGTAACTCACGACGATATTGATCACCCACCAAATGGCCGCTGTCACAACGATCGCAAAATAGGGGTAAGCCCGCGCGACCCATTCCTCGGCGGGAGTGAGGTCAGTAGAGAACCCGCGCATCATGTTGCTCATGGCACCGCGGAACTGCCACACCAGCGCGATAATATAGATGTGCATCGCGAGGTTCAGCCAGAAGCCCAATCTGGTTGTGCCCATCGGCACGCCATGCATCGCGCTGAATGGCAATATGACGTAGGAAAATCCGATAAATAGCGCCAGAAAGAAGTTGTTGCGCACGACCTTGTGCGCCTCTTCGTCTGTCACGTTGATCAAACGAAAGGCCGGATTGTTGGGCGCGCATAAGAACCGCCCAATTGCGGCTGCAATACGCGGGAAAGCGATCAGGTAGGGGCCGATCAATCCTATGGTTGGCTCCACACTGTCTGGCAGAATGGCGTCTCCCAACATCGCGGCCACGAAAATGAAAATCAAAACCCCCAAGATCTCGGATGAAAACCGTTGGATGAGGAAACCCAAAGTTTCGCGCAGGGTGAGGTTTTCGGGGTCGACGGGCGGCGGGGCCCGCCATTTGCTGGTGAACCGGCGAAACAGCATTTCGACAGCCAACGCTGCCGAAAAGATCAGTACAATGTAGCCCAACATGGAGAGCAGGCCCGCTGCGCCCAAATTGTTGTAGAAGTTGGTAAAGGCTTTCGGTTGCTCTTCGAACAAGATCGGCAGGCGTTTGATCGGCTCGGTGACAGAGGTCAACGCGCCGCCGGTTAAGTGGTAGACGAAATCAGAAAGGCCCGCGGAATTATCTGCGGTCTCTTCTTTGGCAGCTTGCGCATTGAGCTGATCCAAAAGGAGTTGCCGCACCTCTGAATCGGACAGGCGCGACATCAGCGCGTTGGCGGCCTCTTCCGTAAGCGGATCTGGCAAGGTGATTGCCGTGCTTTCGGCCGGTGCAGTGGTTGTGGTCAAGCTCACCTGGGCGCTTGCCGCCGTTGCACTCAGAAAAAATACAAAAAGAAGACTAGTAAATCGATTAAACACAGCAGGCCCCCCGACTCTCGCTTGAAGATCACCTTTTCAGCCCAGAGGCGTTGGGATCAAGCGGAATTGTTCGATGTCTTGGGATTCCTGCCGGTTTGGAAAAAAAAAGGGCCGAGCCTAAGCTCGGCCTAGTCCAACAGGGAGGTATGAAGGTGAGCGGCATATCCGCGTCGCCTTCGAGAATTGATTTAGTGTTGGCAAAGTGCTCAATCAAGCGGCAGGCTGCATGAATCCGTGCATTTCCGCTATGCACGGATTGCATGGCTGGCGTTTTGGCCTGCCATTGCTACCGTGAAACTTCGATCGCCTTGCGCATTTTTCGGTCGTTCTGGATTTCGTCCTGCACAAAATCGCGGAACGCCGCGATACGCTTGGAATGGCGCAGTTCTTCGGGGTAGGCCAAGAACACAGGCACATCGGCCGACGCAATCTCGGGCATGATCTGAACGATCTCGGGCGTGTCGAGCGCCACATAGTCGGGCAACACGCCGATTCCCAAGTCGTGGATCGTGGCCTGAAGCACGCCAAAGTAATTGTTGACGGTCAGCAAAGACATAACCGGGTTGGACAATAGGGATTTGACGAGTGTTGCTCCGGCTCCGACTTGTGCAGAATTCGTGTTTTGGCAGATCAGCCGATGTTCTTTCAGATCTTCAAGCCGGTTTGGCCTGCCATTTTCGGCAATATACTTTTCCGTGGCAAAGAGGCACATCTGAACCTTCATCAAACGCTTTCGGATCAAGTCCGCCTGGCTCGGTTCTTTCATGCGAATGGCGACGTCCGCTTCGCGCATGGGCAGATCCAGAACCCGTTCTTCCAACATCAGATCCACGCGCAGGTCGGGGTATTGTCGGTATAGCTTTGGCAGACGCGGCGCGAGCCATAGGGTGCCGAACCCGATTGTGGTGGTCACACGCAAATCACCAAACACTTCTTCTTCGCTGTCACGAATGCGTGCGGCGGCCGTATCGAGCCTGCGGTTCATTGCGCTGGTCGCATCAAACAATAGCTCGCCCTGTTCGGTCAGGATCAGACCCCGGGCGTGGCGATGGAACAGCGTGGCTTCAAGTGATTCTTCCAGCCCCCGGATCTGCCGAGACACAGCAGATTGGCTGAGGCCAAGCTTGTCTCCGGCATGCGTGAGGCTGCCTGCATCGGCGACGGCGTGAAAAATTCTTAGTTTGTCCCAGTCCATTTTTGCATCTTTCATGCGTTTGGTCCCTACTTACGCGAAACAACCTAACTTCCCAAGCGCTGTACGAGCACTTTGCATGTGCAGCGACGAATTTTCTATACAGGTCAGCAATTGTGACCTATTGTTAGCCCAATCGAGCAAACATGTCTGTAGGGAGCAACACATGAGCACACAAAAGATCACTTTGAATGATCGATACGACTTGGACAAAAGTCCGGTGTTGCTCAATGGAACTCAAGCACTCGTGCGCTTGATGATGATGCAAAAAGCGCGTGACGTTGCGGCTGGCCTCAATACAGCCGGTCTGGTGACGGGGTATCGTGGTTCGCCTCTTGGTGCGGTTGATATGCAAATGTCCCGTGCACTCAAGCAGCTGCATGCACACGATGTGACCTTTCAGGCGGGCCTGAACGAAGATCTGGCCGCGACCGCGATTTGGGGCGCGCAGCAGGCTGAATTGCGCGGCGAAGGCAAATTCGATGGCGTCTTTGGCCTGTGGTACGGCAAAGGGCCGGGGGTTGATCGCTCTGGCGACGTGATGCGCCACGCCAATATGGCGGGCACATCACAGCATGGCGGCGTGCTGATGGCGATGGGCGATGACCATACCGGGGAAAGCTCTACCGTTCTGCACCAGTCTGAGTTCGCGCTCGTAGATACTTATATGCCAATCGTTAGCCCGGCAGGCGTGCAGGAAATTCTGGATTACGGCATATACGGCTTTGCGCTCAGCCGGTTTGCCGGTGTGTGGGTTGGCCTTAAAACGATGAAAGACACGATCGAAGTGACCTCGGTTGTGGATGGTGATCCCGCGCGCATGGCGCTCACTGCGCCGGCTTTTGATATGCCAGAGGGTGGGCTGAACATTCGCCTTGTCGATGACCGCATCGAACAGGAAAGCCGTCTGATCAATTACAAGCGCCACGCGGCTGAGGCTTTCGCCCGCGCCAATCGCATTGATCGCCGTATGATGGGCAAACCCGGTGCCAAGATCGGATTTGTCGCTGCGGGCAAAAACTATCTCGATCTGGTCCATGCGCTGAGCCTGCTCAACATTGATGAGGCAGAGGCCGAACGGCTGGGCATCACCACCTACAAGGTCGGGCAGGTCTGGCCGCTTGATATGGTGTCGTTCAACGAATGGGCGGATGAGCTTGATCTGATCGTGGTCATTGAAGAAAAGCGCAAGCTGATCGAAGTGCAGATCAAAGAGGCGCTTTTTGACAACCGCCGGGGCCGCCGTGTCTATGGTGGCTCAAAGGATGGGGAGACGTTTTTCTCGGCCATCTGGGCGCTAGAACCCATTGAGATCGCGACAAAACTGGGTCAGGTGCTGTGCGAAGAGGGCCGCAATTCAGACGGTATTCAGGCGGGCCTTGCCGCGCTGGATGATGCCCGCCGCGCCGACAACGCCGAAGAGATCGCCGCGCGCTTGCCCTATTTCTGTTCGGGCTGTCCGCACAATTCCTCCACCAAGGTACCGGATGGCAGCCGCGCCTACGCGGGCATCGGGTGCCATTTCATGGTCCAGTGGATGGACCGCGAAACGCTTGGCTTTACTCATATGGGGGCCGAAGGCGCAAACTGGATCGGTGAGGCTCCGTTTTCAAAAACGGAGCATGTTTTTCAGAACATCGGGGACGGCACCTATAACCACTCCGGTGTGCAGGCAATCCGCGCCGCTTTGGCTGCGGGCACGACGATGACCTATAAGATCCTCTATAACGATGCCGTCGCCATGACCGGCGGGCAGGGGAACGAAGGCGATCTTTCGCCTTATCGCATCGTCAACGAGGTCAAAGCGATGGGCTGTGAGAACATCGCGCTGGTCTATGACGAAAAAGAAGACGTGGATCTTGGCCGCTTCCCCGCCGGGGTCAGCACCCATGAACGTGCCGAGTTGCAAGAGGTTCAAGCGAAATTTGCCAAGACCGAAGGCGTCAGCGTCATCGTTTATGTGCAAACCTGCGCGGCAGAGAAGCGGCGGCGGCGTAAACGGGGCCTTTTCCCGGATCCAGACAAGCGGGTGTTCATCAATTCAGATGTCTGTGAGGGCTGCGGCGATTGCGGGGTGCAATCGAATTGTGTGTCCATCGTGCCCAAGGAAACCGAGCTTGGCCGCAAGCGGATGATTGATCAATCCTCCTGCAATAAGGATTTTTCCTGTGTGAAAGGCTTCTGCCCCAGCTTTGTCACGCTGGAAGGCGCGCAGGTGCGCAAACAGGCGACCGCAGAGCTTGATCTGCCCGACCTGCCTGCGCCCAGCTTGCCGCAGATTGATGGCACCTGGAATGTGGTCATCACGGGCGTTGGCGGCACCGGGGTTGTGACCATCGGCGCAGTTCTGGCGCAGGCGGCACATATGGATGGCAAAGGTGCGGGCATGATGGAGATGGCCGGCCTTGCGCAAAAGGGCGGTGCGGTGCAGATCCATTGCCGATTGGCCAATGATCCCGAAGACATCAGCGCCATTCGCGTAGCCACCGGCGAAGCAGATGCGCTGATTGGCGGTGATCTTGTGGTCAGCGCGGGGGCCAAAACGCTGGGCCTGACCAGCACGGATCGCACCGGCGCTGTGGTGAACAGCCATGAGATCATCACCGGCGATTTCACCCGCAACACGGAATTTTCGCTGCCGTCCGATCGTTTGTCACTGGCGCTTGAGGCGCGGATGAAAGACCGGCTGGATTTGTTTGACGCTTCCGATCTGGCCAAGGCCACGCTGGGCGACAGCATCTTTTCCAACATGATGATCTTTGGCGCAGCCTGGCAACGCGGGCTTGTGCCCCTAAGCGAAACCAGCATTCGCGACGCCATCGCGCTGAACGGGGCCGCCGTTGAAAAGAACCAGCGCGCCTTTGAAATTGGCCGCTGGGCGGTGCTTTATCCCGAAGAGGCGCAGGCCTTGATCACGCAAAAGGTTGTGGCATTGCCAAAATCCCTGGCCGAAAAGATCAAGCACCGCGCCGATCATCTGACCAAATACCAATCCAAACGTCTGGCAAAACGCTATCTGCGCCTTGTTGAAAGTATCGCCGACCCCGATCTGCGCGATGCCGTGGCGCGCGGCTATCACAAATTGCTGGCCTACAAAGATGAATACGAGGTCGCGCGCCTGCATCTAGAGACACGCGCCAAGGCCGAAGCCGAATTCGAAGGCGATTTCAAAGTCACCTACCACCTCGCACCGCCGCTTATTAGCAAAGAGGGGCCAGACGGCCGCCCGGCCAAGCGCACCTTTGGCCCGTCGATGGAGCGTGGTTTCAAGCTGCTCGCCCGGCTGAAATCGCTGCGCGGCACGCCTTTGGATGTGTTCGGCTACACCGCAGAACGCAAGATGGAACGCGCCTTGATCACGCAATACGAAAAAGATCTGGCTGAAGTTCTGCCGCTTTTGAATGAACGCACACAGGATGCGATTGTGGCGCTTGCGGCTCTGCCGCTCGACATTCGCGGCTTTGGTCCGGTCAAGGCGCAGAATGAAGCCAAAGCCGCCAAACGCCGCGAGGAATTGCTGGCCACGATCCGCAGCGGCGGTGCCCAGCTGGACAAGGCAGCGGAATAGGGCGGCTGGGTAAGATCGTCACAAGTTTGTAACATTTACTGGGCAAATACAGGGATCACCGCTAACTACCGCCCAAACGTAAAGGTACCCGGACAGGCCAATGTCTCGACACGTCGCACGCGAAATTTCTTATGCACATTCTGCTGAAACCAAAAGCGGTCGGGCGATGATCCGCTTGATGGAAAACACGACCGGGCGCTTGCGCATGATCAAGCGGGCCAAGGGTTATGAAAACGAGGTCGCCGCAGGCCGGGATTTTTGGCAGGTGATGGTCGAACGCTATGGTCTGTCGCTCGATGTAACCGCCGGCGCGTTGGCGAATATCCCCAAAGAGGGGCCATTGGTCCTGATCGCCAATCACCCGTACGGCATCCTTGATGGTCTGATGCTGGGCAATATCCTGTCCACAGTGCGTGGTGATTTCCGCATTCTGGCGCATCGCGTGTTTCGTAAGGCGGCGGATCTTGACCGCATCATTTTGCCGATCTCGTTTGATGAGACCAAAGAGGCGGTGAAAACCAATATCGAAACGCGCAAAGCGGCGCTGCGGTATCTTGACGACGGGGGCGCCATTGGCATTTTCCCGGGCGGCACCGTGAGCACCTCGCAAAAGCCGTTCTCGCGCCCGATGGATCCGGGCTGGCGCGGCTTTACGGCGCGTATGATCGCAAAATCCAACGCGACCGTGGTGCCTGTGTTCTTTGAAGGTCACAACAGCCGCCTGTTTCAGGTGGCGAGCCACATGCATGTAACACTGCGCATGGGGCTGATGATCCGGGAATTCAAAGAAAAGGTGGATTCGCCTGTGCGCGTTGTGATCGGTGACCCGATTGGGCGTGATCAATTGGACCCATTGCGCAAAGATACCAAAGCAATGATGGAATTCCTCCGAAAAGCCACGTATGAGCTGGCGCCAGGCCCGGTCAAACGGTTTGACCTGGGCTTTGAGTTTGAGGAAAGGCATCGGGCCTGAACCACAATGGCGATTGGCATTTTCGATAGCGGCCTTGGCGGGTTGACCGTCTGGGATGCCGTGCAAGCGCGGCTGAGCGATGTGGAATTTGTCTACATGGCTGACAGCGCCCATGCGCCTTACGGCGTGCGCACGCCGGATCAGATTTTCGATCTGACCTGCGCATCGGTGCAAAAGCTCTTTGATGCGGGCTGTGATTTGGTGATTTTGGCCTGCAACACCGCCTCTGCGGCAGCGCTGCGGCGGATGCAGGAAAGCTGGGTGCCTGAGAACAAGCGCGTGCTCGGGGTCTTTGTGCCGATGATCGAAGCACTGACCGAACGGCAATGGGGTGACAATTCTCCACCGCGCGAAGTGGCTGTGAAACATGCTGCACTCTTTGCCACTCCGGCCACCGTGGCCAGCCGCGCGTTTCAGCGGGAACTGGCCTTCCGCGCCATCGGCGTGGATGTTGAGGCGCAGGCTTGCGGTGGGGTGGTGGATGCCATTGAAGATGGCGACATGATCCTGGCCGAAGCGCTGGTGCGCAGCCATGTGGATGCACTCAAGCGCAAGATGCCAACGCCAGAGGCGGCCATTTTGGGATGCACGCATTACCCGTTGATGAAAGACGTGTTTCAGGATGCGCTGGGCGCGGATGTGGCTGTGTTCTCTCAAGCGGATCTGGTTGCGGAAAGCCTGTCGGATTACCTCAAGCGTCATCCCGATAAAATGGGCACGGGCAAAGCGGCTTTTATGACAACAGGCGATCCCAAGACCGTCAGCGATCGCGCCACACAGTTCTTGCGACGACGCATCGATTTCGTTGCCGCCTGACCTGACACTTTTTTCGAGACCTGACATGACTTATTCTACCGCCATTCTGGGCGCTTCCGGCTACACCGGGGCCGAACTGATCCGGATCATCGCCGGACACGACCACTTTTCCATCACCGCATTGGGTGCGCATTCCAAAGCGGGGCAAAGCCTGGCGCAGGTGTTTCCGCATTTGCGCCACCTTGATCTGCCCGATCTTGTCGCGATGGACGCGATCGATTGGTCCGGCATTGACCTGTGCTTTTGCGCCCTACCGCACAAAACCTCACAAGAGGTGATCTCGGCCCTGCCACGCCATCTTAAGATCGTCGATCTGTCTGCGGATTTCCGGCTCGAAGATCCCGAAGAGTATGAAAAATGGTACGGTAATCCTCACAGCGCCAAAGAATTGCAGCCCGAAGCGGTCTATGGCCTGACCGAGTTTTATCGTGATCAGATCAAAGCGGCACGGTTTGTGGCGGGCACTGGATGCAACGCCGCGACCGGCCAATACGTGCTGCGGCCGCTGATTGCGGCTGGCGTTATCGATCTGGACGACATCATTTTAGATCTCAAAGCCGCTGTCAGTGGGGCCGGGCGTGCGTTGAAACAAAACCTGCTGCACGCGGAGCTGAGCGAAGGCTATCACGCCTATGCGCTGGGCGGCACGCACCGGCATCTTGGTGAGTTTGATCAGGAGTTTTCCAAAGTGGCTGGTCGGCCTGTTCAGATTCAATTCGTGCCGCATCTGGTCCCGGCAAATCGGGGCATTCTGGCCACGACCTATGTGAAAGGCGAGGCGCAAGCGGTTTGGGATACCCTGAACGCGGCTTATGCGGATGAACCCTTTGTGACAGTTTTGCCGATCGGGGAAGCGCCAAGCACACGGGACATCCGGGGGTCTAACTTCTGTCATATCGGAGTTGCCGCAGATCGCATTTCGGGCCGGACCACCGTGATTGCGGCGCTGGATAACCTGACCAAAGGGTCGAGTGGGCAAGCAGTGCAAAACGCCAATCTGATGTTTGGCATCCCGGAAACTCACGGTTTGATGATGCCGCCGCTCTTTCCTTGAAAGGCGGCGTGTTCGCGCGCATATCTGAGTGGCTTACCATAAGGGACTGCCATGAAATCGCTCAAAAAACAGCGCCGTATTCAAGTGATCGTTCTAACGTTTGTGGCGTTGGTGGTCTCTACGGCGTTGATTGGCTACGCGCTGCAAGATGGGATCAATTTCTTTCGTTCACCCAGCCAGGTTGCCGAAGAGCCGCCAAGCCCGGATGAAGTGTTTCGGATCGGCGGTTTGGTCAGCGAAGGGTCGATTGTGCGCGGTGACGGCGAGACCATTCGCTTTTCTGTCACGGATGGCGGGGCCACGATCCAAGTGGCTTACACCGGCGTTCTCCCCGATCTTTTCAGCGAGAACGAAGGCATGGTGGGCACGGGGCGCTATATCAACGGCGTTTTCCAAGCCACTGAAATATTGGCGAAACATGACGAAACGTACATGCCTGCCGAAGTGGTCGACGCGCTGAAAGAGCAAGGCGTTTATCGAGAGCCCGACGCCGAAAACTGAGCCGCGCCGCGCCATGTGCGTCGGATCCGAAGTTGCATCAAAGCAGCGGGCACCGCGCGCAGGNCTNGCCATTTATTAACACCTCTCTGGCCCCCTNCACGCCGTTCTTAGGGGGCTAGAAACATGATTTCTGTGCAAGATATCGCCCGAGAGATCGTTGGCCGGGAAGGCGGGTTTGTGAACGACCCGGATGATCCCGGCGGGGCGACGAATTTTGGTGTCACGATCCATACGATGCGCCGTCTTGGGGTGGATATGGATCACGACGGTGACGTGGATGTGGAAGACGTCCGCCAATTGACCAAGGCCAAGGCCGTTCGGATATTTGTCCGGCATTATTTTGAAAAACCGGGGATCGGTGCGCTGCCAGAGCCGCTGCAGCCGAGCGTGTTTGACATGTATGTCAACGCCGGCGGCAACGCCATCCGTATCTTGCAGCGCTTGCTGGGCCAGATGGGCCACTCTGTCACGGTGGATGGTGTGTTGGGGCCGGAAAGCGCGGCGGCTGCGCAACAGGCTTTTGCGGATGCGCCGGAGCATATGCCGGATGCCTACGCCGTCGCGCGGCGCAACTATTACTTCCGCCTCGCAGATCGGCGGCCAGCCTCCCGCAAATATGCCCGCACGCGTTCAGGCGGCAAAGGCGGGTGGATTAAGCGGGCCGAAGAGTTCATGGCGCCGCGCTATCATATGAGTGCCGCCGAATTTCGCGAAAGGACAGCGCGATGGGTATGATTGAGCGTGTGTTGACTTTGATGTTTGGCAATGGCGCCAATGTGGTGCGAGACACAGCGCAGGTATTTCGCGAAAACGCCGACGCGCAGGGGCGGCGGGCCACTTTGGTTCAAAGCCAGGCGTTGCAGCAATATGGCCAAGAGTTCTGGGTCCCGCGTCAGGGGCGGTTTGATCGGTTTATGGATGGGTTGAACCGTTTGCCACGCCCGGCGCTTGCCTTGGGCACTCTGGGTCTTTTCGTGTCTGCGATGGTCGCGCCACTTTGGTTTGCCGAACGGATGCAAGGCATAGCTTTGGTGCCCGAACCGCTGTGGTGGCTTTTGGGCGTGATCGTCAGCTTTTATTTCGGCGCACGCCACCAAGTCAAAGCGCAAAAGTTTCAGCGGGAGGTCGTGGCCAGCATGCGCCATGTGCCTGACGTCATGCACAACATGCAGCAATTGCGCGAGATGCGCTTTGACCAGCCCGGTGCCGCCGACAGCAAAAGCGATCGGGAACTCACAGCTTCAGCGCTTCTGCCGGAAGCCAATGCCGCGCTGGACGCATGGCGAAAGGTCGCAGGCCAAACATGATCTTGTGAAGTTCTATGCGTTGGCCATAGGTCCGCCTATCCCTATACTTAAGGGATGGTTACTGAACTTGGTCATTTCGCGCTGATCCTCGCCTTTTTGGTGGCGATCTTGCAGGCTATTATCCCGTTGGTTGGTGCGGCACAGCGCCGACCGGGATGGATGGCATTTGCCGAACCCGCCGCGAACCTGCAATTTTTGCTCACGCTCTTTTCGTTTTGCGCGCTGACCTGGGCCTTTGTGACCTCGGATTTTTCGCTGCGTCTGGTAACGCTCAACAGCCATTCCGCAAAGCCGTTGATCTACAAGATCTCTGGAACATGGGGCAATCACGAAGGGTCCATGCTACTCTGGATCTTAATCCTCGCCTTTTTCGGCGCGCTTGTTGCGGTTTTCGGCAACAATCTCCCACCGACGCTTAAAGCCAATGTTATCGGTGTGC
>JABSSA010000250.1 GCA_013214665.1 Paracoccaceae bacterium
CCGGATGGCTTCGGCCCCGTCCATCGCCACGCTCATCGCGTCAGGTGAACTGCGGGTCCAATGGCTGATCGCGTTGCTGATCCCCTCGATGTCACCTTTCAGCGGGCTTTCATACGCCAGATGGTGGGTCGCGTGATCGCCCACGATGTTCACAATGCCCGACCCCGCTTTGCGCGCGTTATGCAGATTGGCAAAGGCATTGCCAAACCCCGGCGCCAGATGCAGCAGCGTGCCTGCCACGTCGCGTTTCATACGGAAATAACCATCCGCCGCGCCCGAGGTGCCGCCTTCGAAAAGGCAGAGTGTGCAGGCCATTTCGGGATGTGTGTCCAACGCGGCCACAAAATGCATTTCAGACGTTCCGGGATTGGCAAACACGCGGTCGACCCCGTTGGCCAACAGCGTTTTCACCAGGGATTCTGCGCCGTTCATATCGCTGCCCTTGTCAGTCGAGAAGTTTCAGCAGGCCGCGCTTCAGCTCGTCCTGCACTTTGTTTTCCAGCTTTTCCTTGGCGGCGTCTTCCAGACTTTGGCCTTCGGTTGGCGTCAGGTTCAGTTTTTCGGCCACCTTGGCTTTGGCCTTTTCTTCGGCCTCTTGTTTCAGCTTTTCCTTTTCCTTCTCAAGGTTCAGGTCCAGTGCCGCCTCAAGATCCGGGATGATCCGGGGGCCAGACCACGGCCCCTTGAGCCGGATAGGAATGGCCAGCCCGTTGCCATCGTTCAGGTTCAGCGCAATTGGCGTAAAGAGATAATCCAGATCCTGCGCACCCAGCCCGACACGGCCCGCGCCGCGCGCCTCAAAGCTGCGCAACGCCAGCAGCAGATCTTCGTTCGTCAGATCCCCCGAATTCATCGTGAAGCTGGCGGTGAGGCTGTTGAAAATCGTTGTCCCGCCCGAGCCGTCGCCGGTGCGCATCAGCTGATCCAGGTCGATGCCCAGAATTTTGCCCTGCCCCACGCTCATCGCGCCATTGCCGCCAAGGGAGCGCATGATGGCATCCACCGATTGGCCCACGCCCAGGAAGGAAACATTGAAATCCGCAGCCCCGGTCAGCCGGTCGATCCCGGCGGCGTCTTCTAGCACGGGCTGCAAGCCGATTTTGTCGGCGTTGATCTTGCCGCCCACGCTCAGCCCATTGCGGTTGTTGACCACAAATTCGCCGGTCACGACACCATCGTAGGCCTGCACCTCGCGCAGCTCAAACACCATGCGGGATTTATCATTGCGCAAAATCGTCCGGGTCGGGCCCAGCTTGAACGTGCCCAGATTGACCGAGGCCGCCTGCAGCGCAATGTCGCCGTTGAACGCCGCAAGACCCGAGGCATCAATCGCATCCTTGGGCCAGCCTGCGCTTGAGGCGGCGCTTGTGTCAGCACCGCCCGCGCCGGTGACGCTGGTCAGATCCAGCGCGCCCGCGTCAAACTGGGCGTTGATCTGCGGCGTGCCGTTCAGCGAGATGTCCGCCGCACCACGCAATGCGTTGCCGCCCAGATCCGCGCTCAGCTCGCGCAAAGAGAGCTTTCTGTCTGACGTCAGCGTCAGATCCATCGCGGCCTCAACCTTTTGCCCCAAACCAGCCGGCAAGCCGGGCGCGGGCAAGGCCAGCGCGCGCATGAACGCATCGGTGCTGGGGATGTTCATACGCACATTGCCCGCGACATCCCCGCCGGTGTTGGCGCGGCCATCCACTGAGACAGAGGCACCGCCCGCCGAAATCGTCGCCTTCACGGGCTGAACTTGCCCCGCGATGAAGCCCGCGAATTGATCAATCGTGGCGTCCAGCGTCACCACCTCCCCCGCCGGGTTCAGAGCGGCACGAATGACTGCCGGGCCCAGCCGCTCGGGCCAATCCAGTGTCAGGTCCACCTGATCATATCGTACCAGATCGCTGCCTTCGGCGTCATAGATCAGCGTGGCGTTGGTGACGTTCAGCCGTTCGATGGAAAAGGCTTGCGGGGC
>JABSSA010000251.1 GCA_013214665.1 Paracoccaceae bacterium
CTCTCCACGTCTGAGCCCACTTTATGCGCGATGCTCATCTCAGCGATCTCCCAAGGGACGCCTGCGATTTCTGAGGCCCAGTCTCGGAAGGTCGAACGGAACCCGTGAACTGTAACTCGTTCAAATTTCATACGACGTAGAAGCATGAGCATCGCCATGTTAGAGAGCGGATGATGCCGCTTCTGACCCTCAAAAACAAAGCGGGACTGGAGTGCCTGGAGAGGTTCTAGGATCTGCAGCATTGCATCGGTCAGAGGAACTCGATGTTCTACACCGCCTTTCATGCGATCTGCCGGGCAACTCCATAGGCGGGCCTCGAAGTCAATCTCCGACCATTCCATTTGCAGCACCTCGCTGGTGCGAGAACCCGTTAGGCAAGTGAATCGCAGCGCTTTGGCCGACATGGAGGAAAGATCGCAAAGCCGCGCATAGAACGCAGGTGCATCCCTCCAGTGCATCGCTTTGTGATGCGTCGGAACCCTCCTCACCTGCGGAAGCGCTTTTGCATCATGAATGGCCGTGACCGGGTTCTCGCCCTCGCGGAACCCTTTTGACTTTGCCACATCCAATACAGTCTTGATCCGCTGCGCCAAGCGCCTTGCCGTCTCGTGTTTCTCGGTCCAGATCGGAGAAAGGCACATAAGTACTTCCGGTTGACCAATACTGTTCAAAGGCATCTTGCCAATCTTTGGAAACGCATAATCTCTCAGAGTGTTGATCCATTGCTGTCCATGCTTGACATTCTTCCAAGTGGGCAACCGATCGATATGCACTTGTTGTGCAAACTCCTCGAAACTTGGGATCTCAGTCTTCGCGTGAAACCGAGGATGCAGGCCCTGCTTGGCCATACGCCGATATTCCAGGGCACGGTCTCTTGCCATCTGCAGTGTCACCAAATCTGCACTGCCCAGACCAAAGTCTGTGCGCAGGGGAGCGCCGTTACGGTTCTTCTGCCCCTTCACCACGACCCGCACAATCCATCGTCGAGCGCCCGAAGGATCAACCATCAAGTAAAGCCCGTTGCCGTCTCCATGACGTCCCGGTCCGAGATTCTCAACCAGTCGCTTGGTCAGCTTGCCGGAAAGCATCGCCACTCATACCACATTCCATACCACTGAACGAGAAAATACCACACAAACCCAGGGAAAGCGAAGACAACGGCGCGCGCGAGATTTCTTGTTTGATAACAAATAATAAGAAGCCGAACGGCATAGCAAAGCCAGTGAAAGCAATGAGGTGGTGGCGGTGCTGTCAGACGAATTCGAACTCGTCTCTGTTAGGCCAGTGACACTGCCCCTTGAGCTATTTGAGCGCCCCGCGCCCGACGCGCTTACCCATACGGACCACGAAGAATATGAAAACCAGACCCGCACACTCTGGTTATCAATTAGGGACCATCGGGGGGCAGGTCACTTCCATCGCGACACTGAAAAGCGGACCCATATCCACACCGCAAGGCAGATGACCTCAGGAGACGCCGTTAGGTAGCGAAAGGGCAAGGACTTGGTCGTAGTCGAGCGCTGCGCGGGCCCCCTGCCCTGTGCAAGTGCGGATTGCTCCGGAAACACCGAACCAAATTTCTCGCAAGCATGTGAACTACCAAATGCAAATTCCCACGAACTGAGCGTAGCAAAATAATGAGCTCTCACCCTACAGTTTCACTTTATTGCTGCCTGTCTTTGCCGGTTCTGGGGCATCTTCTCTTTGCCCGCCATTTTTCAAAATGTCTTGGCTCTGCAAAAATTGTCGACTGTAAACGCCTTTGTCGAACGCGCGTATATGCAGAACGTCCCAAGAATTTGACCGAGTGTCGAAACCAGCCATCAATCCAAACTCACAATCGGGTTTTGGATTAAATCGGTGAATGTCATCGGGAACAGGCACATCATTCACGAGCCCGCGGACAGACCAGCCATCTTCGCTGCCGTCCGCATTGCGCCAAATGCCACCCTTACCACTGTAGTACCGAAACACTTGGTTACACCTCCGGTCAACAGCGCCCCACACAGCGCCTTCGCCAGTCGCATCAGCAGGTTGGCCATACTTGTTCGTCAGACTGGCTGACACATCGGCGGCAGACACTTGCCCCTTGGGCCATGCAACGGTGCGGACGATCCCCAATACAACATCCTGCGCCGAAGGTTTTTCATCATAAAGAACAATGCGCTCGTTTCGGTCTTTTGATTCGTAAAGGACCCCGGACGTGAAGGCCTGAACATTGCCAAAGGCCGCCTGAGAGTTCCACTTTCGATCAGCAAATTTGACGGTTCCCACATCCATGTGCTCTCGAATGATCTTGTCAGCTTCATCAAAACTCATACCAACCCGCAGGCCGACGATATCCAGACCATAAGGCTCGGATGGAGGCGCTTCA
This sequence comes from Paracoccaceae bacterium, assembly GCA_013214665.1. Taxonomy (GTDB): domain Bacteria; phylum Pseudomonadota; class Alphaproteobacteria; order Rhodobacterales; family Rhodobacteraceae. Next base: position 2,375 of record JABSSA010000251.1, read on the forward strand.
AAGACGCGCTCGAGAGGGGTGAGCAATTGTTCGTCAGGCTTCGGAAAATGTGCGCGCAACGGAATGTTGGCAACAACCTTCCCCGTTTCTTCTTCAACGAAGTTCACCGACTTGACCGCCATGTAATAGACGTAAGCCGGCGGGGTTTCGTAGTGCGGTCTATTTTGCCCAGCAGTGTTTCGGGCGTCCTGCAGTCCCTGAGAAATCAGGAAATCCTGCGCCTGTTCACTGGCGCGCGCAACAAGTGGCGCAAGGAGTGTGTCAACCTTCTCGACCCTCTCGATTTCAAAGCGCATCTCATAGTTATACCTTTGACGCGAACTGGACTTGAATTGATCCACTTCAGCCCGAGCGCGCGGTGTAAAGTCGATCATTTTGTCAAAGACAAATATATCATCCAGCACGTAAGTTTCGTCTACTAGGTGCACACTTTGCAACGCGTTGTGCAAGCCGACACAATACGGCTCTTTGCGCGTTAGCTTTTGGCAAGCTCCCCTGAAACCGGTGGTTCCGAACCTGGAATATTCCCGCAGGAAAGATGGGCCTTTTGCATAGGCTTGCCGCTGGTTTGGATCAAGGAACCTCGGCTCGCCAAAAACGCTGTAACCGCCCTGATACTTGTCAGCCTGCATGATGTAAGTGCAGGCGTTTTCCAACATGTTGACCTGATCAGCGCGTAAAGTGCCTTCGCGTTGCAACCTGTTTTTCAATTGGTTGCAGTTTCTGTGATGGAACTTTCTCAGGTTTTGATCGGTCGCCCATTGCCCAATGCGCACAGCACCGACTTTGTTTGAGGGAACATGCCTCAAACGCATTGAATATTCGGAAGGTAGAGACCGAGCCAAGGCGATGGACCAAGCCCGGAATTTTTCTGCGTCTTTCTCCAGCTCGGCACCTTCCGGCTTTGGCGCCCCAAAATCAAAGAACCTCCCGCCAACAGGTTGCGAAGACGCGCTTGTGAAAGACTGCTCATAGTTCCAGCGGGCAAGCATCATCCGAACATATTCGCTAAGGTCCCAACCCTCGCCGAATTCCCGCACCAACCGCAGGTCTGTGTGCATCGCATCAAATGGCACGCTGCCCGAAGATATCGCTGCAGGTTTCTTGGTGAGTATATTCTCCGCACCCTGAGCTTGCGCGCGCCCGTCAGTGCCCCGCAAATCAATTGTAACTTTTTGCCCCTGGTCGTTCAGAACGACCGCAATTGGCCGCGCATCATAGAGAAAGCGCCCTTGTTTTCTCAAACGCGTGTTTGCGCCAGGCTCAAAGGGCTTTGGCGCCCCCATCTCCAGCATCAGATACCCGGATATAAGCGTGTCCCGCTTGTAGCCGGTCATGTTCACCGATTGTGCATTGGGTTCGGGCCGCGTGCGCAGCGGCTGTTTTACTGTAATCTGTCCAATACGCGCCAAATCATTTTTTGTTAGCCGGACAAGGCCATAGCCCCCGATTGGAAACAGAACATGCTGGCCTGCATCTATGCCCCCGTGCAGCCCAGTGTACCGGCTTCCGATCAACTCGCTCGCATTGACGGTCAACACCGCGCCAATGAATTCAGTCGAGTCGGAGGGGTACAGTGTGTTTGGCGTAATTGCCGTGGTCTGGAACGGGAAAATGATCTCGCGCGCCACACCGACCTCTTTGGCCGCATTATAATAAGCCTCAAACCTTGCTTTATCGGTGTGTCGAATACGCTCCCGTCCATTAACGATTTCGGAACGCAAACGTTGTATTAGAGCGTGTTGCGGCAGCAGGTGGCCCTGAAAGTCCCTTCTTTCCAGGTCCACCCTGTGTTTGATCAGAGCATCCAACGAAAACCCGCCGTCTTGACCGGTGAGATCGTGGCCTTGCGTGATGGCAATAAATTCGTTGCCGAACAAAGACAGTTTGAACTTTCGCCCGAGGTCTCGTTCTTTTGCCAGCGTATCAGAGAATTTCTGAGGCTTGATAGCCGCCAACACCTGCGTACCTTTTTTGTCAGCCCATATTTCAATACGATCCACTGTCAAAGCAGCAGATCCTGTTTGACGATAACCGAGCCGGGCAGAGTCATCCTTCTGGGCAGTAATCGTCACCTCTCCCAGATCGGCAAACACCGCGACGTACACGCGCCTAAAGCCATCTTTGTTCAAACTGTTGAGAAGGTTGACAGTATTCTGAGCCTGTTGCGGGTTCATGCTCAGCTCTTTTGGAAAGGCCTCCACGTCAGAGGAAATGGCAAAGCGCTGAAGTCCAGGAAAGGCGTTTTGCAGAAGTTCGGTCAACCTGATCGAGGCCAACCCCGCGGCCTCGGAATTTCCGGCACCTCGGACACTATCCAGTTCAAAGTGTTGGCCCTCGAAATCATATTCTCCCAACATGGATGTGAAAATCTGGACTGTGCGAATAGGAAACTGCCCGCCCCCCTGGACGAGACGGGATTGCAGGGCTGGGTTCAAAGTCTGCTCAAATGCCGGTTTGGTAAATTCGTCCAGATGATCCTTCACAAAGTTACGGATCCATTGTTCCCGGATCGCGAACGGACGTTTGCGGGCCTGCCTGTCCCAGCTTTGCGCAGAGACGTTTTCCTTGTCTTGACGGGCATCTGTCAGAAATATCGGGTTGGCCTGCCCCGAAGCCGCTTGGAACGCCAGTCTTTGCTGATCTGAAAAAATCCGTTCCGCGATCACCAACTTCTCGACCAGAGGAAGGTCCATGACATGCTTTGCGTAGAGCGGCATTTGCCGGCTTAGGAAATCCGCCCATGCAAAGGCGAGGTTCTCGTATTCTGAGGCGACAGAGAAATTCGCGGCGATCACCGCGTGATTGCGGACCTCCGGAATGCCGTCTGGCGTCTTGGCGTTTGATACAGTTCTGACCTCCGCCTGCGAACTGGCTTTGGGTGGGCTCAACACAAGAGCTGGCGCTTTTGGCTGATCACAGGCACATGGCGCATGCGCGGTCGCGACGGGATGGCAATTTGGCAAGATGGTTCCCGCAAGTTGAGCCTTGCCCTGCGCAAACGTCATCGAAATGCCCTGCTGGTTCCAACACCACGTACCTTGCCCCACGGTTTCCTGAAACGCGTCGCAACTGCGGCCAAGATAGACCGGCGAGGTGTTGGCTGTCGGCACGACATACCCGTCTTGGTTACAGCTCACACCATTCAAGTTTTGTGTGGATGCTGATTGCTGTGTTGGAGTGCCTCTTTGGGTGTTTGCTCGGGCATTCACATACAGCTGATACCGAGGCCGCATATCGCTAACCTGCCAGTTGCGCCGCATAGGAACACAGCTCAGAGAGTTTTCCTGAGCAACAATGGACTCGATCTTTCGTTTTGTGGCTGGCGGAAAACTGGGGCTCTTTGTGACGCAACCAGCATTGCCAAACACACCTTGCGCAAGCTCTGAACCAAAGCAATACCCAACGTCTTTGAAAATGGCATTGCGCTCTATCCACAAACTCTTGCATTGCTCGCTTTGAGCCAAAGCTGAAGAGGCCATAATACTGAAGCTCAATATGGAACAAGCAGTCAGGAAAATCGTTTTGAAAGTCTTCATTGCGTTTCTCGGTCTATCCTTTGGCTGCATTCAAGTGCCTAGAGTACAAGATTAACTCGGGTCGGTATTCAAAATGCATGCCATCAAAATGGTGCCATTTACCGCCCCAGATAAATCCATATCTTTCAAAAGCCCGCACAACAGCTTCTGGTATTTTGTTGTCGAATTTGCCTGCTTGTCCGGCCGGCCTGCCAGCCCACTTCCAATATCCACCCAAAGTCGAATTCAGATCAACAGCCGCACCAAAGGAATGCACGCTCAAACGTGTTGTGCCGCTAATCGTCCGCCAGTTAAAGCTGCCGCCAATCTGTTGAAACAGCTTGGTAAACCCCGGACCTATCTGTTCAAGCGCAGAGGCCAATTGGCAATTCACCCCGTGTTTTGTGGTCACATGGAACACTGCGCCGCCACTCGGGGCCGCAACACTCTGCAAGCTGGCCTTGGCAGTTTGCGCATCGGAAAAATAGAGCACCTCCATAAAGCGTGCGTTGCGCACACGTCCGGGGTCCTCCCATGCGCGCAGTCGTTTTGTCAGATCAAAATCCAATGGATAAATATAACGAAACTGATCCCTGACGCTGGGCGCTTTGAGCACCGCGATACCAACCCCGGATGACGAAACCCCAATCTCTACGCTAGCCTCATCATTGGTGACAAGGAGACCGTTTTGAGCGTCCACCCGCAATGACGGGTACGCCTGCAAAAGACTTGCTAACACCGGATCTTTGGGAATGGGCCGCAGGTCTTCCTCAAGGAAATCTCGTGCCGCACATGCCGAACCACGGTCCGCCGTCGCAATCAAAACGCCCACGAAAACCACTAGTGTTCTGATCAGTGCGATCATTTTCCCACCTCGACGGACGCAGGCGACAGGTTTTGGAAAGGAAATCAACAGCTACTCCTTCGCCGCCGCCTTGCGCGCATGGGCCATAGCTTCCAAAAGATCCATTTGTTCCGGTGAAAGTGTGTCCTGTTCGGGCAAACCAAAGGCCGTTTGAAACCGACGAATTGCCTTACGCATCTTTTCGTCAGCATTGTCATCAACGCCACCCGCTACAAAGCCTAAGAAATTTAGCAATTCCTCCGCTCTAAGCAGCTGCGCGCGATCCTTGCTTCCTGTTTCATCAAAGTCCCGCATAAAGGAAAGACTGACTTCATCTTGCCATGCTTCTACAACTTGCCGGCTGTAGCCATGTATCGAAACGTATCCGTAAACCGGACTGGTCAACCCATCCTGATCAAGCCGTTCTCCTCTTACGATCCCGACTGCCCGAATTTCTTGCCCTTTCCGCCCGACAATATGACCCGACAATGTCTCGATATCGTATCGAACAGATTTCCAGTCATTCGGGTTCACTCCGGCAAGACGGGTATTTTGCGCAGTCAAAACGCCGAAACCGGCAATTGTACCGTCCTCCCGCATCGCCATCGTCATCTCGCCTTCGGCTTTTGAATAGGCTTCATAGCTTTCAGTCGTGACAAATTTTGCCGTTGGGTTGGGTCCAACCGGGTCTATGACCCCCTTCCAGGACACAATTGGCTGTTCTCCATTGCCGTATTCGGCTTGCCGCAGATGAGATTTCACATCCAAAACATTTACGTAGATCAAGTATTGCGACGGTTCAGGCAAAGCATCCGGCAACACCTCAAAAAAGTATCCGTTCAAACGCACCTGGGCTGCATGTTGCTTGGCTGGCTGCGCCCAGTTGTTGTGCTTTTGTCCATCCTTGTTGAAATCAAAACCAACAGAGCCTTGCCGCTCTTCTTGTCCATAGACCTCATATGCGCTCGTATTCAGCGACCAGCGTTGATACGCTTGAGTTTCTGGTACCAGCACCTCAAAGACTTCCTGGCCATATGGTGATGTCTCGTTCACCTCGTCTTTGCGCACGAGTGTCAAGCGATGCTCTGGCTCAGCCCCAAACAACCGCCCGTTTGTACGGTCAAAACATACATCCGTTAGTTCCAGGAGAACTCTGTTTGTTGGGTCCGTTGTTCGAAACCGATATTGGGCCACAGCCAATCCAGGTTCGTACGGGCACTCGGCCAACCGATGATGCACGTACCCTATTTCATCGGTACGGCGTTCCGTTTCAAATGAGGGCGCGATTGCGGAATTTGGGGCTGTGGCTCCGGGTTGAGAGGCAGGCTCATCAGCGGCTGGGGCGATGTGAAAAAGCGGTACAGTCGGCGCAGGTTCATTTTCGATTGTGACTGGTGCGGACAATTCAAACGTGGGGAAAGCCGCCCCAGCGCCTTCATTTTGCACTTGGGGCAATGCTTCGGCATTCGCAACGCTTGGTCGTACTTCCGGTTCCGGACATTTACCAATCGCGCGGCTTGATCCACGCAAAGAAAAGATCTGATCACCATAGCCCTCAGCGGAAACAGTGACTGAGCGTGCGGATTTCAAGGACTCGACAATTGACCGGAAAAGAGCAACATCCCTCGCGCTGGCAATACGCATTTTCCCATCGGCATAGTCTGCTTGAAATGTTGAGCCGTCGCTAAACGCCAATTTGGCGACACCGAACACAGGTCTTTCGTCGAGTAACAGACGCAACCCGCTGTTTACAAAATCAGTGGAGAAAGAACAAATAACCCGCAAAGAGGATGTGCCATCGCCGATGCCAGCATCCCGAACGCCCTGGCCAAACTCGGAAGACCATCTTGCCTCCGCTGTCGCAACGCCTGGTACAGTTGAGGCAGGCTGCGGCTGTCCTTGGAACAGCAACTGTTCTTGCCGCGACAGCTTAAATCCATGCCCGGCCTTGTTCCTGCAGGTCAAACCGGTGGTCTCAGATTGGCATGTGATATCGCCAAAATCAGCTGATCTGCCATAGTCAGCGATATCAGTGTAATCAACCCGTTGGGGAAAAGCCTTGTCGCACCCCATACCGGCAGAACCGACGCCATCGACAAAGAAGCTGTGCCCCCAAATCCCAGAACAAGACTGTGGCTGCGGCAAAGGGGGATGACCTGTTCTGTTGACTATCTGACAACTGATCGCCCCTCCGTCGCTGACCCAGCCATTGCAATAAATGTTGCCCGAAGGTGTTTGAAAGCCGAAACCATCGGCGGCCGCGTTTAACGGTGTAAAGGCAAATGCAAGCAAAAACAGAAATTTTCTCATGTGGAAAAAGGTCCGAAATATGCAGCCGATTTACAAGCTCAAAAAGTGGAATTTTGGGGAAATAATCCGGTTGGCAAAGCACGAACTCAAACTCGTCTCTGTTAGGCCAGTGAGCCTGTCCTTTATCCCGCGCCAAGTGCGCGCCACTCGGCAAGAGCAGCGGTGCGTGTCAGTTTGAATATGTCTCTGCTGGTCAGCGATCTTTACTGGTTGAAGTGATTGTAGACGGAAGAATGGACGGCGGCGAATTTCTGCAAACTTCGCATGCGCCTGAAGCGCTGCATGGCGCGTTCTCTTCGTCGAAATGGCAGGTGCGAATTCTCAACGCGATTGTTGAGCCACCTACCAGTACGCTGTTTGTCTAACAAACCGAGCCCGCGGAGTGCTGCCCTGTAAGATGTGAAACGGTCGGTGACGATCTCATCGGCACAGCCACGCCGTTTCATCAATTTCTTAAGAAATTTCAGTACCGCAGCTTTGTTTCGGCGTTTTGTGACAACGGCTTCGAGTACCTCACCCTCATGATCGACTGCGCGCCAAAGGTAGTGGCGTTCGCCATTCACCTTCACGAAAACCTCGTCCACATGCCACTTCCATTTCGAGAATGCGCGCATCTGCTCAACGCGTTTACGCCTAATTTCAGCGGCAAACACTGGACCGAACCTATTCCACCAATACTGGACGGTTTCGTGGCTGACATCAATGCCCCGCTCGTGCAGCAGGTCTTCGACATTCCGCAATGAAAGCGGAAAACGGATGTATAGCATAACCGCCAGGCGGATGATCTCGGGACTGGTTTTGAAGTACTTGAAGGAGGCGGGATTAGTCATCCCAAGAGGCTAGCCAACCACCCTGCCCCGCTCAAGCTAAGTTAGTCTGGCAAGACCGACCTCAGAGGCAAAACAGAATGCTGTGCTAGACTGAGTTGGTCAACATGGGGTTGTCGTTGTGGGCGGGCATGGCGGATCGGAGGATCAATCATGGAAACGCCAAACTTACCAGCCATCCGCGCTCTTCGCCCTGCACGGAACAAAGGTCGAATCGTCGGTCAAAAACGGCCGCTGAAGCCTAAGCATGTCTGGGCAATCCGTGTTAGACTTGAATTGGCAGAAAACCATCGCGACCTCGCATTATTCAACATGGCGATCGACAGTAAGCTGCGCGGCTGTGACTTGGTAAAGATGAAAGTCGTCGACGTCATGGCATCAGGTCAGATCAAGGAACGCGCCTCAGTCCTACAAAGCAAAACGCGAAAGCCAGTGCGCTTTGAGATTTCTGAAGGGACAAGAGCTTCGGTCGAGAAGTGGATGGAGAATGAGCTCATGGTTGACTCAGAATACCTTTGGCCGGGTCGTTTCCATTGATCAGCCCCACCCGGGTGGTCCAATTTGATTGTTAGTGCATGATCGGCCTTTGGTCCATCGGGACGATGGTTTCAGGTGCCGGCGGGCGGTAACCCAGTGCACTGTGTGGTCTTTTGGTGTTGTAGTGTTTTCTCCATTCTTCGATCAGGATTTGGGCCTCCCGCAGGCTGTAGAAGACTTCGCCGTTCAGGAACTCATCCCTGATCCGGGCATTGAAGCTTTCACAATATCCATTCTCCCAGGGTGATCCGGGTTCGATGTAAGCTGTCTTTGCGCCGACTGCTTTGATCCAGTCCTGGACGGCTTGCGCAACGAACTCCGGGCCATTGTCAGACCGAATGAACGATGGGATGCCACGCAGGATGAACAGGTCGCTCAGCACGTCGATAACATTGCCTGAGTTCAGCTTCCGATCCACGCGTATGGCCAGACATTCCCGGCTGTACTCATCTATGATGTTGAGTGTTCGGAACGCTTTGCCATCGTCGGTGCGGCAATGGACAAAGTCGTAAGACCAGACATGATCGCGGCGCTCTGGCCGAAGCCTGACACATGATCCATCATTCAGCCAAAGCCGTCCTTTCTTCGGTTGCTTCATTGGTACTTTCAGCCCCTCTCGTCGCCACAGCCTTTCGACCCGCTTGTCGTTCACATGCCAACCCGCATCTCTCAGCAGCGCAGCAACCCGACGGTAGCCATATCGCCCATATTGCCGAGTCAGCTCGATCATGTCGGCGACCAATCGTTCTTCATCTAGGCGACCAACTGGCACTCTTCGCTGCGTGGATCGGTGCTGCCCCAGAACGCGGCAAGCGCGGCGTTCCGAGACATTCAGTTCAGCCCTGATACGATCAATGCAAGCACGGCGACGAGCGGGGCTCAGAAGTTTCCCTTTGCAGCCTCAGCCAAAATCAATTTGTCGAGTGTCAGATCAGATACCGCCCTACGCAGCCGTTCGTTCTCCTTCTGCAGACGCTTCAGTTCCTTCAGTTGATCTGTACCCATTCCGCCGTACTTTTTCTTCCAGCGATAGTAGGTTTGTTCTGTCACACCGATCTGTCTGATCGCATCCAGACGCGGCATTCCTTGCCCCGTCAGGACCTCAACCTGCCGTAACTTCGTGACTATCTCCTCGGGCTTCGGTCGCTTGTTCGCCATGGTCTTCCTCCGTTCTCCTAAACATAGCGGAGGACCACTTCAGTGGGGGAAGATCATGAGGAACAACTGGTTGCCGAAATGATTGAACTGGCCAGGCAGTTTGGTCGCTACGGCTACCGGCGGATCGCCGTCTTGCTGAGAGACGCAGGTTGGTCTGTCAGCGATGGTCGGGTTGAACGTCTGTGGCGACGAGAGGGGCTGAAGGTTCCACGAAAGCAG
>JABSSA010000252.1 GCA_013214665.1 Paracoccaceae bacterium
AAGCCAAAGCCGTTACCAAAGCCTCGGCTTTCTCTTTCGGAAACCCGTTCATCCCCATACAGGCCGAATGCGTCCAAACCGGGGACATATCGATGGTCTCAGCGATGCCTTCCCAGGTCAGCCCAGCCTGTTTTTTGGCGGACAGGATCATCATCGTCACGTCTTCTTTGGTCATCATGCTGGGCACCTCAAGTGTATCTTTCATTCTTTGTCCTCCTATAGGATGCGGTTTGGTTTACAAGCCCAGGTCACTGAGCCTTGGATGATCGGCGGGCCGGGGGCCTTGCGGCCAAAGAAACTTGCGGTCCGCTTCAGCGATCGGCACATCGTTGATCGAGGCGTGACGCACGGCCATGTGACCCGTTTCGCTGAACTCCCAATTTTCGTTGCCATGGGCTCGGAACCATTGGCCGGTCTCATCATGCCACTCGTAACAAAAGCGCACGGCGATCCTGTTCTCTGAATGAGCCCAGATTTCCTTGATCAACCGATAGCCGTTTTCTGTGGCCCATTTGCGCGTCAAAAAGGCTTCGACCTCGTCGCGCCCGGTCAGAAACTCGGACCGATTGCGCCAGCGCGTATCGGGTGTGTATGCCTGTGCGACCTTGACCGGATTGCGCGTGTTCCACGCATCTTCGGCCATGCGTACCTTTTTGACCGCGTCTTCATAGGAAAAGGGCGGCAGGGGGGCTCTTGGTGTCAAATCTAAGGCAGCCATCAGTCGTTCACCGCCCGCAAATGCGCACCGTCAGGCTCGGCGTCGACCTCTGCTTCTGCCTGCGCCGTTTTGTCGATATGAACAGTCTCTGGTCGTTGGTCTTGCCCATCCGAGACCTGCCCCGCCAAATCTTTGGAGCGCTGGCCCAGAAACTGAACCAGATGGTTGCGGATGGCATAGTAGTTTGGATGTTCGACAATCTCGGTCCGATTGCGCGGCCGCGGGATCGTGATGTCGACAGACTCGGCCACACGCGCCAACGGGCCGTTGGTCATCAGCAAAATCCGGTCGGCCAGCAAGATCGCCTCGTCAATGTCATGGGTGATCATGAAGACAGTCTGTTCTGTCTGGCTCCAAACCTTGATCAACTCATCCTGGATTGTGCCACGTGTCAAAGCGTCAAGCGCACCAAAGGGCTCGTCCAGCAAAAGCAGTTTGGGTTGGTTGGCAAAGGCGCGGGCGATGGACACGCGTTGGCGCATCCCACCGGACAGCTGCGAGGGTTTGCGATGCACCACATCCCCCTCGAGCCCAACCATCGCGAGATAAGTGCGCGCATGCTCTTCGACTTGCGCCTTGGACCAGTCCTTGTGGCGCGCGCTCACCCCAAAGGTCACGTTCTTTAAGGCGGACAACCAGGGCAGAAGCGAATAGTTCTGGAACACCACTCCTCGGTCCAGCGACGGGCCAGACACATGCACACCGTCCATTTTGACCACACCCGATGTCGGCTCTGCGAGCCCGGCGAGGATGTTCATGATCGTCGATTTGCCGCAGCCGGAATGGCCTAGGATACAGACGAATTCGCCTTTCTCGACCCCAAAGCTCGCATTCTCAAAGACAGTCAGGGTTCCGCCGGCACC
>JABSSA010000253.1 GCA_013214665.1 Paracoccaceae bacterium
CAGGCCGGACTGGGCGAATTCGACGGTTGCGGTGAAATCGTCGTCTTCATCTTGGCCGTCGATCACAAATGTTGTCACCTCTGGCAGTTGAATATCAACGCTGCCGTCGCCGGTTTCGGAAAACACGATTTGCGGGAACGTCATCGTGACTGTGCCGGCGCCATCGGTTGCGTCGTCCACCAATTCAACAGACAGATCTGTCACCGTGACCTGTCCGCTGGTCTGGCTTTCCTCGGCAGAGACAGAATACCCCAAATCAGCGAGATAGGATTTCCAATCTGACCAAACATCGTTGGCGGAAACATCAGCGTGGGCAGTGGTCGATAAAAGAACGAAAGAAAGGGATGCGGCAGTCAGGCGCGTCGCAAGCATAATCAAAATACCTCTGGTTACTTTACGTCGATACATCGGCTCTGGCCGGTGTGAATTCAAGAACGGCTGGACCTGATCGTTGGGTAAGGTTAGCACGTCAGAGTGGCGTATTGCGAGGCTCTTAGGGGGGTAATTTGATGTCTATATCGGGGAAAACGGTTGTGATCACTGGTGCCAGCCGTGGGATCGGTGAGGCGGCGGCTTATGAATTTGCCAACGCAGGCGCGCGGGTGGTTCTTGTGGCGCGCAGCGGTGATTTGATTGAAAAGATCGCGGCAGACATCGGGGAAAACGCGCTGGCGCTGACCTGTGATGTGGCGAGCTATGATGAGGTTGAAAACACGTTGATCAAGGCAAGTGCCGCGTTCGGTGGGGTTGATGTTCTGATCGGCAACGCGGGTGCGATTGAGCCGATCGCGCGGATGGATGAGGCGGACCCGGATGCCTGGGGGCAGGTGATTGACGTCAACCTCAAGGGTGTCTTTTACGGTATGCGCGCCGTGCTGCCACAGATGGTGGCAAACGGCAGCGGGACGATCATCACCATCAGCTCGGGCGCAGCGCATAACGCGATTGAGGCTTGGAGCCACTATTGCGCCTCCAAAGCGGGTGCCGCGATGCTAACGGATTGTGTGCACAAAGAGTTCGGTGATCAGGGTATTCGCGCCATGGGCCTGTCGCCCGGTACAGTTGCGACGCAGATGCAAAAAGAGATCAAGGCCAGCGGCATCAATCCGGTGAGCCAATTGGACTGGTCGGTGCACATTCCACCAGAATGGCCTGCAAAGACGCTGCTGTGGATGTGTGGCGCAGACGCGGATGCGCATGTCGGTACCGAGATTTCTCTGCGGGATGAAGGCATCCGCAAAGCAGTTGGGCTGATATGATTGAGCTGCAAAAGAATGAGGGAATTTGGACGGTTACGCTGAACCGGCCAGACAAGGCCAATGCGTTGACAGCCGACATGCTCGAAGAGCTGACCGCCATCGCGCTGGATGCGCAAGAGGCGCGGGCCTTGGTGCTGACGGGGCGCGGAAAGATTTTCAGTGCGGGTGCCGATCTGGACGAAGCGCGCGCAGGGCTGGCTGTGTCGGATGTGTGGGAGCGTTTGTCGGGCGCCATTGCGGATCTGCCCGGGCTGACCATTGCGGCGCTGAACGGCACGCTTGCCGGTGGCGCAATGGGGATGGCGCTGGCCTGTGACATTCGCCTTGCGGTGCCGAATGCCAAGTTTTTCTATCCTGTGATGAAGCTCGGCTTTCTGCCCCAGCCTAGCGATCCCGCGCGTATGGCGGCATTGATCGGGCCGTCGCGCACGAAGCTGATTTTGATGGGTGGTCAAAAAATCCTCGCGGACCGGGCTGAGCGGATGGGGCTGATCGACGAAATCGTTGATGCGGATGATCTGGTGCAGCGAGCCTATGACATCTGTGCCGACACCTGTGCGGCCAAGCCAGAAATTGCCAAAGGTATCAAAGAGATGTGCAAAGGCTGATTACCTTTGCCGTCGTTTGCCCGGTACTTTGGAGGCAAAGCCCGGCGGGCGTTTTGCGACCCATTTAAAGAACTTGGCAAGCCGGGGATGTGCCTTAAGCGCGTCAGGCGTGTTATAGCTGCGCGCCAGCTCCGCTTCGCTGAGAGTGGCGTGGATTTCGCGATGGCAAATGTGGTGCAGCAAAACCGTAGGCCCGCCTTTGCCGCCTTTGAGCTTTGGGATCAGGTGATGCTCGCTTTGCGGCACGTCGGGCGGTATAGGCCGGTCACACAAAGGGCAGATCGGATCGGTCACGGATGTTCCACAAGGTCATGATGCATACCGTCAAAAGAGTAAGTCGTGTGGTGGCGTTGTCCATATGACTGACGGCGTGGAACAGGTGCAGGCGCTGGTGATCGGGGGCGGGCCAGCGGGCCTGTCTGCGGCGGAGGTTCTGGGCGCGGCCGGGGTACGCACAGTGGTGGTGGATGCGATGCCATCAATGGCGCGCAAGTTTCTGATGGCCGGGAAATCGGGGCTGAACCTGACCTTTGATGCGCCACCCGAGACGTTGGTCGGGGCCTATTCTGAAGGGGCCCAAAACCTGATGCACAAGCTGTACACATTCGATGCACAGGCTGTGCACCGGTGGGCGACAGAATTGGGTCAAACGCTGTTTATCGGATCGACGGGGCGGGTGTTTCCGACGGTCATGAAAGCCTCTCCTTTGTTGCGCGCTTGGTTGGCTCGATTGGAGGGCTACGGCGTGGAACGCCGGGTGCGGTGGCGCTGGGTGGATTGGGCGGACGATGGGTTTGTCTTCGACACGCCGGAGGGGCGCAAAACCCTTGTGCCGCAAGTCACGGTACTGGCGCTGGGCGGCGGCAGTTGGCGGCGCTTGGGATCCGATGGCGCGTGGGCTGATCTCTTTGCCAAGCGGGGTTGGTCAATCACGCCTTTTAGCCCGTCGAATGTGGGCGTGCAGGTGCCGTGGTCGGAACACATGGCCCCGCATTTTGGCGCGGCGTTGAAGGATGTGGCATTTGGTGCGGGGTCAGATGTGTCGCGCGGGGAAGCGGTGATCTCAAAGACCGGGCTTGAGGGCGGCGGCATCTATCCGTTGTCGCCTGCGTTGCGGCAGGGGCACGCGCTGTGGAGCGATCTGTTGCCGAACCGGACCGAAGACTGGCTGATCGCCAAGTTGGCAAAATCGCGTGCCAAAGACAGTCTGGCAAGTGTGCTGCGCAAGACGGCGGGTTTGACGGCGGCCAAGGCGGCGCTGGTGATGGAATTCGCCCGCCCTGTGCCGCGCGCGCCTGAAGCGCTGGCCGCAGTGGTCAAGAGGTTGCCCGTCGTTGGGGCCGAACTGCGCCCGCTGGACGAGGCGATTTCGACATCTGGTGGTGTGCCATGGGCGATGCTGACCGAAGATCTGATGATCAAAGATCTACCCGGCGTTTTTTGCGCCGGGGAGATGTTGGATTGGGATGCGCCCACTGGTGGCTATTTGCTGACCGCTTGTTTTGCAACGGGCCGCTGTGCCGGAGCCGGGGCGCTAAAGCACCTCGGCGGTTAAGCGCCTTTTGCGCCCGCCGCACGGAAGGCTGCGCGACCGCGGCACCGCTTTATATAGTCTTTGGTCTTTTCCCCGGCGGGTGGGAACCCCACGCCATGCGCCCAGCCCAAACAATGGGTGGCCAGAATATCGGGCAGGGTAAAGGTGTCGCCCATCAGATAGTCGCTTTGCAAAAACGTCTCCATCTGCGCCTGGGTGCGGGTAAATTCAAAATGAAGGCCGTGTTCGATATCGGTGATGCGATGCTCTTCGGGAAAGATCTTGCTGTGCTTGGCGTACGACCAAAGAAGCGCATCCATCTCATCAATCAGCCATAGAGTCATGGCATCCTGACGCGCGCGTTCGATTGTACCGGCTGGGGCCGTCATGCCGCTGTGTTTGTCGGCCAGATAGGTCATGATTGCGACGCTGTCGGTGATCGCCTCAGTGCCATCAATGAGGGCTGGGATTTTGCCCAGGGGATTGTACTTTTTCGCTTCTTCAGACTGGGGGCCCCCTTCGATCATCTCGTAAGGCTGGCCCAGCTCTTCCAGCATCCACATCACGCGAAAAGCCCGTGACCGGGCGGATCCCACAACTTTGTACATCGGTGTCTCCTGCTCTTTGATGTGCGTGACTCTAGCGCTGTTGGCGCGCTGTGCAATCCGCGGGCTGCTGCCGCTTGCTGTCAGGGGGGCAAGCTAGAGTGAGATATCTCATTTCAGGAGGACCAGATGGCGCATTCCGGGTCATGTTTGTGCGGGGCTGTCCGCTATTCGATCAGTGAAACCATATCCGAGACGGGTGCATGTCATTGTGACATGTGCAGGCGTTGGACGGGCGGTGTTTTTCTGGGCGTTAAGGTCAGCAAGAACGGCATGGAGGTGTCGGATGATGGTGCGCTGGGTGTTTATGCATCGTCGCCGTGGGCGGAGCGGGCGTTTTGCACGAAATGTGGCACCTCGTTGTGGTACAGGGTCACAGCACCCGGCCCGATGCAGGGTGAATATCACGTGGGACTTGGCGGGTTTGATGCAGCGGACGGGATCGCTTTGACGGGCGAGATTTATGTGGATCGCAAGCCGGACGGGTACAGCTTTGCCGAAGAGACGCACAAGATGACCAAAGCCCAGATGGAGGCCATGTTTGCACCGCCGGAAGAGGCCGGGGCGGGGTCATAGGCGTCACGCCTATGGGAAGGCGCGTCGACGCGCCTTTTCCGTTGCGCTTGGTGGATTAACGCGCACCCATCATGGCGAGCCGGATAAAGGCGCGTTCAACGAGCGCCAGCGCAGGGGCGTTTTGACCGGCGGAGCGCAGTTGCAGATCGGTGTCAGTTAGCAGCGTCAGCGCGGCTTCGCGCCGCGCGGCGCCCCATTTGCGGGCTTGTCCCATCATCCGGTCGCGGTTTGGCCCCCAGACCTGTGGCCGCCCGGTGGTATCCACCGCGATGCGGTGCAGCGTGCGAAAGTGGCGCATCGCCCCGATGCAAAGCGTGACCGCGTTGACGCCTTGCGATTGCAGCCGTGCCATCACCGGGCCGATCTGGTTGGCCTGTCCGTCACAGACAACCATCAGCACATCGTCCACCTCGGCTTCGATGGAGGTGGGCGCGCAATTGGCGATGTCTTCCAGCGTGATGGGCGTGTCATCGCGGAATTTATAAAGCGCAAGCTTTTCCAGCGTTTGGCGGAAATCGCCCGGTTCAATCGCGCGCGCCAGATCTTGCAGCGCGCTCATCGCGGCGTTGTCGGGCACGGAAATGCCGCTGGATTTCAGCGTTTGTTCGATCTCGGAGCGGTCGGGCGGATCGTCGTAGATGCCGATGGCATAGGCCTGGGGATGCGCCTCGAACGCCTTGCGCAGTTTGGAGGTGGGTTTGAGCTGCCCTGCGGTGATCACCAGCTGGGCATCACCCGGCACCCAGCTTGCTAGCGCGTCCAGCAGGATCGGGGCCTGTTTTTCGGTCGCGTCTTCGACAAAGGCCACACGCGCGCCGGGGAAAAAGCCGATGGCTTTGAGCGCGTCCTGAATTTGCGCGGGTTCTTTGGACAGGCCTGCCGCCGCCATGCGGGTCAGGCGCATTTCCTCTTCGCCGTTGGGGCCAACGAGGGCTGCGATGATTTCCTGCCGCCGCAGCGCCACGCGCATTCCGTCAGAGCCATAGAGCAACACACCAGCGGCATCGGGGTTTGGTTGACGAAAATACCCGGAGGCCTGAGATTTGTTCAGCTTCATGAAGGCAGGCGGGCGGTTTGCAGCCGCACGATTAGCTCATCCGCCAGAATCACCATCAACCGTTCATAGGCATCCCGGCGAGAGGCCAGCGTGGCCACGGTGGAGCCGCTGGAGGAATAGCCGGTGAAATCATCGACCTGCCCACTGAGCACGGTTTCGCCGGTGACCGTTTCGATCAGGGCGTAAGAGGTCGCGCCAACGACATGGAACCGTTCGATATCGCCTGCCGGGTCCACGGCAAGGCCGGCCTCACTGGTCGTGATATCGAGGGTTAGTTGATACTGTGGATCTGCGGCGCGGCCCAAACGTTCTTCGAGCTGGCGGACCAGCAAGAACCCTTCGCGGGATGTTTGTTCCTGCACCTCGATGCTGTTCAACAGGCCACGGCCTTGGGCACCCGGCCCGTAGACCGGGGTGAACCCGCAGGCGGCCACGGCCGCCAAAAGCGGCAGGCAAAGCAGGCTGCGTCTAGACCACGACATTGATGATGCGACCGGGCACTACGATCACCTTTTTCGGCGTACTCCCGTTTAATGCACGGGTCACGGCCTCATGCGCAAGGGCCAGCTCTTCGATTGCGCCTTTGTCGAGATCGGCGGCCACGTCGATTTCGCCCCGGCGTTTGCCGTTGATCTGGATCGGCATTGTGACCGTGTCATCAACCAGCATCGCCTCATCCGCGACGGGCCAAGGGGCGGAGGCCACAAAGCCTTCGCCGCCCTGATGGGCCCAGATGTCTTCGGCCAGATGCGGGGTCATGGGCGACATAAGCTGTGCCAGCGTCATGATCGCCTGCCGCTGTGCCGCGTGCCCGGCTTTGGATTTCTGCAGCGTGGCGGTGAAGGCATAAAGCTTGGCGATGGCCGCGTTAAAGCCAAAGGACTCGATCCCCATCGTCACATCGTGGATGCAGCGGTGCATGGCGCGCATCAGGTCATCATCGCCTTGACCGGCGGCGTCTTTGTCCATCGCGCCGATGCGGTCACACAAGGACCAGACACGGCCCAGATGTTTGTAGGCGGCCTCGGCGCCTGAGGCTGTCCATTCCACGTCGCGTTCGGGCGGGCTGTCGGACAGGACGAACCAGCGCGCAGTGTCTGCGCCGTAAGTCTCGATGATCGTGACAGGATCCACCACGTTTTTCTTGGATTTCGACATTTTCGCCGAAGGAATGATTTCCAGCGCCTCACCGGTGGCTTTGACCACTTTGGCGGCACGGTCCACATCTTCGGGCAGGTGATAGACCGGGCGGCCTTTGTCGTCGCGCGTTTGGTAGATCTCGTGCGTGACCATGCCCTGGGTAAAGAGTGCTTTGAACGGTTCGGACGCGGATTTGGGCAAGTGGCCGGTCACATGCATCGCCCGCGCAAAGAAGCGGGAATACAGCAGGTGCAGGATCGCGTGTTCGATGCCGCCGATATATTGATCAACGTTCATCCAGTATTCCGCATCCGCCTTTTCGGTCGGTGTCTCAGCGCGGGGCGCTGTGAAACGGGCGTAATACCAGGACGAATCGACAAATGTGTCCATCGTGTCTGTTTCCCGCCGGGCCGCGTTTCCGCATTTCGGGCAGGGCACCTGACGCCAGCTTGGGTGGCGGTCGAGCGGGTTGCCGGGGATGTCAAAGCTGACGTCATCGGGCAATTCGACGGGCAGGTTTTCTTTCTTTTCCGGCACGACCCCGCAGGTGTCGCAATGCACAACGGGAATCGGGCAACCCCAATAGCGTTGGCGCGACAGGCCCCAATCGCGCAGGCGGTATTGCGTTTGGCCTTGGCCCAGCCCGTGTTCTTCGAAGTAATCAATCGTGGCGTCGATGCCTTGCTGGCTGCTGGTTTCACCAATGCCTGCGAAGTGGTCGATATATGCGACGGTTTCGGTTTTGACGGGCACCAGCGCTTCGGTGCCCACTTCGACCTCTTGGCCGGGCATGTAGAAGGCGTTGCGCACTTCAAGATCGTATTTGCGGGCGAAATCCAGATCGCGTTGATCGTGGGCCGGACAGCCAAAGACCGCGCCGGTGCCGTAATCCATCAGGACAAAATTACCGATCCATACAGGGATTTCTTTGCCCGACTCCGTTGGGTGCTTGACCCGAATACCGGTGTCGATGCCCTTTTTCTCTGCCTTTTCCATCGCGGCTTCGGTCGTGTCCATTTTGCGGCATTCGTCGATGAAGGCAGCAAGGTCAGGGCGTGACGCTTCGAGCGCTTTGGAGACAGGGTGGTCGGGCGCAACCGCCAGGAAGGTCGCGCCTCGCATTGTGTCGGGGCGGGTGGAATAACAGACGATCTTGCCATCGCCATCCGTGCGTTCAAACGGGATTTCGATACCGCGTGATTTGCCGATCCAGTTTTCCTGCATCAAGCGCACTTTGGCAGGCCAGTTTTCCAGACCGTCAAGCGAATCGAGCAGGTCTTCGGCCATGTCGGAGATCTTAAAGAACCACTGGGTCAGCTCGCGCTTTTCCACATCCGCACCCGAGCGCCAGCCTTTGCCGTCGATCACTTGTTCATTGGCGAGCACGGTCATATCGACTGGATCCCAGTTCACCACGGCGCTTTTGCGATAGACGAGGCCCGCTTCGAGCATGTCGAGAAACAGCGCCTGTTGCTGGCCGTAATATTCCGGGTCGCAGGTGGCAAATTCACGGGACCAGTCAATCGACAGGCCCAATGGCTTCATCTGGCCGCGCATGTCGGCGATGTTGGAATAGGTCCATTCCTTGGGGTGGCCGCCGGATGCCATCGCGGCGTTTTCGGCTGGCATCCCGAAAGCATCCCAGCCCATTGGGTGCAGCACGTTGAAGCCGTTAGAGATTTTGTAACGCGCGACAACATCACCCATCGTGTAGTTGCGCACATGTCCGATGTGGATGCGGCCCGATGGATAGGGGAACATCTCAAGCACGTAGTATTTGGGCTTGTCCTCAGAGCGCTGGG
>JABSSA010000254.1 GCA_013214665.1 Paracoccaceae bacterium
ACCATGGTGGAGCGCACGATGTCATCGCGCAGCTTGACCTTCATCTTGAAGCCGTCCGGCTTGATCGACAGGGATTCCTTGATCTTCAGCTCGTAATTCGTGTGATCAATCAGCTCGAACCGCTGCAGGATCATCCCGATGATCAGCGTCGCCTCCTGAATGGCGAATTGCCGCCCGATACAGGCGCGCTGCCCATTGCCAAACGGTTTGTAAGCGCTGGCAGGCCGGGCCGCCATTGCCTCTTTCGAAAAGTTCTCGGGATCGAACTCTTCGGCATTTTCGCCCCAGGCGGTTTTGTCCCGGTGCAGCATCGTCACAAGGATGGTCACGAATGTACCGGCCTTGATCTTGTACTTGCCGCCAATCACCTCGTCTTCGTAAGGGCTCAGCGAAAAGGCGGGCGCCGTGGGCCAAAGCCGCAGCGCCTCAAAAAGCACCTGCTGCACATAGGTCAACTGGTTGACCTGTTTGAGCGTCGGCTGCACCGCGATATCGCGGCCAAGCACCCTGTCCACCTCGTCACGCGCCTTGGCCAGCACATCGGGGTAGTTCATCAGATAATGCAGCGTGAACGACATCAGGCCCGAGGTTGTCTCGTGCCCCGCAATCAGGAAAGTATTGATCTGGAAGCGAATATTTTCGTCGCTCAGGCTTTCGCCGGTTTTCTTGTCGACCCCTTCAAGCATGAAGTTCAATAGGTCATTCACCGCCTTTTCACCGCCGCCCATCCGGCGTTCGGCCACAATGTCATCGACCAGCGTGTTCATGAAATTCACGTCGTCTTTCATCCGGTCCAGGCGACGTTTCAACATCTGGCTTTCAAAGGGCAAACCCCGCTGCAACATGCAGGTCTCCAACGTATGCGACAGCGCATCGATGAACGGGTGGAACCCTTCGCGGTAGAAGGAATTAAACCGGTAGTTAAAGCCGCAAATGCCGATCGTATCGAGCGCCACGCCGGTCATGTCGTGGACCACGTCAATCTCATCGTCAGAATTCAGACGTTCCCATTTCAGCATCAGCTGATCGGCCACATCCAACATCATCGGCATGTAATTGATCATCGCCTGCCGGCTGAACGTAGGCAGCAGAATGCGGTGCGCCTTGCCCCATTCCGGGTCATGACTGTCACCGGTGAATAGCGCATTGCCCCCGATGGAGCGCACCCGGCGCAAGGCACCGCGCACGGCCTTGTCAAATCGGCTTTCGTCACACAGCTCTGCCACCAATTCATGACCAGAGACCATCACCATGGGTGTGCCCATCATGTCCATGCGGAAGATCGGCCCCAAATCACGGCTGAGATCCATCAACCCCTGCAAAGGCGCATCTTTGTCGACAGACAAGACATTGCCGATCAACGGCATCTTGTCGGGCATTGGTATGCGTTCGAGCTTGACCTCAGTACTCATGACGATCCCCCCTGGTGGTGCAAATCCACAACGAACTACCTTTGGTTCAGTCGATGAAATGCCAAGGCGAATGTCAAATATTTCTGGCCTTTACCTCAAGGCAAGGCGCATCCCCGCGCGGTGTAGTCTCAAAAACCGGCCTGTAAGCGTCTGCCACCCATCCGGCAGCGTTTGAAAAATCATCATGCCCGACCGACGGAACCCGTGCCCCCGCGCGTTCAAACCCCAACAGCCGCGCAGATTGCTGCGCTTTTCCGTCATAAAGGGCTCAGAAGATGAAGATGAAAACCTATGCACTCACCTTGGCACTGCTGTCAGCTGGCGGCGTGTCGTTGATTGCGGGCTTTGGCCACGCAGCTCAGGAAACATGCGTCGCGCGCAACGTGCCGCAAACCCACTCCGCGCAAGGCTATGGCCTCGTCGATTTTCTGGGCGGTGGGGTCTGGGGCACGCGGGATTGGTCGCCCGAAGGCTTTGAAAGTTTTTCCATCCCCGCGCTGCGCCTGATGTGGCACAAGGCTGACCCGCGCGTGCCCGTCGCCGACGAGACGCGCGTTGTGCAATCCCCTGGATGTGACGCCCCCGGCGAATTCACGTTTCGCACCGCATTTGGCCGGGAGTTCGCCCAAGTGTCGACTTTGCAATCGCGCGGCCCGGTCGAAACATACGGCGGTCTGATCGACATGCTTGAGGTTGAACAGCACCGCACGCTTGTCTTTCACGCAGGCCGTTCTGTACCAGTGTTGACCGGCCCGGATGGGGCGCAATTTCTGCAGGTTTCGCAACTGCGCGACCATCCCGGTTTTGCAGCGGATTTGCCCGAAGGCTGGTCCGTGTCACCGGTGGAGCTAACCCAAGAGCTCACCGTGTCACATCAGGGGCCTGTGCGTTTGTTGCGGCTCAACAATGGCGATACGTTTGCCGGGCCATTGCCTGTCGCTGGGGCGTTTGGGGCCTGACCCTAAGCGGTTGCCCGCGCCTTGGTTTCAGATGGGCGCTCTCCGAAAAGCTGGCGGTATTGCTTGCTGAAATGGCTCCAACTCCAGAACCCCTGCTGGGCGGCAAGATCCCCGATGCTGCCTGGATTACCCTTGGGGTCGGCCAAAGTACGGCGCACGGCGTGCAATCGGGCGCGGAGCGCGTAAGACGACACGCCAACCGACAATTCCCGCGAAAACGCATATTGCAGGCTGCGTTTGCTCATCTCGATACCGTCCGAGACCATATGGATGGGCGTCTCGGACTGGATCGCGTGATCCAGCGTGGTGCGCGCTGTCATAAACCGGGCAAAGCGCGGGTGCACCTCCTGGCCGATCATCGAAATCCCGCTGCCCCACTCCAGCATCAAACCCGCCGAAAAACTATCAATCAAGGCCCGCCCGATCCATTCCGGTTGCGGATCCACCACCGCGTCCGGCCCAGAGGCATGCAGAGCGCTGTAAGCATCCTGGCGCAACCGTTCCGCCAATAACGGGGCGCGCAAACACGCCAGATCGGTGCCCAGCGCGTCGAGCCACTCCAAAATTTGCGGCGCACAGGCCAAGCGCGCATCCAAAGCGGCTTTGTCCACCACGCAAGCCAGGATCGAGGCGTGTTTGGGGCTGAACAAATGAAACGCCGATTGCGGCGGCACAACAAAGATGGCGCCGGTATCTATTTCAACACCGTTTGCGCGAAACGGTTCCGACGCGCCCAGCACCACACCCAGCGAATAACAGCCCGACGCGCCGCCAATGGACTGCGACAGCGCCTGATTGGCGTATTCGATATGAAGCGACGCGTGCGCCCCTAAAAAGCAGGACACGAACCGCCCGTGAAAGCGCCCGTCGCTGAGTTGCAGATAGTCTTGGTCATGCCCCACAAGGCGATCGGATTGCGCATCGAAATCAAAGAACTCTTGGTCAATGATGCCTCCGGCTTTTGCGCACCATTGCTCATCCGGGAACCAAGCCATTGATTTGTTTTGCTTTTCGACGATCAAAGCGCAGCACCCCCTTGCACCACAGCGATAACACCCATTGTGCAAACCCAATTAAGCTCTGTCCAGAGCCGGCCCGCACCAAGGGTCGCGTCAAACACTAGGGGAGACAACGATGACAACACATACCACCATCCTGAGCGCCGCAGCGCTGACGCTCATTCCAGCGCTTGCCGCTTGGGCGGAAACGGCCGAGATCAACGGCGCAGAGCTTTACTATGAAAGCATCGGCAGCGGGCCAGCGATCCTGATGATGCATGGCGGCCTTGGGCTGAGCCATGATTATTTCCGGCCGTATTTCGACGCGTTGGCCGAAACACACACGGTGGTTTACTACGATCACTTTGGCAATGGCCGCTCGACCAAACCCGCGGATTATGCCGAGATGACTTTTGACCGGCTGACCTCGGATGCCGCGGCGCTGATGACATCGCTGGGCCATGACAGCTTCACACTGATCGGCCATTCCTATGGTGGTTTTATCGCGCAAGAATTTGCGGCCAGCTACAGTGATCGGCTGGACAGGCTGGTGCTGATCGACACGGTGCCGGCGTTTGATTATGCGCCATCTGTCTCTGGCACGGACACGCAGATGGCCGCTTTTGGCAAGCTGTTCTCGCAACCCATGGCCGATGACGCGGATTGGCAGGCCACATGGGGGCCGGTCGTGCAAATGTATTTCCACGAATATGACGACGCGATTGGCAGCGATCTTGATGCGCGCACCGTCTATGAACATCGCGCCTGGAACGCAGCGGGCGGCTTGCTGGCCACGTTCAACACGTTAGAGAAACTGCCAAAGGTCGATACCCGCGCGTTGGTCATGGCGGGTGCTCATGACGGCATCACCCCGCCCGGCCCCGGCGCCGAACGTATCGCGGCGGCTCTGCCAAATGCGGAGCTCGCGATCTTTGACGACTCGGCCCACTATCCATTTATCGAAGAGCAAGCCGCGTTCTTTGCGACGCTGACAGCCTGGCTGGCCCAGTAGTCCTGCGCCGCTTGCGCGGCGTTTGAAACAAGCGCAAGGCGAGAGATCGCCTTGCCGCACCAAGCGCGACACCTCATCGTCACCACCCGCAAGCATATAAGAAGATTGAAGATGGTGGGCGACCCTGGAATCGAACCAGGCGTGCGTCTCCGCGAGGGAGTTACAGTCCCCTGCCACACCTTGCGGCCTGTCGCCCACTGCCAAGGTTGCCCTTGGCGTGCCGGGGTGATTACAAGCACCCTATTCAGGGGTCAAGGCCAATTCGGCGCGACCTGCAAAGTGGATGGCCACAATGAAAAAACCCAAGTGGGTCGTGCAGAAAGAACAAGCCCGCAAAGCGGATGCAGCGGCGACCGTCTGGCTCTTTGGTCTGCACGCGGTCCGCGATGCGCTGATGAACCCAAAACGCGAAAAAATCCGGCTGATTCTGACGAAAAATGCCGCTGACAAGCTTTCTGACGCGGTTGAGGCGGCGGGGATCACCCCGGAAATGACGGATCCGCGCCGCTTTTCCGCGCCGCTGGATCCCGGCTCGGTGCATCAAGGTGCCGCGCTTGAGGTCAAACCGTTGCAATGGGGTAGCTTGGAAGATTGGGCCATCGGACCTGCGGCACCGCGGCTGATCCTGCTCGACCGGGTGAGCGATCCGCATAATGTCGGGGCGATTCTACGCTCAGCCGAGGTGCTGGGCGCGCAGGCGGTGATCGGGATGCGCCACCATGCCGCCCCCGAAACCGGCGCGCTGGCCAAAACGGCCTCCGGTGCGTTGGAACGCCAGCCCTATCTGCGGGTGCGTAATCTGGCTGATACGATCACGGAATTGCAAGCCATGGGCTATCTGGTGCTGGGGCTGGATGGAGAGGCCACAACCACCCTGCCCGACGCGATCGCGACCCGCCGCAACGATCCCATTGCCCTGGTGCTGGGCGCGGAAGGGCCCGGTTTGCGAGCAAAGACCAAAGAGACGGTGGACCATTTGGTGAAAATCGACTTTCCGGGGGCTTTTGGCTCTCTCAACGTCTCAAATGCGGCGGCCATTGCCCTATATGAATGCCAACGAAAGGAGGCATGATGGCCTATCCGACAAAAGTTGTGACCTGCTGCTATTGCGGCAGCCGGTCGGCGCTGGTGCTGAAGGGCAAGACACAGCATGAGCTGGCTTGCGGATCATGCGGAGCACCGTTGCATGACCTCAAGATGCTGCCGCAGGATCGCACGGGCGACCGTGAACTGGTGAAACCATCGCGCAGCGTGGGCTATGCCGCTGGAAAGGTAAAAAAGCCCAAGAAAGCCAAAAAGAAGTCGAAGAAATCCAGCATGAAGCGGTTTGGCGGGTTCTTTGAAGACGCCTTTGACATCATCGAAGACATTTTCGATTGAGCGACGGTGCATCGGCTTTGAAAGCCGATGAAGGCGCGCCAAAATCTGGCAGCACAGCGGCCAATCCTCACCACAGTTAACACTTCGTTCACAGGTTTGAGAGAGACCTTGGGACCAGCGTCAGAGCGCTTATGTGATTAACAAGCAAGAGGACGGAACACCTGTTGCTTTTTCACTGTCCCTCGTTCCGAAACTAGGCGCTCCT
>JABSSA010000255.1 GCA_013214665.1 Paracoccaceae bacterium
GCGACCGTACGTATGGGATGCCCTTCTTTGGGGTCGAGTTCCTGCAGCAGATTGAGGTCTACTATCTGATCGCCTTCTGGACGATCCTGTCCGCACTGGCGATGTACCTCTTTTCACGCACCCCCGTGGGCCGCATGGCCAACGCCGTACGCGACAATCCCGAACGCGCGGAATTCCTGGGCTATTCGGCCCGCTGGGTCCGGTTTTATTCCTTTGTGGCCTCCGGTTTCTTTGCCGGTGTCGCAGGCGCGCTCTTTGCGGTGAACTATGAAATCCTGACCGAAGAAAACCTCAACGCCGCGCAATCCGGTGTGATCCTTTTGGTGACCTTCCTGGGCGGTGTCGGCTTCTTCTTTGGGCCGATCATCGGTGCCATCGTCTTTACGCTGGTGCAAACCGTGCTGTCGCTGGAAACCGAACTCTGGGCCTTTTACGCAGGCACCTTGTTTGTGGCGACGGTGATGTTCTTCCCGGGCGGTCTTGCCGGTCTGATCATGATGCACGCGCCCGCAATCAAGCTGGGCCGGTTCCGTCTGTTGATCATGCCCTACATCAAAACACTGATCCCCGGCGCAATTGCCGTGCTCGGGTTGGCGGGGCTGGTCGAGATGATCTTCCACTATCGCCATGCAGCCAAAGGTGATGAGGAAATGACCATCTTCTGGACCACGTTCAACAGCCACGCGCTGATGCCTTGGGTCATCGTGATTGCCATCACGGTGGTAGGCCTGTGGCTTTGCCGCCGGTCGTCAAGCGAAATGGTTGACGCGTGGAACGATGCCAACACACCGGGAGGCGCATGATCATGACAGCAGCAGCTTTGCATCTGGACAGCCTGCGCAAGAGCTTTGGCAAGACTGAGATTATTCGCGGTGTTGACCTGAGCATCGGCAAGGGCGAGCGCCATGCCATCATCGGGCCAAACGGGGCGGGGAAATCCACGCTCTTCAACCTGATCACGGGCCGGTTCCCGCAATCAGACGGCAAGATCAGCCTACATGGCCATGATCTGGCGGGGCTGGCCCCGTTCGAGATCAACCGCATGGGGCTGTCTCGGTCGTTCCAGATCACCAACATCTTTCCGCGCATGACTGTGTTTGAAAATGTGCGCTGTTCGCTTCTGTGGTCCTTGGGTTACAAATATTCCTTCTGGAATATGGTCGGCAAAAGCCGTGCCCTGAACGAAGGGGCAGAGGCCGTGTTGGAACAGATCAACCTTTCTGCCCGACGCGATTTGCCGGCGGGGGTACTGTCTTATGCGGAACAACGCGCGCTTGAGATCGGGATCACCATTGCTGGTGGTGCGGATGTCATCATGCTTGATGAACCCACCGCGGGCATGAGCCATTCGGAGACGGACTACATCGTGGAGCTAATCCGCAAGGTGACCGAAGGCAAAACGCTGGTCATGGTCGAACATGACATGGGTGTGGTCTTTGGTCTGGCCGATCAGATTTCGGTTCTGGTTTACGGCGAAATCATCGCAACGGGCACGCCCGAAGATGTGCGCGCGAACCCTAAAGTCCAAGAAGCCTATCTGGGCGCAGCATTGGAGGCGGAACACTGATGCTCGATGTCGTTGATCTGCACGCCTATTACGGCAAATCCCACATCCTTCAGGGGGTGAATCTCAACATCAACGAAGGGGAGATTGTGGCGCTTCTGGGCCGCAACGGTGTGGGGCGATCCACCACGTGCAAGGCGATTATGGGTGAGGTGGAGCCGCACGGCTCTGTCTCGTTCCGGGGCGCTGAGATTGCGGGCAAAAAGGCGTTCGAAGTGGCCAATCTGGGCATTGGATATGTGCCAGAAAACCGGGACATTTTTCCCGGCCTCACCACGCGCCAGAACCTGATCCTGGGTCTGAAACCGGGCCAGAAAGACGGGGCCGGGCGCTGGTCCATGCAGGATATGTTCAACATGTTCGAAAACCTAGGCAACCGGGCGGATGTGGAAGCCTCGGTGCTCTCGGGCGGGGAACAGCAGATGCTGACCATGTGCCGCACGCTGATGGGTGACCCGGATCTGATCATGATTGATGAGCCGACCGAAGGCCTTTCGCCGCAGATGGTGCAGCGGGTGGCGGAGCTTTTGAAAGAGATCGCCAAACGCGGAATCTCCACACTGTTGGTCGAACAAAAGCTCTCAATCGCGCTGGATATCGCCGACCGGGTCTATGTGATGGGCCA
>JABSSA010000256.1 GCA_013214665.1 Paracoccaceae bacterium
CTGCTGACCTGCCCGCGCATTGGGCGCGGCTCGATGCGTTTGAGGGCGAGGCGTATCTGCGCCAGCCGGTTGATGTTGAGATGGAAGGCGGCGGTGTGAAAGCCTGTATCTATCGGCTGTTGGAAGAGGAGCCTGCGCCCACAGGCGAATGACCGGATTCGGGGCGCGCGGTGGATTTGAGTATTTTTGTCCAAAAGAAGCGGATCAGAGCGCTTTCGCAGGGATGCCCGGAAGGGCGCGGTTTTGGACGAGGTGGCCGTAGAGCGCTGTGAGGATGCTGGCGCCGATAAGGGCTTGAATGAAGAAGAGGCCCGTGTCGAGCAGGAGGCCGAATTGGGCGGGCGCGGGTACGAGTTGTCCGACCCACGTGATGATCGCCGTCAAAACGCCTGACAGCGCGGTCAGCCAAAGAAGCGGGATGGCCAGGAGTTTGGTGTGGCGGAAGCTGTCGGTGATACCGATGTCGTCGCCGATGCAGACGCCGGGCAGGCCAAGGGCAAATCGATAAAGCAGATAGGTGCCGAGCCAGTTTAAGAGAATGGACAATGCGCTTTGGAATGGCGTGAATTGGTCTGACGTGGTGGTAAATGCCAGCACAACGATAATGGCTGGGATCAGGCACAGTATTGTTACGAGTGCAATTTTGATGACGCGCCACAAATAGCTCAGAACCATTCCGGCTGAAAGAGAAGGGCCGGGGGTGTGCGGGTCATCCAGCAGCACATAGCGGTGCCAGAAGATGGCAGTGATTGCCGACCCAAGCAGGTAGCCCACCAACATAAGACTAACGGCTGGCCAGTTAACAGGGCCGGCGGGCTCGAAGGTCGATGTGTCGAATTCGCTTGTGGCAGCAGACCAGAGGACGCCAATGCTTCCCAAAAACAGGAAAACGAGGCCGGGCCATGTGGCGCGTAACGTGCCCGCCGGGTTGCGAAACACCATGCGGAGGGCGTGAATGAAGAGGGCCAAGGCGGTCTGCATGTCGGAAAATCCTTTGGGCGCGATTTGCTTGGAGCACTGATCACGGGATCTTATGGGTGGTCAACCCTCGGTGGAATGAGCGCGTGGGAAACCATGGGACACTGCGGAGGTATTGTGGTCCGCCGCGCGGGACGGGTGCGAATCGCGTGTGATTCTGGAGTTTTTACTTGATAAGTTCAGTTTGGGTATTGGAACGAAATATGAACATCAATTCACCGTCTGAATGAGTGAGTAAATTCTGGGAAAATATGGGAAATCTCGGGGTTTGCCAAAAACATCAACATATTGAGATGGGGTGCGATTCATTCACAATATATGCCGAAAATGAGAGGTCGCTTGAGGTTGTCATCGAGATCTGCAAGTTTCGGTATGGCGATTTTTCCCAAAAATCCCTTGCCAGACCATGATTTCCCGTGGCATCCCTTATGCATCGGATGAAACGAGCCGGGGCACCAAACGACCCCAACAACAAAAGAACTCAAGGCAGGTTCATACAGGCATCTCGCTTTCATCAGACCAAGGATCCGGCGCGCGGGCGAGCAGACATCCCCCCAGGTGGCGCGCGCAGCTGGACTACCCGCTCAGCGGGACGAGGGCGGCGGGTTGATCAATGGCAGCAGATCAACTCGCCGTTTCCCATTTTAGGCGGGGGAACGCGCGGGGGCGCAACGGAATTTGCCCGAAAGGGCACAAGGGACAGGCAGGGCACGTGGCACGCAGGTTCAGAGGCGAAAGCCACCATAAGGTGGACACGAAGGGCAGGGTTTCGATCCCGGCCCTGTTTCGCCGTGTGCTCGAAGCCGAAGATCCGAATTGGCGTGATGGCGACACCCCTGAGCTGGTGATTGTCTATGGCGATGATCGCCGCAAATACCTGGAATGCTATACGGTGAACGCGATTGACGAGGTGGACGACAAGATCGACGCCTTGCCGCGTGGCTCGATTGAGCGGCAGATGTTGCAGCGCCTGTTTCACGGGCAATCCTTTCCGACATCCGTAGATGAGACCGGGCGTTTGGTGCTGCCTGCAAAATTGCGCCAGAAGATTGGACTGGAAGCCGAGGCCTTTTTCATTGCGGCTGGCGACACGTTCCAGATCTGGAACCCGGCTACCTACGAAGAAGAAGAGCTGTCGCGCACCGAGGCCTGGCTGAATGAGCTACCCGATGATGTGGATCCTCTGACCTTCCTGGATCAGGTGCCGGGACAGGGATGATGGCCGCTGCCGCATCCTCCGCGCCTGAGGCCCCTCACATTCCTGTTTTGTTGCGTCCGCTGATGGCGGCGGTTTCTCCTGTTGCGGGCCGTTGGCTGGACGGGACTTTTGGGGCAGGCGGGTACACACGCGCGCTGCTTGATGCGGGTGCCGAAGAGGTGATTGCGGTTGATCGCGATCCGCTGGCTTTTGAGATGGCAGCAGGCTGGGCCGCGGCCTATGGCCCGCGACTGGTGCAGCAGCCCGGTGTTTTTTCGCGGATGGATGAGTATGCTTCCGATTTGGATGGCGTGGTGCTGGATCTGGGCGTGAGTTCGATGCAGCTGGATGAGGCCGCGCGCGGATTTTCCTTTCAACAAGATGGTCCGTTGGACATGCGGATGAGCCAGAGTGGTCCATCGGCGGCCGATCTGGTGAACGGGGCGGATGAAAAGACGCTGGCCGATATCCTGTTTCAGTTTGGTGAAGAGCGGGCCAGCCGCCGGATCGCCAAGGCGATTGTGGCGGCGCGCGCGGTGGAGCCATTTGAAACGACGCTACAGTTGGTGGCGGTGGTTGAGCGCTGCCTGCCGCGTCCGAAACCTGGCCAATCCCATCCGGCGACGCGCACGTTTCAAGCGCTGCGTATTGCTGTGAACGCAGAATACGAAGAGCTGTATCAGGGATTGATGGCGGCGGAGCGCGCGTTGCGCCCGGGCGGTACGTTGGCCGTGGTGACGTTTCATTCGATCGAGGATCGGATGGTGAAGCGGTTTTTGACCCAGCGGTCTGGTGGAGGCGGGCGGGCCAATCGGTATGCGCCGGAAACGCAAGAGACTGCGGCGCAATTCACAGTCAAATCCCGCAAGGCGATCGGTGCGGATGATCAGGAATTGGCGGAAAACCCACGGTCCCGATCAGCCAAATTGCGTGTGGCTGTGCGTACGGACGCGCCCTCGGGGTCGGTCAAGGCGCGCGACATTGGAATGCCTGTTGTTGAGAGTGAGTGGTAATGCGAACGGTTTTGTACATTTTGACAACTCTTGCCGTGATCGGCCTGGCCTTTTGGGCGTATCGCGAAAACTATTCGACGCAAGAGGCCTTGGCAGAAACCGAGGAATTGCACCGGGATCTGCGGGCCGCACATGCGCGGTTGGCGGTCTTGAAAGCGGAATGGGCTTATTTGAACCGTCCCGACCGGCTGCGCGAATTGGCAGATATCAATTTTGAACGGCTGGGGCTGTTGCCGATGCGGTCCGAACAGTTTGGGCGGGTCGATGAGATTGTGTATCCACCGCAAGAGCCGCCGCTAGAGCTTCGCAACACTGTCGAAGTGGCATCCGACGGGGAGACGCGCCCATGATCCGCACCCCTTTGCGCCCTTTGGCACGGATTTTGAAAGCGCGTGACACCGGCGGTGATCCGGATCAGATCGAGCGCGACAACAAACGCCAGCGTCACGAAGAAATGCGCGACACCATGCGCGCGCGCGCTGAGGGGCGTTTCTTGGTGTTGGGCTTTTTCTTTGTCTGCGCCTTCATGGCTGTGGGCGCACGGATGAGCGTTTTGGCGGTGAGCGAGGCGACAGAGCCGCGCGCAAGTGCGGGCGGTGCCGCGATCAGTGCCGCTCGGGCCGATATCGTGGATCGCAACGGCAATCTGCTGGCAACAAACTTTGAAACACATGCGCTTTATGCTCAACCGCCACTCATGGTGGACCCGGAAGGGGCGGCGGAGCATCTGGCCAAGATTTTCCCCGATCTCGATGGGGCGCGGCTGAAGAAAGACTTTACTGGCAAACGCAAATTCCTGTGGATTCGCCGCAAGATCAGCCCGGAGCAGATGCAGGCCGTGCATGAGATTGGCGAGCCGGGCTTGCTGTTTGGGCCGCGCGACATGCGCCTTTACCCCAACGGGGCGCTGGCGGCGCATATCCTGGGGGGTGCCTCTTTTGGCAAAGAGGGTGTGAGTGCCGCAGAGGTCATTGGTGTGGCCGGGGTTGAGAAATACTTTGACGATTACCTGCGCGACCCGGCCAATGGCGCGGCGCCTCTGGAGCTGTCGATTGATCTGACGGTACAGGCGGCCTCGGAGCGGGTTCTTTGGGGCGGTATGAAGCTGATGAACGCCAAGGGCGCGTCATCGGTTTTGATGGATGCGCACACCGGTGAAGTGATTTCCGCGGTCTCGCTGCCGACGTTTGACCCCAACAACCGCCCCCGCCCGCTGACAGAAGGTGATGCATCCGACAGCCCGCTGTTCAATCGGTCTGTGCAAGGGGTCTACGAGCTGGGTTCGACCTTCAAGATTTTCACGGCAGCACAGGCAATAGATCTGGGGTTGGTGAATGCGAACACGGTGATTGATACCTCAGGGCCCATGAAGGTTGGCGGCTTTCGGATTGGCGAGTTCCAGAACAAGAACTATGGCAAGCTGTCGGTGACGGACATCATCGTCAAAAGCTCCAACCGTGGGACGGCGCGGATGGTGTTGGACATTGGCACCAAGCGCCAGAAAGACTTTTTGAAATCGCTGGGGTTCTTTGAAGCGACCCCGTTTGAGACAGTTGAGGCCAAGACCGGCAAGCCGTTGTTGCCGGAGCGCTGGGGGGATCTGTCGAGTGTCACGATCTCTTATGGGCATGGGCTGTCATCGTCACCGATGCATCTGGCTGCCGGATATGCGGCGATTGCCAATGGGGGCTATGCGGTCACGCCCACGATCCTCAAGCGCACACAGGCGGCGAAAGGGGCACAGGTGATGAGCCCGGAGGCCGCGCGCATCGCACGTGGTATGTTGCGCAAGGTTGTAACCGAAGGCACGGCGAGCATGGGTGACGTGCCGGGCTATGCCGTGGGGGGTAAGACCGGCACGGCGGACAAGCCAAAGCCGCGCGGCGGGTATTATGATGACAAGGTGATCGCGACCTTTGCCACGATCTTTCCGGCGCATGATCCGAAATATGTGTTGATCGTCACGCTGGACGAACCCGAAGAAACCAGCGGCACCAAGCCACGGCGCACGGCCGGTTGGACGGCGGTGCCTGTTGCCGCTGAGATGATCGGGCGGGTTGCACCGCTCTTGGGATTGCCGCCAAGCGTTGAACCAACCGAGTTGGCTGGTATAACTTTCACCAGCAGTAACTAACGCGTCATCGCCTGCCTGAGTCGTTCAGGCTGGTGCGGCGCACCAGACCGGCGAAAGACGTCGGCCAGCAGGCGAACAACATGGCGTTTCCGGCGAAAGCCCTTTCGGCCCTTGGCTTGACCGCACGTGGTGGGGCAAATCCCACGATCACGGGCGTTTCAGTGGACAGCCGCGATGTGAAGCCCGGACATTTATTTGCCGCCATGCCCGGCACCAATGTGCATGGAGGCGCGTTTATCCAATACGCGTTGCGCATGGGCGCCGCCGCCGTTTTGACCGATGCCGAAGGGGCGCGGATCGCGGCAGATGAGCTGGCCGCGCATGAGGCCGCTTTGGTTCTGGCCGAACGCCCGCGCGAGGCCTTGTCGCGCACCGCGGCTTTGTTCTTTGACGCGCAGCCCGCCACGATGGTGGCCGTGACCGGAACCAATGGCAAAACCTCGGTTTCAACCTTCGTGCGCCAGATCTGGGAATTGATGGGGATCGCCGGTGTCAATCTGGGCACCACCGGGGTTGAGGGCGCGTGGACCGCGCCGCTGGCCCATACCACGCCAGAGCCGATCACGCTGCACCGCACGCTGGCTGAGGCCGCGGCGCATGGCGTGACACATGCCGCGATGGAAGCTTCAAGCCACGGGCTGGATCAGCGCCGGTTGGATGGTGTGGTGCTGAAGGCCGCAGGCTTTACCAATTTCACGCAGGACCATTTGGATTATCACGCCAGCTTTGACGCGTATTTCGATGCGAAAGCGGGCCTTTTTGCGCGAGTTCTGCCCGAAGAGGGCGTCGCGGTGATCAATGTGGATGATCCGCGCGGCGTTGACATGGCCGCGATTGCCACAGCGCGCGGCCAGCAGGTGATGACCATTGGCAAAGACGGGCGCGACATCGCACTTCTGGGTCAGCGGTTTGACGGCGCGGGGCAAGTGATGCGGTTTCGGGTGCAGGATAAGGTGCACCAGACGCGGCTGGACCTGATCGGAGGGTTTCAGGCCGAGAATGTGCTGATGGCGTTGGGCCTTGTCATTGCGGCGGGCGGCAATCCCGAGACCGCGATTGCGGCGTTGCCTGACCTGAAAACAGTGCGCGGCCGGATGGAACATGCGGCAACGCGCGCCAACGAAGCCTCTGTTTTCGTAGATTATTCCCATACGCCGGATGCCGTGGCCACAGCGCTTAAGGCGTTGCGCCCACATGTGATGGGCAAGCTGGTGGTGGTTGTGGGGGCCGGTGGGGATCGTGATCCGTTCAAACGCCCGCTGATGGGGGCTGCGGCGGCGGAACATGCGGATGTGGTTTTTGTCACCGATGACAACCCGCGCAGCGAAGACCCCGCAGAGATCCGTGCGGCGGTGATGGAAGGCTGCCCAGAGGCCACCGAGGTGGCGGATCGCGCCGAAGCCATATTGCGTGCGGTCGATACGTTGGAGCCCGGTGACATCGCCCTGATCGCGGGCAAAGGCCATGAGACCGGGCAGATTGTGGGCGACGATGTGTTGCCATTTGACGATGTAGAACAAGCCAGCATAGCGGTCGCGGCACTGGATGGAGGCGGGTTATGACGCTTTGGACAGCAGCAGAAGCTGCGCGCGCCACTGGGGGGAGGGCTACCTCGGATTGGGTGGTGAGCGGTGTCAGCATCGACACTCGCACGCTCGAACCCGGTGATCTCTTCGTGGCGTTGACAGCGGCGCGCGACGCGCATGACTTTGTGGCGCAGGCGCTCGAAAACGGGGCTGGTGCGGCTTTGGTCTCACGCGTGCCAGAGGGCGTGCCGGAAGATGCGCCCTTGTTGATCGTGGAAGACGTGCAGGCGGGATTGGAAGCGTTGGGCCGGGCCGGGCGTGCGCGCACGCAGGCGCGGGTGGTTGCAGTGACCGGGTCGGTGGGCAAGACCACCACGAAAGAAATGCTGAGGGCCATTCTGGCGGATCAGGGCCGGGTTCATGCAAGCGTTGCCAGCTATAACAACCATTGGGGCGTGCCGCTGACGTTGGCCCGGATGCCCGCCGATACGGAATTTGCCGTGATCGAGATTGGCATGAACCACCCCGGAGAGATCGCGCCATTGGCCAAGATGGCCCGTCCGCATGTAGCGATGGTCACAACCGTGGCCGCAGCGCATCTGGAAGCCTTTGAAAACATTGAAGGGATCGCGCGGGAAAAGGCTTCCATCCTCGAAGGCCTGGAGCCTGAGGGCGTGGCGATCTTGAACGCGGATTGCAGCACGGCGGATGTGCTGAGCCGTACGGCCGAGGCGCTTGGCGCGCGGCAGGTTGGATTTGGCGAGACAGGGGATGCCTTTGTGCTTGATGCGGTCACGCTGCACCCTGAGGCGACGGTGGTGCAGGCTCATCAGCAGGATGAGGCGTTTTTGTTCAAGCTGAGCGTGCCGGGGCGCCATTTCGCGATGAACGGGCTGGGCGCGCTGGCCGCTGCTCAGGCGCTGGGCGCTGATTTGGCGCTGTCGGTGCAATCATTGGGGCGGTGGACGCCCTATGCGGGCCGCGGTGTGCGCGAAACGCTGGTGCTGGACCCGGTTGAAACGCACCGCACGCTGGAATTGATTGACGACAGTTACAACGCCAACCCGACCTCGATGGCCGCAGCGCTTGAGGTGCTGGCCCATGCCGCCCCCAAGGATGGCATGGGGCGCATCCGGCACGGGCGGCGGATCGCGGTGATGGGCGATATGAAAGAGCTTGGCCCCACGGAAATCGCGCTGCATCAAGGGCTGGCCGATCTCGACGCGATGCAGGCGATTGACGTCGTGCACACGGTGGGCCCGATGATGGCCCATCTGCATGAAGCTCTGCCCGAGGCCAACCGCGGGATCTGTGCCGAGACGTCAGCGGATTTGGCCCAGATCATGTCCAAGCAGTTGGACAGCGGCGATGTTGTGCTGGTCAAGGGGTCTTTGTCGATGGGATTGGCGCGGGTCGTTGACGCCATCCGCAAAATGGGCCATCCGGTCGCGCCCAACACACAAGATGTTTCTCAGTGAGGTGATGAACGAATGTTATATTGGCTGACGGCCCTCTCTGATGGCGGCGATTTCTTTAATTTGTTCCGCTACATCACCTTTCGCGCAGGTGGCGCCTTTATGACAGCGCTGCTCTTTGGGTTCATCTTTGGCAAGCCGCTGATCAACGTGCTGCGGCGCAAGCAAGGCAAAGGCCAGCCCATTCGCGATGACGGGCCGGAAAGCCATTTTGCCAAGGCGGGGACGCCCACGATGGGCGGTTTGCTGATCGTCGGGGCGCTTGTCACGGCGACGTTGCTTTGGGCGCGGCTCGACAATGTGTTTGTCTGGGTGGTGCTTGGCGTGACCTTGAGCTTTGCGCTCATCGGGTTTGCGGACGATTATGCCAAAGTGACTAAGCAATCGACCGCCGGGGTCAGCGGGCGTGTGCGGCTGGTTCTGGGCTTTGTGATTGCGGGCGTGGCCGCATATATCTGTGCACGCGTGCATCCCGAAGCTCTGCAAAACCAGCTGGCTTTGCCGGTTTTCAAGGATTTCCTGATCAATCTGGGTTGGTTCTTTGTGCCCTTTGGCATTGTCGTGATTGTGGGCGCGGCCAATGCGGTCAACCTGACCGACGGCCTTGATGGGCTGGCCATCATGCCCGTGATGATCGCCGCCGTGACGCTGGGCATCATCGCCTATGCGGTGGGGCGCGTCGATTTCACCGAATATCTGGATGTGCACTACGTGCCCGGAACCGGCGAATTGCTGATCTTTACCTCGGCCCTCTTTGGCGGAGGCTTGGGCTTTTTGTGGTACAACGCGCCGCCGGCGGCTGTGTTCATGGGCGATACCGGCTCGCTCGCGCTGGGCGGGGCTTTGGGCGCCATTGCCGTGGCCACCAAGCACGAGCTGGTTCTCGCTATCGTGGGGGGCCTCTTTGTGGTCGAAGCGCTGAGCGTGATCATCCAGGTGCTTTACTTCAAGCGCACGGGCAAGCGGGTGTTTCTGATGGCGCCGATCCATCACCATTATGAAAAGAAAGGCTGGGCAGAGCCGCAGATTGTGATCCGGTTCTGGATCATCTCATTGATCCTCGCCATGATCGGCCTTGCCACGTTGAAGGTGCGCTGATGCCTCATGCTGAGTTGAAATATTCCGCTGATCTGGAAATTGATGCAGAGGCCATTCTGGCCGAAGTTGAGGCGGTGATTTTGCGCCACGATGATGGGTCGGGCGAATGCAAAGGCCGGGCTTATCCGGCGACAGCTTTTCACCACAGCCATGTGATTTTGGAGCTGTCACTGCTCAGCAAGCCGCACAGGGATGAGGCGTTTACGAATGCACTCTTGACGGATGTTGAACATGCGGTGAAGGCGCGGATCGGGCAGCGGTGCTTTTTCTCGCTGAGTTTGAATTATAGCACCGGTTATTACGTGACGAACGAACACGTGGCCGAAAGACTGTAACCGTTCAACGTTGTGAGAACGATAGAAGTAAGGGCTTTGCCCTCTGCGCCTGCGGCGCATTCACCCAGAGTATTTATGTTCCAAAAGAAGGCTCACCCGCTCCCTCTTCTTTTGGATCCAAATACTCCGGGGTGTGGGGCAGAGCCCCACGAGCGGACCCTACGCATCAGGTGCAAACGCTTGGTATTCGCCCCGTCCGCTTTAGGCCGACCGCAAAGCAAACCTTGGCACAGTTTTCCCTACCACGTCGCAACGAACTGACTGCCTAACCATTCTTGCCAAGCCGTCCCTAGCGGTGCAGGTTGCGGCCAAATGAATGGAGCTGTGCAATGATCCCTGTGCGTGGATTGCAAAATGCCTCGGTTGGCGTGCTGGGGCTGGGCCGGTCGGGGCTGGTGGCGGCGCGGGCGTTGCAGGCAGGCGGTGCCACATCGATCTGTTGGGATGACAATCCGGAGGCGCGCGCGCGGGCGGAGGCCGAAGGGTTTGCCTGCGCTGATCTGCGCAAAGAGCAACAAATGAGGGGCCTTGCACGCCTCATCGTGTCGCCGGGTATTCCACATCTTTATCCCGCGCCGCACCCGGTGGTCGCGCAGGCAATTGCGCTGGGAGTCGCGGTCGACAATGACATCGGGCTCTTTTTCCAATCGTTGGCAACGCCCGAATGGGACAAGTTTGAAACGCCGCCACGGGTGATCGCGGTGACGGGATCCAACGGAAAATCCACCACTTCTGCGCTGATCCATCACGTTTTTGAAAGCGCCGGGCGTGACAGCCAACTGGCGGGCAACATCGGGCGTGGCGTGCTGGATCTGGAGCCGCCGGGGGACGGTGCAGTTATCGTGCTGGAGCTGTCGAGTTATCAGACCGAGCTGGCCCGCGCGCTGCCGCCGGATGTGGCGGTGTTTACCAATCTCACGCCCGATCATCTGGATCGGCATGGCGGGATGGGCGGCTATTTCGCCGCAAAGCGCCGTCTTTTTGCCGAAGGTGGGCCGGACAGGGCCGTGATCGGGGTGGACGAACCTGAGGGCGCGTTTCTGGCGGGGCAGATGGGTGAAGCTGCGAGCGATGACAGGGTGATCCGCATCTCGGTCAATCGCAAGCTGACAGAGGCGGGCTGGTCCGTTTTTGCGCGCAAGGGGTTTTTGAGCGAATACCGCAAGGGGCGGCAGGTGGCGTCGATCGATTTGCGTGGGATCACGGGGCTGCCGGGGGCGCATAATCACCAGAACGGCTGTGCCGCTTATGCGGTGGCGCGGGCGCTGGGGTTGGCGCCGCGGTTGATTGAAGATGCTTTTGCCAGCTTTGCCGGTTTGCCACACCGCAGCCAGACTGTGGCCGAACGGGGGGGCGTGCGGTTTGTGAACGACAGCAAGGCCACCAATGTGGACAGCGCGGTGCAAGCGCTAAAGGCGTTCAAGAACATCCGCTGGATCTGTGGCGGCTTGCAGAAAGAAGGTGGGCTTGAGGCGCTAAATGCGGTGGGGGGCGAGGTCAAAAAGGCCTATGTCATCGGGCGGGAGGCGGCGCAATTTGCGGTGCAGCTTGAGATGGAGAGCCAGATTTGCGGAGATATGGCGCGCGCCGTAGCGGCGGCGGCGTCGGAGGCAGAGCCGGGCGATGTTGTGCTTTTGGCACCGGCGGCGGCGAGCTTTGACCAATACGACAATTTTGAGCAGCGCGGATTGGCTTTTGCCGCAGCGGTCGAAGGGCTGGACGGGTAGAGAAGACGCCCCCTTCACCAGCGCCATATGACAGCGTGATTGGGCGTCTTTGCCTTGTTTACAACCGAAGGGGTTGGTGTTGCGCGCGTTTGCGGTTATTCTGGGCGCATAACCCGGAAAACCGGGATCCTATGAGGCAGCAGGCGGATCTGAGCGATGACCGAAATGGTCTATGGCACCGTACCCCAAAGGGACGGTGAGCCAATTCTTCCCAAGTGGTGGCGCACGATTGACAAGCTTTCGCTTGGCTGCGTGCTGATTTTGTTTTCCATCGGGCTTTTGCTGGGGCTGGCGGCTTCGGTGCCGTTGGCGGAAAAGAACGGGTTCCCCCCGTTTCATTATGTGTTCCGGCAGGCGTTTTTTGGCGGTGTGGCGCTGGTGGTGATGATTATCACCTCGATGATGCGGCCCACGCTTGTACGGCGATTGGCGGTTTTGGGGTTCATCGTGACCTTTGTGGCGCTGGCGATGTTGCCCTTTTTTGGCACGGATTTTGGCAAAGGGGCGGTGCGGTGGTATTCGTTGGGCTTTGCGTCAGTGCAGCCTTCGGAATTCCTCAAACCCGGCTTTGTCGTTGTGGCGGCGTGGATGTTGGCATCGAGCTATGAGTTGAATGGCCCGCCGGGGCGCACGTGGTCTTTCGCTTTGACCTGCACGATTGCACTGTTGCTGGTTTTGCAGCCAGATTTTGGCCAAGCCTGTCTGGTGCTTTTCGGCTGGGGCGTGATGTATTTTGTGGCCGGTGCGCCAATCATGTTGCTGATGTGTATGGCCGGGTTGGTCGTGTTTGGTGGCATTCTGGCCTATAACAGCTCGGAACACTTTGCAGGCCGGATTGACGGCTTTCTAAGCGCTGAGGTCGATCCGACCACGCAGCTTGGCTATGCCACAAATGCCATCCGCGAAGGGGGGCTGTTTGGTGTTGGTGTCGGTGAGGGCACGGTGAAGTGGTCATTGCCGGATGCGCATACCGATTTCATCATCGCCGTGGCCGCAGAAGAATATGGGCTGATCCTGGTTTTGACTGTCATTGCGCTGTTCCTGACGATTGTTGTGCGCTCGTTCCTGCGGCTGATGCAGGAACATGATCCGTTCATCCGCTTGGCCGGAACCGGCCTTGCCGCGATGTTTGGGGTGCAGGCGATCATCAATATGGGTGTGGCAGTGCGCCTCTTGCCTGCCAAAGGCATGACGCTGCCATTTGTGAGCTATGGCGGCTCGTCCGTGATCGCGAGCGGTATTGCGTTGGGTATGTTGCTGGCGTTTACGCGGACCCGCGCGCAAGGCAAAATCACCGAAGTTCTGGGGCGCGCCTGGCGATGACGCAACCGCTTTTGTTGATCGCGGCCGGAGGCACCGGGGGGCATATGTTCCCCGCGCAGGCGCTGGCAGAGGCGATGTTGCGCAAAGGATGGCGGGTGACGCTATCTACGGATGAGCGCGGCGCGCGTTATACGGGCGGTTTTCCGCATTCAACTCACATCGAACAGGTCTCAAGCGCGACATTCGCGCGGGGTGGCGTTGTTGCCAAAGCGATGGTGCCGTTGCGGATTGCCGCCGGTGTTATGGCCATGCGGGCCAAGATGCGCCGTGATCCACCCGCTGTTGTGGTGGGTTTTGGCGGCTATCCCAGCATTCCGGCGGTGGGGGCGGCGGTTTTGCGCGGAATTCCCCGGATGATCCACGAACAAAACGGTGTTCTGGGCCGGGTCAATCAGCTTTTCGCGTCGCGCGTTGATGCGATTGCTTGTGGCACATGGCCCACGGAATTGCCGGACGGCGTCGAGGGTACCTACACCGGCAACCCGGTGCGCGCCGCTGTGTTGCAGCGGCAGGGTGCGCCCTACATTCCGCCGGGCGATTATCCGATGACAATTGTCATCGTGGGCGGCAGTCAGGGTGCCCGGATTCTGAGCGATGTGGTGCCCGAAGCGCTGGGCCTGTTGCCGCCAGAGGTGCAGGCGAATTTGCGCATTTCGCATCAGGCGCGCGGAGAAGACGAGGCGCGGGTGCGCGTGGCCTATGACGCGCTTGGGCTGGATGCCGAGGTTGCACCGTTTTTTGAGGATGTGCCGCGCCGTTATTCAGAGGCGCAGCTGGTCATCAGCCGATCTGGTGCGTCTTCGGTTGCCGATCTTTCGGTGATCGGGCGGCCCGCCATTTTCGTGCCACTTGCGGCCGCTATCCGCGATGAACAGACCGCAAATGCCCGTGGCATGGTCGAGGCCGGTGGGGCGGTGATGATGCCGGAGAGCACTTTTACGCCACAGGCGCTGGCCGAGCAGATCATGACCATCTTTTCGGACCCCAAAGGAGCGGTTCAGATGGCGAATGCTGCGTTAAGCCAGGGGCGGCCGGACGCCACGGAGGCTTTGGTTGAGATGGTTGAGGCGTTGGCCCAACAGGGAGAGGCGACATGAACGCAGCAACGAAGCTGCCCACCCAACTGGGGCCCATCCACTTTGTCGGGATCGGTGGCATTGGCATGTCGGGGATCGCGGAGGTTCTGCTAAACCTCGGCTATGATGTGCAGGGCTCTGATCTGAAGGCCTCCAAGATCACCGGACGTCTGGGCGATCTGGGTGCGCGTATCTTTATCGGGCAGCGGGAAGAGAACCTAGAACATGCCGCCGTTGTCGTCATCTCTTCTGCGATCAAACCGGGCAACCCGGAGCTGGATGCCGCCCGTGCCAAAGGCCTGCCCGTGGTGCGCCGGGCCGAGATGCTGGCAGAGCTGATGCGACTGAAATCCAATGTTGCCGTCGCCGGAACGCATGGCAAGACGACAACCACGACGATGGTTGCCACGCTGCTGGATGCGGGTCGCTTTGATCCCACTGTGATCAACGGTGGGATCATTCACGCCTATGGTTCCAACGCGCGCAAAGGCGAAGGCGAATGGATGGTGGTCGAGGCCGATGAAAGCGACGGCACGTTCAACCGTTTGCCAGCTACGATCGGGATCGTGACCAACATCGATCCTGAGCACATGGAGCATTGGGGATCGCTGGAAAATCTGCGGCAGGGGTTTGATAACTTTGTCTCCAATATTCCGTTTTACGGATTGGCCGTTTGTTGCACTGACCACCCTGAGGTGCAGGCTTTGGTGGGGCGCGTAACCGACAGGCGGATCGTGACCTATGGGTTCAACGCGCAGGCGGATGTGCGCGCCTCCAATCTGCGATACGAGGGTGGGGTGGCGCATTTTGATGTGGATTTGCAGCTTGAAGGTACGGTGATCGAAGGCTGCACCTTGCCGATGCCGGGGGATCACAACGTCTCAAACGCGTTGTCGGCGATTGCCGTGGCGCGGCATCTGGGCATGAAACGTTCTGAAATCCGCGAGGCGCTGGCGGCGTTTGGCGGTGTTAATCGGCGCTTCACCTTGGTGGGCGATGTTCAAGGCGTGTCGATCATCGATGATTATGGCCACCACCCGGTCGAAATCACCGCCGTTCTGAAGGCCGCACGCCATGCCACGCGGGGCCGGGTTCTGGCGGTGCATCAACCGCATCGGTATTCGCGCCTGTCGGATCTTTTCGATGATTTTTGCGGCTGCTTTAACGATGCCGATATTGTGGGCATCATGGATATCTTTGCCGCTGGTGAAGATCCGATTGAAGGCGCCAGCATGAATGATCTGGTGGCCGGCCTTGTGAGGCATGGACACCGGCAAGCCATGGCTGTGCCGGATGAGGCGGCGCTGGCCGAGTTTGTGCGCGCCCATGCGCAGCCGGGCGATATGGTTGTTTGCCTCGGTGCGGGCACGATCAGCGCCTGGGCCAACGGACTTCCCGACGCGCTCAAAGGGTGGAACCCGTCATGACGCTGCTCTTGGCTTGTGTGGGGTGGGTATTTGCGTCCACCATAGTCGCGTTGCTGCCGATGGAGCGGCAATATGCGCCCGGTGTCATCCTGTTACTTGCCGCCCCCGTCCTGATCGTCTGGGTCGGCGTTTCGGTTGCCTGGTGGGCCGGTGTTCTGGCGTTTTGCGCGTTTGTGTCGATGTTCCGCAATCCGCTTCGCTATCTGTTGGGCAAAGCGCGGCGCAAGATTTTTGGATCAGGCGCGGAAGGGGGCACGCTATGATGTCGATTGTTTTGGCCTGCTTTTGGGCGATTGCGGCGAATGTGATTGCGATGCTGCCCACGAAAGACGCGCATTGGACGTCGGCCTATATTCTGATCGCTGTGGGCATCCCGATCCTTGGGTTTGTCACCTGGCAGAACGGGCCTTGGATTGCGTTAATCGTTCTGGTCGCAGGGATGAGTGTGTTGCGGTGGCCGGTGATTTATCTGGGGCGGTGGTTGCGCCGGTTGGCGGGGTGAGCGCCCTTGGCCTGTTGCGTGTCGGCTTGACGGTCACAAGCTCTGCAGGCATCAGGCGCGCGATATGACACAAGACCTTCCTGCGGTGCGTGGCCGCCTGACCCAAAACCGAGATTTGAGTGCGCTCACCTGGCTGCGTGTGGGCGGGCCTGCCG
Organism: Paracoccaceae bacterium; assembly: GCA_013214665.1. Classification (GTDB taxonomy): domain Bacteria; phylum Pseudomonadota; class Alphaproteobacteria; order Rhodobacterales; family Rhodobacteraceae. Next base: position 15,968 of record JABSSA010000256.1, read on the forward strand.
ATTGGCTGTTCCAGCCTGCGGATGAGCAAGATCTTTGCGACTTCCTGCGCGACCTACCGCCTGATGTTGCCGTCTTCCCCATGGGGGTTGGCAGCAACCTGATTGTGCGTGATGGCGGTTTGCGCGCTGTGGTGATCCGCTTGGGTCGCGGTTTTGCGGATATTTCTGTCGAAGGTACAACGGTGACCGCTGGGGCAGCGGCGCTTGACGCCCATGTTGCGCGGCGCGCAGCAGAGGCGGGCGTTGATCTGACGTTTTTCCGCACCATCCCAGGCAGCATTGGTGGTGCGGTGCGGATGAACGCAGGCTGTTACGGCACTTACACGGCCGATGTGTTCCGCTCAGCACGGGCTGTGCTGCGCGATGGATCGGTGATTGAGCTGGGGCCGGATGCGCTGAATTTTCAATACCGGCAAAGCGATGTGCCAGAGGGCGCTGTGATCATCGAAGCCACGTTTGAAGGGCCGCAAGGTGATCCACAAGCGCTGGCGCAACAGATGGACGATCAAAAAGCCGCCCGCGACCGCAGCCAGCCTGTTGCAGACAAAAGCGCGGGCAGCACCTTTCGCAACCCAGCGGGGTTTTCCAGCACCGGGCGCGCCGATGATGTGCACGACCTGAAAGCCTGGAAACTGATTGACGAGGCGGGGATGCGTGGGGCGCGCGTAGGCGGCGCGCAGATGAGCGAAAAGCATTCGAATTTCATGATCAACACCGGTGATGCAACCGCGCACGACCTCGAAACGCTTGGCGAAGAGGTGCGAAAAAAGGTTTACGATCATTCCGGCTTGACGCTACAATGGGAAATCATGCGCGTCGGTGAAAAAAGCCCGGGATAACGGGTCGCGCGCACAAACGCCGCGAGCAGCGGATAACAAGTAAGCCCTGATAAAAGGGCAAGGACATGAGGCAATGGCGGGCGGTACAGGCACATCGCTCCCGACGATTGCGGTATTGATGGGCGGCCCCTCGGCTGAGCGCGAGGTGTCATTAGCAACAGGACGCCCCTGTGCTGCGGCGCTCCGGGAGGCCGGTTACAAAACGGTCGAAATAGACGCGGGCGCAGATCTCGCATCGGTTCTGACCGATCTCAAGCCATATGCGGTTTTGAATTGCCTGCACGGTCGCTGGGGCGAAGACGGCTGTGTTCAGGGCCTGCTGGAATGGTTGAAAATTCCCTATTCGCATTCGGGTGTTTTGTCGTCAGCGCTGGCGATGGACAAGCAAAAGACCAAAGAAGCCTACCGTCTTGCTGGTTTGCCCGTTGTGGACAGCGTGATCGTGCCCAAAGAAGAGGTCGAAGTCGGTCATGTGTTGGCCCCGCCTTATGTGGTCAAACCCAACAACGAAGGGTCATCCGTCGGCATATATATCGTGCAGGAGGGTGCCAACTCTCCGCCAAAACTGGGCCCTGAGATGCCTGCGGATGTGATGGTTGAGGCCTATGTGCCAGGACGCGAGCTGACCACGACAGTTATGGGCGACCGGCCTTTGACGGTCACGGATATCATCACGGATGGCTGGTACGATTACGCGGCCAAATATGAGACCGGCGGATCGCGGCATGTTTTGCCTGCGGATGTGCCCGCCGAGATTTTCGATTTGTGCATGGACTATGCCTTGAGCGCGCACAACGCGCTGGGGTGTCGCGGTGTGAGCCGCACTGATTTCCGGTGGGATGAGGCCAAAGGGGCCGATGGCCTTTATCTGCTGGAAACCAACACTCAGCCGGGCATGACGCCAACCTCGCTGGCCCCTGAGCAGGCGCTGGCCTGCGGTATTTCGTTTCCTGAGTTATGTGCGTGGATGGTGGAGGACGCTTCATGCGAGCGTTGATGTTTTGGCGGAAACCGGCAGATGAGGCGGCGCTTGATCCGGCACCGTCACGGTGGGCTTGGCGGTTTGAGCGGCTGCTGCTGACGCCCGGCTTTTTGTTTTTCTTGCGTGCGGGTGTGCCTTTCGCGCTCACACTGTCTTTGGGGTTTTGGTGGTTTTCGGTGCCGGAAAACCGTCTCAAGATCGAAGAGGCTGTGATCGATGTGCGCGCCAGCGTCGCGGAGCGCCCGGAATTTATGGTGCATGGAATGGCCATTGATGGCGCAGTCGACGAAGTGGCCCGCGCGATCCGCGATGCCGTCGCGCTCGATTTCCCGATGTCGTCGTTTGATCTGGACCTGGCGCTTGTCCGCTCTGCCATCGAAGAGATGGACCCGGTCTCGGAAGCGGCGCTGCGCATCAAGCCCGGTGGCGTGCTGCATGTCAGCGTGGTGCCGCGCGTGCCTGCGGTGATCTGGCGGTCGTCGGCTGGCCTGACACTGCTTGACCGCGATGGAGAGCGCGTGGCGGATATCCCATGGCGCGGCGCGCGCGCAGACTTGCCGGTGATTGCCGGTGAGGGTGCGCCGGATTTTGTGCCCGAAGCCCTGGCGTTGATCGCCGCGGCACAGCCTTTGCGCGACCGGATGCACGGCCTGGTGCGCGTGGGCGAACGCCGCTGGGATCTTGTCTTGGATCGGGATCAACGCGTGCTGTTGCCCAGCGAGGATCCGCAACGCGCGCTGGACCGCGTGCTGGCCTTGCACAAAGCCCAAGATGTGCTGAGCCGGGATGTCGCCACTGTCGACATGCGGCTTGGTGAGCGTTCGACGGTGCGCATGGTGCCCAGAGCGCAAGACGAGTGGCGCAGAATACGCCAGATCAATTTGCAGAATGAATGAACTCGGATAACGATGACTGATCTTTACCAAACCCAACGCACCATGCGTCAGATGCGCAAAATCGCCCTGCAACGGGGTGTTGTGGCCATTCTGGATGTGGGAACTTCGAAAATTGCCTGTTTGGTTCTGCGGTTTGACGGCAGCGCAGAGCGGCTTGGCGATGATGTGGACAGCGGCGCATTGGCCGGGCAGTCGGGATTTCGGGTGATCGGTGCGGCGACCACGCGGTCACGCGGGGTGCGCTTTGGTGAAATTTGCGCGATGGCCGAAACCGAGCGTGCCATTCGCACCGCGTTGCAGGCCGCCCAAAAGATGGCCGGTATCCGGGTGGACCATGTGATCGCCTGTTTTTCAGGGGCAGAGCCGCGCAGCTATGGCTTGAACGCAGAGCTTGATCTGGAAGGCCAATCCGTCAGCGAAGGCGATGTGGCGCGGGTCATGTCGCGCTGTGACATCCCGGATTATGGGGCAGGGCGCGAAGTGCTGCATGCGCAGCCGGTGAATTTTGCGATCGATCATCGCTCCGGCCTGTCTGACCCGCGAGGCCAGATTGGCAACGCGCTGTCGGTTGATATGCACATGCTGACGATTGACGCCTCTGCCGTTCAGCATTTGGCGCATTGCATCAAGCGGTGCGATCTTGAACTCGCTGGTATTGCCAGTTCGTCTTATGTGTCTGGTATTTCGTCTTTGGTGGAAGATGAACAAGAGTTGGGCGCCGCCTGTATCGACTTTGGCGGTGGCAGCACCGGCATTTCGATCTTTATGAAAAAGCACATGATCTACACCGATGCGGTGCGCATGGGTGGCGATCACATCACCTCTGACATCTCGATGGGCTTGCAAGTGCCGCCGATCAATGCGGAGCGGCTCAAGACCTTTTATGGCGGAGTACAGGCCACGGGTGTGGATGATCGCGAGATGATCGAGATCGGTGGGGACACGGGTGATTATGAACATGATCGCCGCACCGCGAGCCGCGCAGAGCTGATCGGGATCATGCGGCCACGTGTTGAAGAGATCCTCGAAGAGGTGCGCGAGCGGTTGGACGCGGCAGGCTTCGACCATTTGCCAAGTCAGCAGATCGTGCTGACAGGTGGTGGTAGTCAGATACCGGGGCTCGACGGATTGGCGAGCCGTATTTTGGGCCAACAGGTGCGTCTTGGTCGCCCGTTGCGCGTGCATGGCCTGCCGCAAGCCGCAACCGGACCGGGATTCGCATCGGCGGTAGGGCTGTCGCTCTTTGCCGCCAATCCGCAAGATGAATGGTGGGATTTCGATATTCCAGCCGAAAAATACCCCGCGCGGTCGCTGCGGCGGGCGGTGAAGTGGTTTAAAGACAACTGGTAACCGCGAAATATTGCGCACAAAACGACATCGGCCAAAATTGGCCGATGAATCCGCCATATTTTGCGGTATTTCCGCGTTTTTTAAGTGACGTTTCGCCGTAATGGCGATACACTATTCGTTAATCAGGCGAAAACGCCGGCGAATATGGCGGAAAAACAGGCGGACCAGTGACATGACCCTTAACCTCTCCCTGCCCGGTCAGGAGGACCTCAAGCCCCGTATCACCGTGTTTGGTGTGGGTGGCGCTGGCGGCAATGCCGTCAACAACATGATCGAAAAACAACTTGATGGGGTCGACTTTGTCGTCGCCAACACCGATGCGCAGGCTTTGTCGCAATCGGCCTCGGCGCACCGCGTGCAGCTGGGCATCAAGGTGACCGAAGGGTTGGGCGCAGGTGCCCGCGCCACTGTTGGCGCTGCAGCCGCCGAAGAAAGCATTGAACAGATCGTGGATCACCTGGCTGGCGCGCATATGTGCTTTATCACAGCCGGGATGGGCGGTGGCACCGGGACGGGTGCCGCGCCCATTATCGCCCAAGCGGCCCGCGAGCTGGGTGTTCTGACGGTTGGTGTTGTTACCAAGCCGTTCCAGTTCGAAGGCGGCAAGCGGATGCGCCAGGCCGAAGACGGTGTGGAAGCGCTGCAAAAGGTCGTCGACACGCTGATCATCATTCCGAACCAAAACCTGTTCCGTCTCGCCAACGAAAAGACCACCTTCACCGAAGCGTTTTCGATGGCGGATGACGTTCTGTATCAGGGCGTCAAGGGCGTGACTGACCTGATGGTACGCCCTGGCCTGATCAACCTCGACTTTGCGGACGTCCGCGCCGTGATGGACGAGATGGGCAAAGCCATGATGGGCACCGGCGAGGCCGAAGGCGAAGATCGCGCCATTCAGGCCGCTGAAAAGGCCATTGCCAACCCGCTGTTGGATGAAATCAGCCTGCGTGGCGCCAAGGGTGTGTTGATCAACATCACCGGCAGCCATGACCTGACCCTGTTCGAATTGGACGAAGCCGCCAACCGCATCCGCGAAGAGGTGGACCCAGATGCCAACATCATCGTGGGTTCCACGCTGGATACGGCGATGGAAGGCATGATGCGTGTGAGCGTTGTGGCCACCGGTATTGACGCCAGCGAAGTGCAAACAGACATTCCTGTGCCGCGCCGCTCCTTGTCGGCTCCGCTGAAGCCTGCCGCCGAAGTGGCACAGCCTGCAGCAGTTGAAGAGGCGCCGGCTCCGGCGCCTATGCCTGAAGTCGCCGCAGCGGTAGCAGCAACTGTTGCAGAAGCGGCCCCTGAACCAGAGGCACAGACCGACGAGCCATCGTTGTTCGAGGATCTTGATGCTCAGGCCGCCGCAGCGGAAGACATGGTTGAAGACATCTTTGCCGATGAAGAAATTGCTGAGGCAGAAGACGACTTGCCGCCACCCGCGTACCAGCCGGAACCCGCGTTCGAGCGCGACGTAGAAGCGGTTGAGCAAGATCGCGACGCCTATGTTGCGCCTCGCGCTCCGGCACCGGGCACACCATCGCCCGAAGCTCTGGCGCGACTGCGTGCCGCTGCTGAGCGCGCAGCACCGCGCGAGCCCGTGACGGCGGAACCTGTTGCCAAGATGGACGCTGACAAGCCGCGGTTTGGCATCAATTCCCTGATCAGCCGGATGACGGGCGCAGGAGAATCAGAGCGCCCTGTGCAAGCGCCGCGCCAACAACCACAGGTTCAGCGTCAGGCCGGAAATACCGCTCCTAGGCCGTCTGAAGACGCGCCAGAGGATCAGGAACGGATTGAGATTCCCGCGTTCCTGCGGCGTCAAGCCAACTAAAGCTGCACAAATTTCGCGAAAATCGGGGGCCGGTCAGGCCCCCTTTTTTATTGGATAACAGGCGGTTAATTGCCGATTGGCGCTCTGTTGCCGATGTATTTCGCTTATGTTGCAGAACGTTACAAAGATTGAGTTGAGAACCCCCGCCTGCGTGCATAGCCATGTGTGGGGACACAACGGACATTCATCTTGGTGCAAAAAACGCTGCGATCATCTATCACGTTTCGTGGTAACGGGCTTCATTCTGGAACGCCGGTTACCATGACGATCAGGCCTGCGATGGCCGACCACAATGTTTGGTTCAAACGCACAGACGTGCTGGATCGTGATAATCTTATTCCTGCGCGCTACGATTATGCGCTGCAATCGCCTTTGTGCACAAAGCTGCGCAATGGGGCGGATGTCGAGGTTTCGACAGTCGAACATGTGATGGCGGCCTTGGCGGGCTGTGGCATCCACAACGCGTTGATCGAGATTGATGGGCCCGAAGTGCCAATCCTTGATGGTTCTGCCGTGCCGTTTGTGCGCGGCATCATGCAAAAGGGCATTCGCCAGCTTTCCGCACCCGTGATGGCGTGGCAGATGCTTGAGACTGTCACCGTAACAGCAGATCAGGCGACAGCAACCTTGGCCCCTGCGGATGTGATGCAGATCGACTTTCACATCGATTTCGAAGACCGCGCGATTGGCCAACAGTCTCTGTCGCTTAACATGTCAAACGGCAGCTTTGCCCGCGAATTGTGTGACAGCCGGACGTTCTGCCGCCAATCTGATGTTGCTGCGATGCAAAGCAACGGTCTGGCCCTTGGTGGGCGTCCCGGTTTGAATGCGGTTGTGTTCGAAGGCGATCAGGTGCTGAGCCCCGGCGGGCTGCGTCATTCGGATGAGCCTGTGCGCCACAAGATGCTTGATGCACTGGGCGATCTAGCTTTGGCTGGTGCACCTATTCTGGGCCACTACACCGGCGTTCGCGCAGGGCACGCGCTGACCAATGCGTTGCTGCGTGAAGTGTTCAAGCGCCCGAATGCGATGCGCATGATTCTGTGCACGCCAGAGCAGGCGAATATGCTGCCAGGTGCGGGTCTGGTCTGGGATGAAATCCCGCAAGTGGCCTGAACCGGCTTTACCTCACCACATCTTGCGCAGGTAACGTGCAAAACCCCATTTTGCCTTTGAATGAACTGTGCTACCACGTGTTCAAGAGCCCGATGAGGGGACGCTGCAGAAGGTCTGGGGGTGGCTAGAATGATCGGCGGTTCACAGGTGACACGCATTGTGTTGGCGCTTGCGCTTGGCGCCGGTTTGGCCGCGTGCAGCAACGACGGCAGACGCCCCAGCATCTTTGCTGATGAAATCCCATTGGAGAACTTCACCGCAGAGCAGATCTTTGAGCGCGGTGAGTTTGAACTGGAGCGGCGGCAGGCCTCGGAAGCTGCGTTTTATTTCTCTGAGATTGAGCGGCTTTATCCTTATTCCGAATGGGCAAAACGCGCGCTGATCATGCAGGCGTTTTCCTTCCACCGGGACCGTGACTATGAAAACAGCCGGTCTGCGGCCCAGCGGTTCATTGATTTTTATCCCGAAGACGATGATGCCGCCTATGCCGCTTACCTTCTGGCGCTGAGCTATTACGACCAGATTGATGAAGTGGGCCGGGATCAGGGTCTGACGTTTCAGGCGTTGCAAAGCTTGCGGTCGGTGATTGAGCGCTATCCCAACAGCGATTATGCCAAATCGTCGGTCCTGAAATTCGATCTGGCCTTTGATCACCTTGCAGGCAAGGAAATGGAAATCGGGCGCTACTATCTCAAGCGCAAGAATTATTCCGCTGCGATCAACCGTTTCCGGGTGGTTGTTGAGGACTTCCAGACCACAAGCCACA
>JABSSA010000257.1 GCA_013214665.1 Paracoccaceae bacterium
CAGCAACAGCGCCCCGTTGACCAAAATGACCGCCAGCGCCAAACGCTTTTCATACCGCGCGCCCGGCAAGGCCAGCGCCGCCATAGCGAGCGCTCCGGTGCCCGAGAGCCCGGCATAGACAAGTCGCATCCCCGGAAAAAGTTTGCCATCCAGCAAGACGTCTCGCGCGGCCAAAGCATCTGTCTGCGCCAACGCGATCAAGCCTGCAGGCCCGCCCGTTTTGCGCGCCGCCAATGCGATCCACAGCAGCAAGATCACAAACATCGCCGCATTGACCCAAAAGACGATGCGGCCCAGCTGCACAGGGGGCGGGGCAACATGTGGGCTTGGTCTAAGGCGCAAAACAAGGGCCGTGATCTGATCGGCCATGGCGTAAGTGCCCAAAGCGATGCAGAGCCAAACCGCTCCGGTCCAGGTGAAGCGCGCCAGGTCAATATCCTCGCGCCACAGCAATTCCGGCAGCAAATCAAACGTCGTCGGCGCTGCCAGCGCTACCCCCGCCAAGCCAAACGTCAAAGCCCAGGATGCGCACAGGATGTTCAGCGGAGAAACAAACCGCGTCATGCCGCCAGCCTTTCCGGCAAGGCCGCCTCAAAGATCGCCCGGTCTACAGCGCAAAGTGCAGCGATCTCTGTGCTCAACTCAGCGGGAATGCGCGTGGGCGAAGGCGCTGAGTTGCGATGCAGGCGCAGCACACCCCAGCCGCACAAGCTGCGCAAAGAGGCCATGAACGGCTCTGGCTGGGCCAAGTCTCCGACGATGTGAAAATGGGCCAAAGTTGCCTTGGCGCGCGCAATCGCCGCCGTCAGATCGCCTGCGCGCGCCTGGCTGACACCGCCAAAGTAAAACAGGTATTGCGACGCCAGCCGGGCTGCATCGGGCGTCGACAAAAACCGTTCCAGGGTTTGTGCGCGGCCCGCGTCCGGGTGGTGGCGTTGTAGATATCGGTAATGCGAGACAAACCGCTCTTCGGGTGCGCGTAGCAACGTCACCCATTTGTAATCGCTGCGCTGAAGCGTCTCCAAATTCGCCTGCACATGCCCGGTAATACAGCGTGTTCCAGAGGCAATGTGGTCGTGCAAGTCCTTTTGCCGCAACGCATAATCCGCTTCGATCCGGGCGTCACCCTGCAAGGCGCGCGTCACCCGGTCGGCGTGAAATCCAACCTGCGCCTGACTGGTCCAATACCGCAGTCGCAGCGCCGCCGCAAAACTTGATCCACCACATTTGGGCACGTGCACATAGACGATCTTACACATTCCGCGATCCTTCCTGTCGTTCGTCATTTGTTAACTGTGACAAGGTTAACCGAGGCTTAAGCAGAGCAGTCTGCTGTCAGAAAAAGGCTCCTGAACATGCATATCGTTCACGTTTTGACACGCCTGACCAAAGGCGGTTCCGAAGAAAACACGATGGCCACAGCCACCTGGCAGGCGCAGGCCGGACATTCCGTTACCGTGATACATGGCGGAGCGGCCGACAGGCTCTGGGAAACGCGCTGGCCTGCGGGTGTTGAGCGGATTGCCTTGCCCGATCTCGTGGCGCCGCTGTCTCCGCGCTTGGATTGGAGCGCGCAACAAAAATTGCGGGCGCTCTATCTCACGATGCAGCCCGACATCGTGCATACCCACCAAAGCAAAGCGGGCATTCTTGGCCGCAGAGCTGCGCGCGCTGTACCCAAGGCGCGGGTGGTACACGGGATTCACATCGTCAATTTCGATCACGTGCCCCGCGCGCGCAAGGCGCTTTACCTCACTGCGGAACGTCATGCTGCACGGGCTACAGATGCGTTTGTCGGCGTCTCTGACGCGGTTTGTGACGCGTATGTTGAGGCTGGGATCGCCCGGTCACGAGATGTATATTGCGTGCCTTCGGGCTTTGATCTGGCGCGGTTCCGATCCGGCGAGCCACCGCAGGATGCGGCAGACCTGCTCGGTACACCCGATTCTGCGGCGCGGCCCTTTTGCATCGCTATGCTTGCCGCGCTTGAGCCGCGCAAAGGCCATCTGGCGTTTCTTGACTCCTTTGCGCGCTGGTTCAGCGGACGGCGTGATGTACGGTTACTGGTCTGCGGGGAAGGGCCGATGCGCGCTGCGATCGAACAGGTGGCCAAGACGCCACAACTGCGGCACAGCGTGGTGATGTGTGGGCACCGATCCGATCCGGAGGCGATTTTGGTTCTGGCCGATGTGTCTGTGCTCGCTTCCGAGCGCGAAGGCCTGCCGCGTGCGGCGCTGCAATCCATTGCTGCAGGCACACCTGTTGTGATGCCCAATTTTCCGGGCTGCGAGGCGGTCTTTACCGATCAGGGCAACGCGCGTCTGGTCAACCGCAACGCGCCCGATGCGCTTTGTGCCGCGCTTTCCGGGCTTGAGACGGAGCGCCCGATGCTGCGCAAACTTTCGGTGGGCGCGCGCGCCACGGATTTGCGCGACTGGGAAGAAGACAGGCTGGGCCGCGATACGACCGCCATTTATGAAACACTGATCGAACGGGCGGAGACAGCCGCATGACCACCCATATCAACGCCCGCTTTCTGACCCAGCCTTTTTCCGGCGTGCAACGTTATGCCTTGGAAGTGCTGACCGCCCTGGACCGGATGTGGGAGCCCACCTCAATGGGGCCCATCGTGGCCTATGTGCCCAAAGCGGCACGGCTGCGCACCACACCCGAATGGAGCACGATCCAACTGCGCGCCTTGCCCGGTCCGCGCGGCCATGTGTGGGAACAGACTTCGTTATTGCGGGCCACCCGCCGCGGGCCGCTTTTGTCGCTGTGCAACGCAGGCCCGGTGTTTCACCCGCGCCATATAGTGGCCTTGCACGACGCGCATGTGTTTGATTTCCCAGATGGGTTTTCGGCGCGCTACCGCACGCTGCATTACCGTTTGCGCCCCGCACTTGCGCGCCGCGCGCACAAGCTGATCACCGTCAGCCCCCATGCCGCGGAACGTCTGGCGGCGCATGTGGCTCGGCCCGCGTCGGACTTTCACATCGTGCCAAACGCAGCGGATCACTTGCACGCCGTGCGCCCGGACCCGTCTGTGTTGCACAGCCATCATCTTGCAGCGCGTGGCTACCTTTTGGCGGTTGGCAATTTGGCACCGGTCAAAAATCTGACCCGGCTGGTTGCGGCCCATAGGGGCCTCGCGGCTGATGCGTTGCCACTTGTTCTGGTCGGGGGGGCGGCCGACGGTTTGGCGGCATCAGAAACCTTGCAAGGCGCCCGGGTGATCCCGGTGGGCCGCATCTCAGACGCCCAGCTTCGTGCGCTCATTGAAAGCGCCGCGGCGTTCGTCTTTCCCTCACTCAGCGAAGGCTTTGGTATTCCGCCGCTCGAAGCCATGACATTGGGCACGCCGGTCTTTGCCAGCCACGCCGGGGCCATGCCGTGGGTGTTGGGGCAAGCGGCCCAGTATTTTGACCCGCACGACATGAGTGACATTGCGCGCGCATTGACAAAAGCGTCGTCTCTCACTTGCGAAGAGAACACCCGCATGGTGCGCGCGGGCCGCACCCGCGCCGATCACTTCAGCTGGGCGCATTCCGCGCAAACCTTGCTTGATCTTTTGGATGTGAATGTGGGTCACGAACGCGAGGCGGCCTGATCATCGCCCGGTGGGCACCAACACACAGGCCAAAGTCAGCAGGATCAGACCCAGATCCGTCCATAGGCGTAATTGCCCGGCATAGGCCGTGTCCAATGCGACCCGCTGAGCATATCCGCCATCTTCGCGGCCAAACACCTGCCAAAGGCCCGTGATGCCCGGGCGGTGTTCCAGATAGGCGCTTTGACAATGGCCGTAATAAGCCAGCTCATCTTCTGTCACTGGGCGCGGCCCGACAATCGACATCTCGCCGCGCCACACATTCCAAAGCTGCGGCAATTCATCGAGGCTGAATTTACGCAACCACTGGCCCAACCGGGTGACGCGCGGATCATCATCCAACTTACGCTTTTGCACCCAATCCGCTCGCGCCTGTGGATTGGCTTGTAAATGCTTTGCTAAAACCGTGTCTGCGTCGCTGACCATTGTGCGCAACTTCCAAACCGTAATCATCTGTCCACCTTGGCCCACACGCCTGTGCCCGAAAAATCCAAGGCCACCGTCCAGCCGCACCAAGAACAAGCACAGGCCGATCACCGGCAGCGCAACAGGCAGCGACAGCAAAACCAACCCAAGATCGACCCCACGCTTGACGTAGCGGCGATACCAAAAACGTTTCCGCCGATTGCAAGCGGGACGAGATAAAGACAGGTGTGGTTCTGCCAAAGCCATTGCGGCACTCCAAGCATGGCCCACCCAAACCCGGTGACACTATCTTAACCATATCGTTGCTTAACAACGGCTTAATCGAAAATGATGAAAACGAAAAAAATTTGCGGAAACACTCCTCTGCGCAAGTTTCCCGTGCATCCGCACAACAGCTTTAGTAGAAGCGGGGCAGTCTCGGAAGATTGGTATTTAGAGTGCAGCATATGATTACGCCGATATTGCTTTGTGGAGGGTCCGGCACACGCCTGTGGCCTTTGTCTCGTAAGAGTTACCCCAAACAATTTGTCCCGCTGGTTGGGGAGCACTCCTTGTTCCAGCAAACTGCAATGCGGTTGAACAGCGATGATTTTTCCGCGCCGCATATCCTGACCGGGTCCGATTTCCGGTTCATCGTGACCGAACAATTGATGGAAGTGGGAATTGATCCCGGTGCCATCCTGATCGAACCCGAAGGCCGCAACACGGCCCCTGCGATTCTGGCGGCCACCTATGCCATTGCGCAAAAAGATCCCGATGCATTGATGCTGGTGGCCTCGTCCGATCACGTGGTCCCGGATGCCGAAGCCTTTCGCGCCGCCGTTCTGGCGGGGGCCGAGGCCGCGCAAAACGGGCAGATCGTCACCTTTGGTATCCGTCCGACCTATCCCGAAACAGGCTATGGCTATCTGGAACTGCAAGAAGATCCCGGTGATTTTGAGCCGCGGATCATCGCGCTGAACCGGTTTGTCGAAAAACCCGATCACGACAAGGCCGAACAGATGCTGGCCTCGGGCAATTTCCTGTGGAACGCGGGCATTTTCCTCTTTTCGGCCAAAACCATGATGGCCGCCTGCAAAGAACACGCGCCCAATCTGCTTGCGCCTGTCAAAGCCTCCGTCGATCAGGGGGAGCCTGATCTGGGCTTTTTGCGCTTTGCACCGGAGCCGTGGTCTCAGGCCGAAGATATTTCGATCGATTATGCGATCATGGAACGCGCACCGAACCTGTCGGTTGTGCCGTTTGGCGGCGAATGGTCTGATCTGGGCAGCTGGGAGGCCGTGCGCCGCACCGGCGAGGCAGACGACAATGGCGTTGTCACCAACGGGTCTGCCACCGCGATTGATTGCCAGAACGTGCTTTTGCGCTCTGAGGACGACAGCCAGACCATCGTCGGTATCGGATTGGAAAACATCGTGGCCGTCGCCATGCCGGATGCGGTGCTTGTGGCTGATGCAAGCCGCTCACCGGATGTGCGCAAGGCTGTGTCGGAACTCAAAGCCAAGAAGCTGAAGCAAGCCACCATGCTGCCGCGCGATCACCGGCCCTGGGGCTGGTTTGAAAGCCTGGCCATCGGTCAGCGCTTTCAGGTCAAACGCATCGTGGTGCACCCCGGTGCGGCCCTGAGCCTGCAAAGCCATCACCACCGGTCCGAACACTGGATCGTGGTCGAAGGCACGGCCAAGGTCACGGTGGACGACAAGGTGCAGCTCGTCAGTGAAAACCAATCGGTCTACATCCCGCTGGGCGCGGTGCACCGCATGGAAAACCCCGGTAAAGTGCCGATGGTACTGATCGAAGTGCAAACGGGCACCTATCTGGGCGAAGACGATATCATCCGTTACGAAGACATCTACGCGCGCGGGTAAAGCGCGGCTTTGCCCGCCCGCCAGTCGTTTTTCGTGTCTCGCGATAAACCCGAAACGATCTATGGATCGGTTTGGAACTTTTTGAGCTGATCGATATAGGCCCCGCCAAAGGCAAAGTTGCCCACATGCATAATGCCCTCACCGACATAGGCCATCGTGTCTATGTCGCGCAGTTGCGAGGCGCGATAGCAAAACGAATAATCCTCTGAC
>JABSSA010000258.1 GCA_013214665.1 Paracoccaceae bacterium
AGACGATCATCAGGCCCAACCACAGCGCGGTGTCGCGTGCGGCAATGGCGTCTGATTTCTCCATCAGCGGTCTGATATCGGCGGGATCCATCTTGGTGCGATACCACGCCGGGTTTGCGAGGCCGGATTGGGCGGCCTCTGTGTCATTTGCTTGGGTAAGCGCATAATCCTTTGGCATTTGATGGCACGCGTTGCTGTCCTTTACGCCGAGCGTAGCACAGGTTGGCGCAGTGTCAGACCCCATTCATCGGTTGGCGCATAATCAAGGTATGTGGCGCGCGCGATCTTGAACCGCCAATCCTAAAACTCTTCCCGGATCACACCGTGATCCGGTTCGCGCCCGACCCCGCCCCCCAGGGCGGGCGCGAAGTGTTGGAACGTTCACGTGATGGCAACATCCGTGCTTTGAAGCGATGAAGGTGCAAACGCACAGCCGCCCTCGGGGTCGGGCGCGAACCTGCCGTAGTGCTGGCAAACACCGTCGCGCGGGCTCTGGCCCAATCATCAGCCGCACACAACTTCGATCAACGAAGGCCCATCGCCCTGCACTCCCGCTTGCAAGGCGCTGACAAAGCTCTCCATATCGTCCGCTCGTCGGCCCGGCACACCGTGGCCTTGCGCCAGCGCGACCCAATCGAGCGTCGGATTTTCCATGTCGAACATGGCTTGTGCGTTCTGGCCATACTGGTTCACGCCCACGTTTTGCAGCTCGTTGCGCAGGATCTGATAACCCCGGTTGGCAAAGACAATCACAGTCACATCCAGCCCCTCGCGCGCCAGCGTCCAAAGTGATTGTTCGGTGTACATCGCCGATCCATCCCCCGTGAGCGCGATCACCTTGCGGTCCGGGCAGGCCAGCGCAGCCCCGGTTGCACAAGGCAGGCACAGGCCAATCGCGCCGCCGGTGCCGCCGAGAATATCGAACGGGCGCGCGGTTTGCAGCGATGGCAGGATCTGGTGGCCCGACGTGACCGCTTCGTTATGGACGATGGCATTTTCGGGCAAGAGCGCCGCCAGCGCGTGACCCACCTTTTCCAACGTCAGCTCGCCTGTCGGCACATCTGGCAAGACCAATGGCGTTGGTTCAAACGGGCTGGCCTCTGTCAGGCCCAGCTCATCAGCCAAGGCGCGCAGGGTCCACCCGATGTCCATCGTTGGGCTGCAAAGCGATGTGATGGCGCAGGTGGCGGCCTCGGGCGTGCTGGGCTTGCCGGGATAGGCAAAGAAGGCAACAGGCCGTTCTGTACCGACAAGCGTGATCGACTGCGCCTCTTTCAACTGGGCAATCTTGGGTTCGACCGGATAGACCAATTGCTCCATCCGGGCGGTGCCGGCCCCACGCGCCACGCGACTGACCAATGTATCGGCCATCAGGCGACAGCCCGTGGCCTGCGCAATCTGCCCCGCCACTTGGCGCAGCGGCCCAAAAAGCGCCTCCCCGCCCACAAGCAACACCGCACCCGGACCGTGCAAGCGTTCGGCGGCGGTAGTGATGTCATCGGTGCTGGGACGGTGCAGGCGGGTTGGCGGCAGGCTTTGGGCCGGGCCTTTGGCCTCATCCCAGGCGGTGTTGGC
>JABSSA010000259.1 GCA_013214665.1 Paracoccaceae bacterium
GCATGCACCAGGATCTGACCTATTGGGGGCTTGGGGCAGTGGATGGTCTGTTGACTGCTTGGATCGCCCTTTCGCCGGCAACTCCTGCGTCGGGATGCATGGATTTTGTCGCTGGCAGCCATAAAAACGCGATCTTGCCGCACGAAGATACGTTTGATGAAAACAATCTGCTGTCCCGTGGCCAAGAGGTCAAAGTCGATGTGGCACCAGAAGACAAAACCGCGATCGAAATTCACCCCGGCCAAATGTCTCTTCATCATGGCCTGACGATCCACGGCTCTGGCCCAAATTCATCGGACGACCGCCGGATCGCCTGCGTCGTGCGGTATGCGCGCCCTGATATTGCGCAGCAAGTTGGCGAAGTGGATTATGCGATGTTGGCGCGCGGTGCCGACCGGTCCAGAAACTTTGTGCACATCAGCCCGCCAGAAGAAGAGTTCTCGCCCGACGCGCTTGCCCTTTACGAGGAAATTCGATTGGCTCAATCTAAGGTCATGATGAAAAACGCCAAAGGCAAAACGGAGATCTATTCGTAATGGAACAGGTAAAGTTCACCGCCATGAAAGATGGCGACAAAGAAGATTATGATTTCCTGACAGAGCATGAGGTGGAATACACCAAAGGCACCGCGCACCGTTTGTTGACTGCTTTGGAAACCCTTGATGAGGGCCTCTCAGGGTATCAGATCACCAGGCTTGGCCATTCCGTGCAATCTGCGACACGCGCGTGGCGGGACGGTGCGGATATTGACTGGGTTGTCTCGGCCTTGTTGCATGACATTGGCGATATTTTCGCCCCCTACAACCACGATGAATATGCAGCCTCCATTCTCAAACCGTTTGTGCGCGAGCAATGCACCTGGGTCGTTGAAAAGCACGGCGATTTCCAGATGATCTACTACGGCCATCATGTTGGCGGGAACCCACACAAAAGGGACGCGTTCAAAGGGCACCAATATTTTGACGATTGCGCCGAGTTCTGCGAGCGCTGGGATCAATCTAGCTTTGATCCCGACTATGACACACTGCCGCTCGATTTCTTTCGGGACATGGTGGAAGAGGTGTTTGCCCGTCAGGCCTATGACCCAGAGGTGATGCAAGCCGGGGTTCGCAAACCACTGCAAGACCCGGCCACAGCAGAAGCGCGCCGCGCCGCGTAATCCGTTTCGGTTTCAACTTGAGACACGGATACCCTGCCACGGCTATGCCGTCCGTGGGGCATTCGTTTCACGTGATGATTCAGGTAACCCTGAAAAGCTATTAAGGGTCGTCACTCCGCGACGGCGCGCGCTTCAATGCGGGGTAATCCCCGGCAGGCGACGGGCATATCGCGGCCCGGCAGGCGCAGTTCTGAGAGCGGCTCCCAATCTCTGCGCGCGGGCCGGGCGGCCTGCCAAACCGTCTCTGATATCAGCGCGCGCATTCCGGTGTCCTTAGTCGCTGCCTCAAGCCGCGCTGCGACATTCACGACATCGCCCAAAACCGTGTATTCCAGCCGCCCTTCGCTGCCCACCACCCCAGCAAAAACCGTGCCGCAATCCACTCCGATGCCAAGCTTAGTATCTGGCATCGCCTCCGCCATGCTCTCCAGCACAGTTTCGGTGAATGTCACCGCACCTGTCGCGGCACCGGGCCCGTCA
>JABSSA010000026.1 GCA_013214665.1 Paracoccaceae bacterium
AGTGCCAATTCAAGCCCGCCGGTGATCGCGAATCCGTTGACGGCAGAAATCACTGGATGTGGGCAGGCCGACACCACATCAAAGAGGCTGTTGCCGCCACTCCAATCAAACGCGTCAGCCACAGAAGCCGCACCAGACACCTCTTTCAGGTCAACTCCTGCCGAAAAGGCACGGCCAGCGCCTGTGACTACAATGGCGCGCAGCGTATTGTCGGCAGACAGGTCGCGAAAGGCAGCGACCAGTGCATCCGAAAGCGCGCGGTTGATCGCATTCAAAGCCTCAGGTCGATTGAGCGTGATCAGCGCAACCGGGCCCTCCCGAGACACAAGAAGAGGCGCATCAGCCACCAGCAACCTCCAGCACGATCTTGCCAATATGGGTCGAGCTTTCCATCAAAGCATGGGCCGCTGCGGCCTGATCCAGTGGGAAATCGGAATCCATCACAGGTGCCACGCGCCCTTTGCCGAGCAGAGGCCAAACCTCGCGACGCAAGTCTTCGGCAATGCGGGCCTTGGCCAAATCTGATTGCGGGCGCAGCGTGCTGCCCGTCATGGTCAACCGACGGGTCATCAGCGTGGCAAAGTTCATCTCGACCTTGGGGCCTTGCAGAAATGCAATTTGAACCAGCCGACCATCATCGGCCAAAGCTTTGATATTGCGCGGGATATATGGACCACCAACCATGTCGAGGATCAAGTTTGCGCCACCTTCGGCCTGCATCACCTCGACAAAATCTTCGGTGCGATAGTTGATCGCAACTTCGGCGCCCAGATCGCGGCACGCCTGGCATTTGTCATCTGATCCAGCTGTCGCAAAGACGCGCGCACCATGCAGTTTGGCCAGCTGGATCGCGGTTGTACCAATACCGCTGGACCCACCATGCACCAAAAATCGCTCGCCACCACGCAGACCGCCACGTGTGAAAACGTTTGAATAAACGGTAAAGAACGTCTCGGGCAGACAGGCTGCCTCCTTTAGCCCCATCCCTGCGGGGACAGGCAAACAATGGGCGGCGGGCGTGGCCACATATTCGGCGTAGCCGCCACCGGGCAGCAAGGCGCACACCTGATCGCCCACAGCCCATTCCGTCACACCAGGGCCCACTTCGGCAATGATGCCCGAGGCCTCTAGGCCAGGAAGATCACTGGCCCCAGGTGGCGGGTTATAGAGCCCCGCGCGCTGCAAGGCATCTGGGCGGTTCACGCCGGCCCAAGCCACTTGAATCACCACCTGCCCATGTGCGGCGACGGGTCTGTCCCGTTCAACCGGTTGCAGCACCTCTGGCCCGCCGGGGGCGTTGATCTCAACCGCGCGCATTGTGGCCATCTGTGTGATCCCTTTCTTCGTTCAATCCGTAGACACCAAACACCGACAACGTTTCTGACACAACCGGATAGCCACATGCTGACCCTGTCTTTTGTTATCAACATTCTGATCGTCGCGCCGCTGACCTGGCTTATGCTGCGCGGTGCTGTAGCGATGGATGCGTCTTTTGGGCCTGACACCGATGCACGTCGGATATTGGCCTGTCTCTATGGCACAATCGGCGTCGCCAGTGGCGTAGGACTTTGGTTACTCGCATCGGGTCAAGCAAACCTCGCGGAGGCGCTTGCATGGACTTTGTTGCCAATGCAAATCGTTTACAAACTGGGCACGTGGCCAGCGGTAGGGTTTCAAAGCCCGGTGGTTCGAACCAACCTTGGCGTTGTCGTCCTCCACAGCGCGACTCTTGTTACTTTGCTCTGATCTTTTGCGCGCTTAGAAATTCAGGGTCGTCACCTGACAAGGGCTGGTGGTTTTTTCTGTGTCGCGCGATCAACCGGCGTTGCCGTGGCACCGGCGGGACAAAGCGCACGGGTTCCGGCTCGCTGTGTTGCAATTCCGGAAACAGCGTTAAAATCTCGGCCCGAACTTCGGGCTCTAGCGCGCGCAACGCCTGCGCTCCGGTAAAGAGGCTTTCGGTGGGCGTATCTTCGGCAAAGATGATCTCGTGCCGATCAAAAAGCAGGTGCACATAGGTCACATCTTGCACCTCATCCGCTTCGCGCACCCCCCGCAGGTCGAGAAGCCGCACCGCAGGTACAAGCACTTCTTCCTGTCCAAACATGCGTTCGGCAATCTTGGACTTGATAAGCATGCGATGCTGGCGACTAACCCGCAAATCGCGCGATGGCAGACCCCCACCCAGCGCGCCCGCCGCGATATGGATCGGTTGTAGCTTTGGAAACGCGGTGATTAGCGCACGAGGCACATGCCGGTGATACGCACGCACCAAAGCAGCGGTCCCGCCATTATGCAGACACACAAGATCACCTACGGCCAAGTCTTCGACTGGCACCTCTCCAGTGGGGGTGGCGATCATTGTGCCAGCAGCAAAACAAGGGATCAGCCCATTTTCAAAGGCGGCAATCCCGACGATCTCATTGATATGGTTTACTTCGGAATCGCCCGATTGCTCTTCGCGAATAAAGACACCAACGGTCGTACCGGTTTGCCCGTCGATATTGACCGTTTCCGGGTTCCCCCCCCGGATCGTTTGCGTGTCAGCCAAAACGATGCTGTCGGAAAAAGTATCACCTAGACCGAGGATATCGGTGCGCTCATCAACGCCATCAAAGGCGTTGGCCGTTCCCGAAAGGTTATCGCCACCGGGTTCAATCGCGATCCAGCCCACCGTTTCGGCGGCGTGCACGCCGTCTTGGCCTTCTTCTTCTTGCAGCCTGACGTTAAAGCCGGACGCCGTGATGTTAAGCGGATCGCTGTCGACAGTCGTAGTGTCGTTGTTGGAACTGACCGATGTCAGGACAACTGGCGGCGCACCAAAGCTGCCCGTCAGGCCCACGGCGGTGTTGGTATGATCGGCGTTGGCAAATCCGGCTTCCACGACGCGCCCATCAGGCAAAGTGTGCAAACCCTCTTCCACAGCAAGCCAATTGACCGTTTCGACCGCGGGGTGCGGCCCATCCAGATATTCCCATTCTTCGATGATGAAGGTGAATTCCGTGGTTTTACCATCAACCACCGTTTCATCGATCACACGCAGCGTATAAGGGTCGCCGCCCACCGCTGTACCGGTCAAGACGATAACGGGATCGACCAATGGTTTGGTCAGTGTGACCGTGATCGGCTCATTCTCGGTCGCTGAACCGGTTATGATTCTGCCTGCTTCACCTATCGCCATTAGATCGCCTGTTGGGTCTCTCGCTCTGCTTTGAGCTTAGTTTTTTGGACGTCTGCCTTGTCAACAGCCTAACACGGACACTGATGTCGGTCGAACATCGCATCCGATCTGACACAAATTCGCGTCAAAGGCGCAGTTTAACGCGACAATCCTCAATTTTCCTGCAAGGCTATACACGTTTAAAACGAATTAACGGCGCGTGGCCGTGCAGGAGATTGAGATGACGCGCATCGCAGTGTTTTGCGACGGAACCTGGAATTCTCCAGACATTGATGAAACGACATCCGTCCACAAGATTTATCAAACCTTGCTGACCGATGGGGTTCCTGGACAGATCCCGGTCTATTTCAAAGGGATCGGCGTGGTCGACAATTACGATGGCCCAATCCGCAGATTGTTGAACCGATACGGCGGCGGCGCGTTTGGTTGGGGGTTGGATGGAAAGGTCAAACAAGCCTATCAGTTTCTGTGCGACGCCTATTCCGACGGCGATGAAATCTACCTTTTCGGATTTTCACGCGGGGCATACACCGCGCGATCCGTTGCCGGGATGATCCGCAAATGCGGCTTGGTCAAAGATCCAACACCAGAAAAGATCAACGAAGCCTTTGCCCTCTACCGCAAACGCGGAAAGCGCAATGCCCCCGACACACCGCATATTCAACGCACGCGGCACAAACTGTCGCCTGATTTTGCAACGTCACAAGATGACCTGGCTTGGCGGAAACAGCAAGATGTGACCGATGGCTCAAAGCTGGTGAACATCCGATATCTTGGCGTGTTCGATACTGTGGGTGCACGCGGCATCCCAACGTCGATTCTGGGGCCGATCGCAGCCGCGTGGAACCGGCAATACAAGTTTCACGATGCGGCGCTGTCGTCGTTGGTGAAATCGGCGCGACACGCCTTGGCTGTCGATGAACGCAGGCGTTTGTTTGTGCCCGCCAAGTGGGACAATCTGGATCGCCTGAACGGGTCAACCTCAGGGGCCGGCCGCCCCTATCAACAAGTTTGGTTTGTCGGCAATCACCGCATTCTGGGCGGCAGCGGCGCACAGTCGCAAAAGCTGTCGGTGATTCCGCTGGAATGGATGATGGCCGGTGCGACGGGGCTCAAGCTGCGCGCAGGAAAATCGTTTGCGAATGTGGCACCAGACCCGGTGTCAGACAGCCCGATATTGAATAAGGCTCCCTCCATTCTCGGCAAATGGCGCGACGGCCCGCATCGCGAAGAAGAGATGCACCCAAGCGTGCGCACGCGCGTGCGCGGCCGACAGGACTATCGCCCCAAAAGTCTGTGGCGGCTATTTCAGGGCAATTAGCCGATCACGATTGCGGCGGTGTCCATCGGCCTGGAAAATCCTGCATTTTGTGAGGCGCTTTGACCTGGCTCAGAAGCCAATTTGGTCCGGAGAACATTGCGCTCAATAGCTTGCTGTTGTTCACCTGTGATTTGGCTTTTTCAATCTGCATCACATTGTCGATGCGCCGATCCAGAAACGCCCAGGTCGCTTGGTTGTCAGCCGAATCATCGCCCAGCCAAAAGAGAACTGTGGAGGAATAGACACCAGACAGGATGGCGCGTTTGGAATACCAGTTGAAATCATCCGAACTGTCGCCCAGCGCGGTCCAGATTTCATCCGCAGTGCCCCAGATCAGCTTGGCCCCATCCGCTGCGTGAAAGGGCAGCGCAAAAAGGGTTGTGCCACGGCGCACGGCTTCCTTGTCGGTCACCGCTTCGATCCGAAAGCGCACCGCAGCGGCCACCTTGTCGCGGTAGCGGTCCGGCAGGGCATCTGTGTTCATCCGTTCCACCATCTGCGCATCGCCGCGTTTGTGAAAGGCGATGGCCAGATCGACCGCCCCACGTGGACACAGCGCACGGGCCAACGA
Source organism: Paracoccaceae bacterium (assembly GCA_013214665.1). Classification (GTDB taxonomy): domain Bacteria; phylum Pseudomonadota; class Alphaproteobacteria; order Rhodobacterales; family Rhodobacteraceae. The sequence goes on from JABSSA010000026.1 coordinate 5,074, forward strand.
CAGCTCCAGCTCTGCGTCTTGGGCGGCGGCTTTGAACGTGGTCTCAGACCAGCCATCAAAGGGCACATGCATCAGTGCCGCATCAAGCAGCGCATCAAGGTGTTCTGAATTGGGCTGTGTCATCTGAGCCTCCGGCACGATAGGGATATGGCATGATATGGGGCCTCTCGTCCGCTCTGACCAGCCCGCGTTTTGCCGCGCCATCCCACTGGACAGACAGAGGCAGCCTTGCTATAGGGCCACTTCCTGCAAATTCTTGCAACTGAACTTAGAAAGGTGGTGACACCACATGCAGGTTAGTGTTCGCGACAACAACGTCGATCAAGCGCTCCGGGCTCTGAAGAAAAAACTTCAGCGCGAGGGTGTGTTTCGGGAAATGAAGCTGCGGCAGCATTTCGAGAAACCTTCCGAGAAAAAAGCGCGCGAGAAGGCAGAAGCGATCCGTCGTGCCCGTAAACTGGCACGCAAAAAAGCACAGCGCGAAGGGATGCTATAAGCACCTGACGCCGCAAGGCTTTGAAAGATACAACCCCCGGAGGCCACGCCTGCGGGGGTTTGTTTTTTGTGTGCGCTCTATTTCAGGCTTGAGAACGCCGCATCAAGGCCGTTTGCGACCTGATCCACATCTTCCAATGTCAGACACAACGGCGGCACCATCCGCAGGCATTGCTGGAACGGGCCGGATTTGGACAGGATGATGCTTTGCGCACGGCAGGCTTCAAAGATTTCGGTTGTGGTGTCTTTGTCGGGTGTTTTGGCGTCCCGGTCGCTGACCATTTCGATGGCCAGCATCAACCCTTTGCCGCGCACGTCGCCGATGGCCATGTGCTTGTCTTTGAGGTCGTGCAACCGCTCCAACAGCACCGCGCCCACCTTGCGGGCGTTTTCCTGCAGGCCTTCGTCGCGCATCACCTGCAACACGGCGCGGGCTGCGGCGGCAGAGGTGGGGTTGGCGCCGTAGGTGTGGAACATGAACTTTTCCGCCATCGGTTCAGCGATATGCTTTTTGGCGACAACCGCACCGATGGGAAAGCCGTTGCCCAGGCCTTTGGCCATCACGATGATATCGGGCACCACGCCATCGGCCTCAAATCCCCAGAAATGCGCGCCCGTACGGCCAAAGCCGGATTGCACCTCATCCGCGATATAAAGCCCGCCTGCCGCGCGCACGCGTTCAGCAGCGCCCGACATATAGCCGGGGGGCAATTCGATGATGCCGCCGTAGCCCTGTACGCTTTCCACCAGCATCCCGGCAATCTGGCCAGAGGTTGAGGATTGGATCGTGCGGGTGATCTCATCCAGATAGGGCTGGGTGCCGGGGCCAAAGATGCCACGGTACTGGTTTGGCTCAGGCACGAAGGCGACGTTGCCGGGCATACCCGGATGCCGCCAGCCCGAGATCCCCGTGACAGATTGCGCCGCAGCGGTCGGGCCGTGATAGGCCGTGCGCAGCGCCAGCAAATCAAGATTGCCGGTGTAGGTGCGGGCCATGGTCATGGCCAGATCAATCGCTTCGGAGCCGGAGTTGGTCAGATGCACCACCCAGTCATGGCCTTTGGGCATCGTGGCGGCCAGTTCTTCGGCCAGATGCGCGGGCGTGGGGTGATAGAACATCGTGGTGCAATGGGTCAGTTCCTGCGCCTGCGCCATCGCCGCTTCGACCACGCGGGGATGGGAATGGCCGACCGAGATGCAAACATTCATGCCCAGCATATCGGTGTATTTGCGCCCATCCGTGTCCCACAGATATTGGCCCTGCCCTTTCTTGAAGACAATCGGGTCACGGAACGGCGTGAACCGGGTCAGCGAGGCCGCATAATATTGGTCGCGGCGGGCGGCGGTGTTGTCAAAGTTCCAATCGGTGGAGAGGGGGTGATCGTTCATGAAGAACCTCCTGCTGTCATGCGTGTGTTTGTTGGGTCAAAAGGGGCCTGCGTCAGAATCGTGGCAGGGCGCTTCTGGCCGAGGATTGAAACACTCAGCCCATCGCGCGCCGTTGCGTCGCGCAGATAGGCAAGCGCCAGCACCTTTCCGGTGCGGTGGCCATAGGCCCCCGATGTGACAATCCCGACCGAACGATCGCCTTGCCAAACCCCATGGGCATAAAACGGGTCCACATCTGCGGCGTCGATCTGCATCAGGACCATGTCCCATTCTGGATCCCGGCGCAGCGTGTCGCGCAGCTCTTTGCGCACAAACGGGGTCAGCCCCGCCTCAAGCGGGCTGCGTTCGGTGGTCAGATCACTGCCCCAGCCGCGATAGCCTTTTTCAAGCCGCATGGAATTGGCCGCATAGGCCCCGTAAAAGCCCAGGCCATGCGGTGTGGCCTGCGCCTCCAGCGCGGCAAAGAGCGCCACCGCATCCGCAGCGGCGACATGCAGCTCCCAACCGGCCTCTCCAATGTAGGACACGCGCAGCGCCCGCACCGCGATGCCCGCCACATGGGTTTCGCGCACCGAAAGCCACGCCATATCTGCCAGATCCGGCAGGACCGCCGCCGCCTTTGGGCCCATCACACCGATCACGGCATAGGCTTCGGTGACGTTGGAAACCGCCACGTCGAACCCGGTGGCGCAGCTGCGCAGCACGTCCAGGTCAATTTCCTCAGCCGCCGCAGCCGAGGTGAGGTAGGCTTGCGTATCGCTCAGGCGGGACACCGTGAATTCAGACAGCACGCCGCCCGCAGAGGTCAGCACATGGGTCAGCCCGATGCGGCCCGGTTTGGGTTGGCGGTTCGCCCCCAGCGCTTCGAGGAACGCGCCGGTATCTGGGCCTTGCACCTCAAATTTGGAAAAGACCGACAGATCCGCCATGGCAACGCGCGTGTGCGCGGCCTCCACTTCGCGGCCCACAGGGGCAAACCAATTGGCGCGGCGGAAGGTTTCATCGGCTTGAGCGCCCGGCCCATCCGCAAACCAGTTCGGGCGTTCCCAGCCATGTGCCGCGCCCATCACTGCGCCACGTTCCACCATCAGATCGTGCAGAGGCGACAGGCGCAGGCCGCGCCCGGCGGGGCGTTCTTCATACGGGTAATGCACGCCGAATTGCAGGCCGAAACATTCAATCGCCTTGGCCACGCGGAAATCGCGATCTGCCCAGGAACCAAAGCGGCGGCTGTCAACAGCCAGCGGATCCATGGGCGGTGCGCCGTGGGTCATCCAATGGGCCAGGAACCATCCCGCGCCGCCGCCTTCCATCACGCCCATGGACGAACCAGTGAGCAGCCATGCGTTCTCCAGCCCATGCGCCGGACCGATGAGCGGGTTGGCATCCGGGGTAAAGGTGATCGGGCCGTTGATGACCGATTTGACCCCGCCGGTTTCCAACGCCGGAATACGCTCCATCGCGGCGGTGATGATATGTTCCACCCGGTCAAGATCCGGCGGCATGAGATCGGCGCCGAATTCCGGTGGCACCCCGTCCACAGACCAGACCTGCGCCTCTTTCTCATAGGGGCCAAGGATCAGGCCATCGCGTTCCTGCCGCACATACCAGCTTTCTTCCGGGTCACGGATGATCGGCAATTCGGGCAGGCCTTGCGCGATCCGCTCCTGCACGATGCCGACGCTGTCAGTGACAAGGTATTGGTGCAGCACCGGCACCGACGGGATGTTGAGCCCCATCATATGGCCGATTTCCCAGCCCCAAGTGCCGGCCGCATTGACCACATGCTGGGTTTGCACCGGGCCTTTGGCGGTCTCTACGCGCCAATGATAGGCTTCGCGGTGGATGGCTGTGACCGGGCAATTGCGCCAGATTTGCGCGCCGCCTTTGCGCGCCACTTCGGCCATCGCATTGGTGGCCAGCGTCGGGTCCACATGCCCGTCATCGGGCTCATAGATCCCGCCCAGCAACCCATCGAGCCGCGCCAGCGGATGCAGTTCCGCGATGCGTTCCGGCGTCAGCACCTCCAGCGGATAGCCGGTGAAATCCGACAGGCCCGCAACATGGCGGAATTCATCCATCCGGTCCGGGTTGCGGGTGATCCGCATCGCGCCAGAGCGGTGAAACCCGCAATCGCGGCCCGTTTCGCGGGGCAGGATATCGCGATAGAGCCGCACAGAGGTGGCGCGCAATTCCTGGATCGTCGCATTGTGGGCGAAATGCGTGCACAGCCCCGCCGCGTGCCAGGTGGAGCCATGGGTCAGGTCGTTCTTTTCGACCAGCAACACCTCGGACCAGCCAGCTTTGACCAGATGATACATCAGCGAAACGCCCATGGCGCCGCCTCCGATAATGACAACTTGGGATGAGGTCATGAGCGCATCCTTTTCCCGGCGGGATCAAAGGGAACTTTTGGCAGGGGGTGGGCGGGGTAATCCCGGCCCGCCACCCGAACGGTGAATGTGCGGGCGAATGTTTCCGCGCGGGTTTCGCCCTGTGGGGTTTCGATCAAGGCAAAGCACAGGTTCAGCCCCGTGCGCGGCCCTCTGGCGCCAGAGGTCGTTAACCCGACGGCGCGGCCCTCTTCGAACACAGGTTCATCGTGCAGCATCAGCGCCGCACCATCGATCTGCAACAGCACCAGCCGTTGCGCCACGCCCTGCTCTTTCTGAGCGGCGAGCACGGATTTTCCGGCGAAGTCTTTGCTCCAATCAATGGTAAAGCCCAAACCGGCTTCGATCGGGGTGATTGTCGGGCCGATGTCATGGCCCCAATGCTTGAACCCCTTTTCAATGCGGCAGCCATCCAGCGCGAAATGCCCCAGCGGCGTGGCACCTGCACCCGCGAGCTTGGCAAACACATCCCCGGCGGTTGCGTTGGGCAGGGTCAGTTCCCAGCCGTATTCACCCACAAAGCTCACCCGCGTGGCCCTGAGGGGCGCGCCATCCTGATGAAAGCTGCGCACCTCGCCCATGGCGGCACCGGCCCAGGATTGCCCCGGCAAAGCCGCCTCAAGCGCGGCGGCGGCACCGGCCCCCATCACGCCCAGAGTGCAAAACGCCTCCGTCGCATCCCGCAGCGTCACATCAGCTGGCAAAGCCCGGCGCAGGAATGACAGATCGCGCTGGCGCGTGGCAGCACCGGAGGTCAGGTGAAAATGCTCCGCCCCCAGGCGCGAGACGGTCACATCCAGTTCGATGCCCCCGCGCGGGTTC
>JABSSA010000260.1 GCA_013214665.1 Paracoccaceae bacterium
AAAGCCCTGCCCCAGCGGGTTACCCATCGCAACAACCCAATCGCCAACGCGGGCGTCATTGGAATTGCCGAAAGGCACGAATTTCAACGGGCCATCCGCTTCTACCTTCAAAAGCGCAATGTCTGTGTTCTTGTCCGTGCCGATCACTTTGGCAGGCAGACGTTCTTCCGGCTGGCCTTCCCCAGGGAAGAATTCAATCAAAATCTCATCCGCGCCTTCGATCACGTGGTTGTTGGTGACCACATAGCCGTCTTCGGAAATCACAAAGCCCGAGCCCAACGCACTGGAGCGGCGGGGGCGGTTGCCTTCACCACCGTTGCGATCCTGAAAATCGCGAAAGAAATCTTCGAAAGGGGAACCCTCGGGCACCACGCCCTGAGGGCCGGTCTGGCGGGCCACAGTTGTGGAAGTGGTGATGTTGACCACCGATGTGCTGATGTCATCGACCAGCGGCGCCAGGCTGTCAGGCCGGGCTTGTGACATGAGCGCCTGTGCCAGCACAAACGCCAGCGTGAGCGCGCCCAGCCACAGGGCACGGAATAATTGGGGTGTTTCTTGGTGTCTCGACAGGGCCAGAGCCTTTGGCTGCATGGAACTCTCCTGATTTATCGTAATGGCCCTTTGGAAAGGCCGGGTTACTATTGTGCCGCGGGGATACGCGTCAGACTGCATCTAGGGTGACATAGTTGCAACATTAAAGATGGAACGCGTTGAACAGGTTTCAACAGCTCGTGACGATGTCGTGATGTGGGGCTGAAAAAGTGGCCCATGAGCGGATGTGCGCCAAGCGTGGGCGAGACAACGCTTGCCACCCAATACTATGCGCGAAGGGGAACACCGGCCTACGGCCTAAAACACGCCGAGCTGATGCGCGCCCCACAGCAGCGCGAGGCCAGAGACCACACACAACAGGCCAATCTGGCGCACCGCCCCTTCGGGCAGGCTGCGCAAGGTTTCCAGCATGCGCTCCAAAAGCGAAGGGGCCAGTGCATAGACCAGCCCCTCCACAATCAATACCAGCCCGAGGGCAAGTAGGATAAACCCCATTACTGGCCAGACGGCGCGCCCGTGGGCGATTTGAGGTAGTTAAAGAACTCGCTGTCAGGCGACAGAACCATTGTCGAATTATCACCCTGCAGCGACCGTTGATAAGCGGTCAGCGAGCGGTAGAACTCAAAGAACTCAGGGTCCGCCCCAAAAGCCTGTGCAAAGATCGCATTCCGGCGGGCATCAGCTTCACCGCGAATAATCTCCGCATCCCGTTGCGCATCCGAGGTTAGCTCCACCACGGTCCGGTCGGCCTGGGCACGCACACGCTGCGCAGCTTCGTTACCGCGGGCGCGTTCGTCTGTGGCTTCCCGTTCCCGTTCGGCCCGCATCCGCTCAAACGTCGCATCGAGGTTTTCGGTCGGCAGGTCGGTGCGCTTCAGGCGCACGTCGATGATCTCAATCCCGAGGCTGCGTGCCTCAACAATCGCCGCATTACGAATGCGCAACATCAGCGCCGCACGGTCAGAACTGAGGATGTCGTTCGAGCTGACAGAACCGAGCACGTCCCGCAACTGGGCGCGCAAAATACCATCGATCCGGTTGTCAGCGGTCAAAAGACCGCCTGTGCCGACCGCTTGGCGGAACTGGTTCACATCCGTGATCCGATAGCGCGCAAACGCGTCTACCACCAAACGACGGTCATCCAGCGGAGTGACTTCCAGAGGGTCAACATCGCGGCTGAGGATACGGTCGTCATAGCGCACGACCTCCTGGATCAGCGGGATCTTGAAAGCCAGACCTGGGTCTTCTTTCACGCTGACCACACGGCCAAACTGAAGCACCAGCGCTTTTTCACGTTCGTCGACGATAAAGATCGCAGAGAGGCCCAGCGCGACAATCACGACCACGATGGGCAAAAGGAATGTTGAGCGTCTCATCAGTTTGACCCTCCGCCGGATTTGCGCAGTTCATTGAGCGGCAGATATGGCACGACGCCCTGACCGCCGCCGCCGTTTTCATCGAGAATGATCTTGTCCACGCGGCCCAGAACCTCTTCCATGGTTTCCAGATACAAACGCTTGCGCGTCACCTCCGGCGCCTTGGCGTATTCCTCAAGAACGGCCGAGAAGCGTGAGGCTTCACCTTCCGCCTCATTGACCACGCGGGCGCGGTAGCCTTCGGCCTCTTCCAAAAGCTGTGCTGCTTCACCACGCGCTTCGGCGAGCACGCGGTTGGCATAGGCGTCCGCCACGTTCTGCAAACGGTCACGTTCCTGTTCCGCGGCCTGAACGTCGCGGAAGGCGTCGATCACAGGGGCTGGCGGGTCCGCTTTGTCAAAGTTGACCCGGATAATGTTCACCCCGGAATCGTAGCTGTCGAGCGTCGACTGAATCAGATCCTTGAGACGATCCGCAATGGCTCCACGATCCCGGTTGAGGATCGGCGCCAGATCCGATTGCGCGATAATTTCACGCATCGCGGATTCAGACACGGCCCGGATCGTCGGGCGCGCATCGCGCAGGTTAAAGAGGAACTGCGCCGGGTCGTTGATGTTCCAGACCACCTGGAAATCAATGTCGACGATGTTTTCATCCCCGGTCAGCATCAGGCCCGCGTCGCCGCCGCGCCCGCCCACGCCGATCTCTTCGGTCTGTTCGCGCGTTACCGGGATCACCTCAGCGGTTACAACCGGCCACGGCGCAAAGTTCAGACCCGGATTGCCGATGCTTGAAAATTCACCCAAAAACAGCTCAACGGACTGTTCTTCCGGGCGGACCGTGTAAAAGCTGGAAAACGCCCAAAGACCTGCAGCTGCAATCAGGCCAAGCACAACCGTGCCACCTGTCAGCGCCGGGCCACCGCCGCCGCGCCGGCCACCGCCGCCGCCACCCTG
>JABSSA010000261.1 GCA_013214665.1 Paracoccaceae bacterium
CAAAGCGGTGGATATGTTCCGCGCCGTGGGTCGAGGCGAGATCAAAGCGCTATGGGTGATCCATACCAACCCGGCCGTGTCGATGCCCGACGCGGATGCGGTGCGCGATGCGATCGGCGGTTGTGACTTTGTGGTGGTCAGCGACATCACTGCCGAGACGGACACCGCGCGGCTGGCGGATGTGTTGCTGCCTGCCTCTGCCTGGGCGGAGAAAAGCGGCACGGTGACAAACACAGACCGCACCATCAGCCGGCAGCGCAGCCTGTTGCCTGCGCCGGGGCAGGCGCGCGCGGATTGGGATATTCTGGCCGAAGTGGGCCGTAGGATGGGCTGGGAAGCGGCCTTTGACTATCAGACCCCTGCGCAAATTTTCCGCGAACATGCGGCGCTGTCGAAGATCGCAGGTGATTTCGGCAAGGATTTCGACATCTCGGGCCTCGCCGGTATGAACGATGCCGATTATGATGATCTGTCTCCCACACGCTGGCCGGTGTCTGCGAAAAAGACAGGCGGACGTTTCTTTGCGGATGGGCAGTTTTTCCACGCGGATGGCAAGGCCAAGCTCTTACCGGTGACGTTCAAACCCCCGGCGGCGCGGACCGGGCCGAAATATCCCTATCGCCTCAACACAGGCCGGGTGCGGGATCAGTGGCACACGATGACGCGCACGGGGCTCTCGCCTCGGCTGAGCGCGCATTTGGCGGAACCTTATTTGGACCTGCATCCGCAAGATGCGGCCTCGTTGGGGATCGCCGCTGCGGATCTCGTTGAAGTGACAAGCCCGGTGGGTCACGCGATTTTGCGGGCGCGGCTCACCACAGATGTGGCGCAAGGGCAGGTTTTTGCGCCCATGCACTGGACTGGAGAGACTGCGCCGTCTGGTCGGATCGACGCGTTGGTGCCGGGGGAGGTTGATCCCGTCTCTGGCCAGCCGGAAAGCAAGGCGGCGGTGGTGCGTCTGCGTAAGTGGGAGGCGGATTGGTATGGCTTTGCGGTGTCGCTGGCGCGGCCTGCGCCTGAGTGCGCGTATTGGGCGCGGGTGCCGACACAAGCCGGGTATCGCATGGAATGCGCAGGTCTAGGCCCCGTTTCGGATTGGGTGGCCGCGGCGCGCGCCATGTTCGGCTTGCCGACAGCGCAGGTGTCGACCGTATCCGATCCGGCGCGCGGTGTGACCCGGCTGGCTTTCCGCGAAGGCGGGCGATTGCTGGCCGCACTCTTTGTGGGGCTGGAACCTGTGGCGGTGATGCGCGACCATCTCGCCACGTTGCCGGGAACAGCGGCCAAGGGGGTGCTGACGGGCCGCACGCCTGCGGATGTGCCTGATCCGGGGCCGGTTGTGTGTTCGTGTTTCAATGTCGGGGTTCATACCATCACGCGCGCCGTGGAAAGCGGCGAAGCGCTGAGTGTCGAAGGTGTGGGGGCCGTGCTCAAGGCGGGGACGAACTGCGGATCATGCCGCCCCGAGATTGCGGCGATCGTGAACAGCCTGGTGCAGACACGGGCTGCCGAATGAGCCTGTAGGCTGAGAAAAGGATGGGGTGATGAAAGCCTTTCCGATGTTCATCAAAACGACGAACCGCCGCGTGATCGTGGTGGGCGGGGGTGAGCAGGCGGCGCAAAAGGCGCGGCTGGTGCTGAAATCTGATGCAACGCTGATCTTGGCCAGCCCCGTGTTGGAGGATGAGCTGGCGGACCTGGTGGCATCGGGACGTGCCACGCATCATGCGGGCCCCGTGACGCCTGCGTTTTTGCACGGGGCGGCGATGGTCTTTATCGCGACGGGCTGTGTGGGGGCCGATCACGCGTATCACGGGCTGGCCAAAGCCGCCGGGGCCTTGGTGAACGTGGTGGACCAGCCCGCGCTCTGCGATATGACCACGCCCTCGATTGTGGATCGTGATCCGGTGATCGTGGCCATCGGCACCGAAGGCACTGCACCTGTTTTGGCGCGCCAGATCAAAACGCAGTTGGAACAGGCGCTGCCGCAAAATCTGGGCGGGTTGGCTGCCTTGGCGGGGCGCTTGCGCGCGCGGGTCGCCGCACGAGTGCATCACACAAAACGCCGCGCGTTCTGGCGCTGGGTGTTCACAGACAGCCCCCGCAGGCTGTGGGAGGCCCAAGACGAAGATACGGCCATGACGGAGATTGACTCCGCGATTGATGCGGGTGCCGCCCCAGAACACAGCACCGCGACATCGGTGGCCTTTGTCGGCGCAGGCAGTGGCGCGGTTGATTTGATGACTTTGCGCGGGCTTCAACGCCTGCAAGAAGCAGATGTGATCTATTTCGATGCGGGCTCTGAGGCCGTGCTTGAGCTGGCCCGGCGCGATGCAGAGCGCGTCCAAACGGATCAGCGGGCCGGGGCCTGGCCACTCAATCGCCAGTTGCCAGCGCTTGTCGCGGATGCCCGGAGCGGCGTGCGGGTGGTGCGGCTCTTTTCCGATGCGTCGGCCACAGCCAAGGCAATACGCCAAGAGGCGGAAACCCTCGCCCGTGCCGGCGTGCGGATCGAGCAAGTGCCCGGAGCCAGCGCAGCAGATTCGGTTATCACGCCAGCACGCGATTTGCCGCTTCAGCGGGCCAAAAGCGCCTGACCCTCGATCACGGAACCGGGGTCTGAAATGTGGCAATTTCGCGGCAAGCGCGAATCGTGAGCGCCTGTGGATAAGTTTTGACAAAACAGTGCCGTTCACGAAGTGCGATTGATGCAAAACCAGAAACACTGGCCTGCACGTGGCCCGAGAATTGCGCCAAAAATTCGACAGAGCGCGAAAATGACCGCGTTAACCATTGTGGCATTCCCCAAAACAACAGGGTTTCGAGTAGCTGCTTGAAAGAAGGGAATTTTTATCGAGCGACGCAGAATCGGCGATTTGGTTTCTGTTGCCGATGCGTTAACAACGTACGCTTTGGAGGTGAAATTGCCCTCATAAGCTGTATTCGTTAACGATTTATCACGACGGTTCACGCTGATTTTAAACAATTTTTTGCTTTGTTTGGCGCAAATCCGACAGTATTCAGAACATGCCTTACTGGGGGGCAACAGAAATTTGGTCATGGGGGCGGCCGCACATCTGATGCGTGTGCATCAGATTGTCGTGTGAGCTGTCAGGGTACTTCCCGCGGTTCGATTGGAAAGGTCTCGGCCTTCCCGCGCGACGACAGCGTCTGCGTGTTCTGCGGATGTGTGCGACCGCTTTACTGAGATGCCCAGGTTTGGGGTGTGTGATCGCTTCACGCGGAAGATGTGTGGTGGAGCGTTGGAGAGAGTAATGAGTAACACGTTTGCTGGGCCGGTGGCTCATCTTGTTGGTCTTTGGGACTTTGTAAATGGTGCGACGGTAAAGGACACCGGCCTGGCAGACGGGATTGCCCAGGACGGCACGCCGATCAATGGCGCGTCGTTTCCTGGGGGTCTGTTAAAGCTCGACAACGCAGCCCATGAAAACGAACGATTTGAGGTGCGCATCAATGATGCGGGCCAGACGGATGCACCTTTTGACGCCGACACGGGCACCATCGAAGTGCAGTTCCGTCAGGATGTGCACCTGGGCGGCTCGCCTGATGTGGTGGTGCAACGCGGCCTTTATAGCGACCGCCACGCAGACGGGTTTTTCGAGCTACGCGTCACCAAGGATCAGCAGGTTCAGGTAGTGCATCACACCGGCAGCGATGGGTCTGACGTCAGCCATACGCTGAGCACGGGCGAGGATTTCTATGTCTACGGTGACACCCTGCATGTGGTCTACACATGGGATGCGGCCGCGGGCGGTACCTTCAAGGTCCAGAACCTAACCAGCAACACACAATACCAGACTGATTTCGCCACCGCAGGTTTCACGATGGATATCGGTGATCTGGACGAAGACACAGGCCGCAGCTTTGTGTTTGGTGCGCGCGAAACGCGGAACGATCATTTTTCGCAAGAGTTCGACGGCAAGATCGACTATGTGGCGATCTATGATGCCGATATTACCCGCCCAATGGGCGATGGCGTTGTGGACGGCGAAAACACCGGTGAAATCATGGTGTTGGGCTATGACGATGCAAATGCGCCCACCGACAACGGCGGCGATACGATCACGGTGAATGCCGATGTGATCGAAGGCAATGGGGGCGACGATTTCATCGACGGTGACGGCGGCGATGACACAATTCGCGGCGGCGACGGTAACGACACGCTGGTTGGCGGTTCAGGGCGCAATGTGCTGTTGGGCGGTGCGCAGGACGACACGTTTGTGGGTGGCGTGGGTCGTGATCTCTTTAACGGTGGCGCAGGGCAGGACAATCTGGATTATTCGGCCTCCACCGGGGCGGTGCGCATTGATCTGAGCGCAAATACGCTTGCCGGCGGCTTTGCCGACAGCGATACGATCCAAGGCGGGATCGACGGCGTCATTGGCTCCGAGTTTAACGATTCACTTGTGGGTTTTGACGCAGAGAGCACAAATCCCGCAGACCGATTTACCAATGAATTCTTTGGCTTGGGCGGCAATGACACGATCCGCGGTCTGGGCGGCAGCGACCGGATTTCCGGTGGGGATGATGAGGATCAGCTTTTTGGCGGCAGCGGCAATGACACGATCGACGGCGGCGATGGTTCTGATCTGATCAGCGGCGGCGCCGGGGCGGATGTGCTTTCGGGCAATGACGGCGCGGACAGGTTTGTGGATCTTGGCGTGGGCGACAGCGTGGATGGCGGCGCGGGGCTGTTTCTGAATGCGGGCAACCCGGCCAACACCGACCACGATGTGCTGGATCTGCGCGGTTCGGCCCCTCTGGGGGGCAGCCTGAAGGTGATCAAGACCGTCCCGGATTCCAACGGCAACGGCTTTAATGGCCGGGTCGAATATTACGACAGCGCCAATGCGCTGGTGGGCCAGCTCGATTTCGTAGAGATTGAAGAGGTCACGCCGTGTTTTACCGCAGGCACGATGATCGCAACCCCGACAGGCGAGCGCCGCGTTGAAAGCCTTGAGGTGGGCGACAAGGTGATCACCCGCGACAATGGAATTCAGGAAATCCGCTGGGTCGGTGGCAAACATCTTGACCCGCAGGCCTTGCAAAAAGCCCGGCATCTGCGCCCGGTCATGATCCGAAAAGGGGCGCTGGGCAAAGGGCTGCCCGAGCGGGATATGATGGTCTCTCCAAACCACAGAGTTCTGATCTCAAACGAAAAAACCGCATATTACTTTGAGGAAAGCGAAGTGCTGGTGGCGGCCAAACATCTGGTGCAGAAGGAAGGGATCGACATCGTGGATGTGGCCGATGTGACCTATTTGCACATCATGTTTGATCAGCACGAGGTGATCCTGTCAGACGGCGCCTGGACCGAGAGCTTTCAGCCCGGAGACCATTCGCTGGCAGGTGTCGGCGCAGAGCAGCGTCAGGAAATCCTCGAACTGTTTCCCGAACTTGAAACCTCGGACGGGATCGCGGCCTATGCGGCGGCTCGGCGCAGCCTCAAGCGGCACGAGGCACAGCTTCTGTGACTGTGATCAGGCGGGCGTTAGCCCGTCGGTTCTGTGGCAGAAGGGCCGGGCGTCACCCTATTGGCGCCCGGTCTCTTTGCGCCATGCGGCCCAGGCTTCGGGCGTGTCCAGATCGGTGGTGGCGCGCTGACCGGGCAGGGGCACGGGATGCACATTCGGCTTTGCAGCCTGAATGATCCGACGCCCGCCGGTGTCGCCTTTGAGGCGCGCAAAAGCGGAGAAAAGCGCTTTGTCCACACAGATCGGATGGCCGGGCTTGCCGGTTTCAGAGGTGGCGCGCCAGATCAGGTTGGCGGGGGCACGACCCGGTGCGCCGGCGACGTGCCGAAAATCTTCTGCCGTCAGATCAGGATGATCTGCCAGCAATATCAGCGCTTTGTCGGTTTTCGCAGGCAGATTGCCGAAGGCGCAGGACAGGCTTGCGCCCATGCCGTCCGCCGCATCCGCGACGGGCAAAGGCGTCGCATTCAGCCCCTCAAGTGCCGCGTACCTGGCATGTGGCGCGGGGGGCAGCGTGACGTAGACCGGGCCAATGCCTGCGGCGATGGCTTGTGTCACCACATGGCGCAGCAGGGGCGTGCCGTCTACGTCTTCCAATAGTTTGTCAGCGCCGCGCATCCGGCGGGACGCGCCCGCCGCCAATACGATTACCGCACAGCGCGCCATGAACGCGCGGACCTACAGGCCCAGCTTGGCCGAAACGATCTCGTTCACCGCCTTGGGGTTCGCTTTGCCGCCGGTGGCCTTCATAACCTGACCCACGAACCAACCCGCAAGTTTCGGGTTTTGCTGGGCTTTTTCGACCTGCGCGGGGTTGGCGGCGATGATCTCGTCCACTGCGGCCTCAATCGCGCCGGTGTCTGTCACCTGCTTCATCCCGCGGGCTTCGACGATTTCGGCCGGGTCGCCACCTTCGGTATAGACGATCTCAAACAGGTCTTTGGCGATCTTACCCGAAATGTCCCCCTTGGCGATCAGATCCACAATCCCGCCCAATTGCGCCGGGCTGACCGGGCTTGCGGTGATGTCTGTGTCATCCTTTTTCAGACGGCCAAAAAGCTCGTTGATGACCCAGTTCGCGGCCTGCTTGCCGTCGCGCCCGTCTGCCACAGCCTCGAAATAGGCGGCGGTGTCAGTTTCGGCGGTCAGAACGCTGGCGTCATAATCCGTCAGCCCGAAATCACCCATGAAACGGGCCTTTTTGGCGTCTGGCAGCTCGGGCAGGGTGGCGGCGATATCGTCGACCCAGGCCTGTTCGATCTCCAGCGGCAAAAGATCAGGATCGGGGAAATAGCGGTAATCATGCGCCTCTTCCTTGGAGCGCATGGAGCGGGTTTCGTTCTTGTCCGGGTCGTAGAGGCGCGTTTCCTGATCCACGGAGCCGCCCGCTTCGACAATGGCAATCTGGCGGCGCGCTTCGATTTCGATGGCGGCCTGAATGAACCGCATGGAGTTCATATTCTTGATCTCACACCGCGTGCCGAGGTGCGAGAAATCCTGTGTCTCCTGATAGCGTTCGTAATCGCCGGGCCGACAGATCGACACGTTCACGTCCGCGCGCAGGTTACCGTTTTGCATGTTGCCATCACAAGTGCCGAGATAGCGCAGGATCTGGCGCAGCTTGGTGATATAGGCCGCCGCCTCTTCGGGGCCGCGAATGTCGGGGCGGGAGACGATTTCCATCAGCGCCACACCGGTGCGGTTGAGGTCCACGAAAGACATGGCCGGATCCATATCGTGAATGGATTTGCCCGCGTCCTGTTCCAGGTGAATACGTTCAATACGCACGTTGCGCGCCACGCCGGGTTCCAGTTCAACCAGCACTTCGCCTTCACCCACAATCGGGTGGTAAAGCTGGGAAATCTGATAGCCCTGTGGCAGATCCGGGTAGAAATAGTTCTTCCGGTCAAAGGCGGAATGCAGGTTGATATCCGCCTTCAGGCCCAGCCCGGTGCGCACGGCCTGTTCCACGCAGAATTCGTTGATCACGGGCAACATGCCCGGCATGGCCGAATCCACAAATGAGACGTTGGCGTTGGGTTCAGCGCCAAATTCGGTCGAAGCCCCCGAAAACAGCTTGGCTTGCGAGCTGACCTGGGCGTGTACTTCCATCCCGATCACCAATTCCCAGTCGTGCTTGGCACCTGCGATCACTTTGGGTTTGGGCGACTCATATGTCAGATCCAGCATCTGGTGGCTCCTGCGGTTCTAAAGCGGCTTGGTCTTAGGACAGGTTTGCACACGCCGCAAGAGAGGGCGCGGCGAAACGCCTCTGTGGCGCGTGACCCTCTCCAAATTGCGGTGGAATTGACCACATAATGGCGCATGGCCCATGTGATCCCGATTGAAGTGCCGCAAGGCAGCATCCTGCACCGCATTTCGGCGGAAACAGGGGCGTTTGTGGATGCGTTCGAGGTGGATCTGGGTTTTGCGCCGTCGCTCGCGCAGGTGATCGAGGCCTTTTACAGCGCGCCCGCCTTCCGGATTGAGCGTATTTTGCTGGGCACATTTCTGCGCACGCCGACCTCAAAATCTGATTTGGCCGCGTTGGCGGTGGGGGATGCAGACAAATTTGCCGTTTGGCGCGTGGTGGACCGCTCCGAGACCACGATATTCCTGCGAGACAAAGGCGGGCGTACCGCATCATGGCTGGCCGTCGATGGCACGCGAGTGCGATTTGGCTCGGCGGTTTATCCCAAACACCCCACGCGCAATGGCCCCGCCGATCTTGGCTGGGTGTTCAAGCTGCTGCTTGGGTTTCACACATGGTATTCGCGCTGGCTTTTGGCCTCTGCGGCGAAGCGGCTTCAGGCTGTTTGCGGCTGACGCTCGCTGAAATTGGCCGAAAAGCTCTGGCGCATCTGACGGGACGCTTCACCACGATAGATATCGGTGATCACGCGCAGCGCATCTGCATAGCCTGATGCGGCAAAGCGTTCGGCGCAGCGTACGCGCAATGCGTTGTCAAATCCGCGTGCCGCATGGGCCCAGATCATCGGGTGCAGTTCTTTGAGCTTGCCGCGCACGATCCATTCGGCACTATCGGCGATGCGAGCGCGAATGAAATCGGCTTCGTCATCGCCCGTGCTGGAATTGCCCATCGTGTTGGCACAATAGGCTGCCAGAAGGTTCACGGTGTGCTGATCACGGCAGCGATCCAGAATGTCGCGCAGGCCTTCAACGAAAAACTCAAGATCGAGGCGCTTGCAGGCTTCGGCATCGGACGAAATCGCATCAAGCATGACCAACGCATATCCGCCTGATCCCCACACTTCGAAGTGGCGGCCAGACACGCGGCGCGCGTTAAGTTCCAACTGTTCGTAGCTGCCATGCCAGCGTGGCAAGAGATGTGCGCCAAACGCACGCAATGCGCGCGCGTTTTCAGGGTCAAGGTCGATGTAAGTGTCGTAGGCTTTGACAAGCTGATCGCTGCGCACCTTCATTCCCGCGACCAGCGCGCATTTTGCAGCCGCAAGGATAGGCGCGTTCAGCTCAACCGCATCAAATTGATCAAGAATGTCTGCCGCGCGATCAAAATGCGCCTCGAAGGCCGCTTTGTTCTGCGCGCGAACTTCGGCTTCCCAGCCGGTGCCGCGCCACGCCCAACCGATGTCCATATGCGCCGAAGCGACAATGGTTGCGATCCATGGGTTATCTGGGAATTCAGCCAACACCTCTTCCAGCGCTTCGATACCGTCCAGCAGGGGGGCATCATGGTCGGGCTTGCCAGAGATCAACGCATGTTCGGCGGCAGAGACGACATCCGCACGCGCGCCATAGCTGAGGAGTTCGGCGATTGGCATGCCACCGCTGGTCTTTTTACGTTCCGTATCAGCCTCTTCCATCAATTCGGCGATATCGGTCCAACGCTCTTGACGTGCCATTGCCGTGCCGTGGCCTTGATGGCGGTCACGGTCGCGATCTTCTGCTGTGGGATCTGGGCAGGGAATGGAAAGGGCACGGGCCAGAGCGGGGGATTGGTTTTTGCCAGCAGTGGCGGTTGCACGTTTGATGGCCGTTGCAGCGGCATTGGCGCCTTGTTTTTCTTCAGGCCGTGTTACAACTTCGGGCTGATAAAATTTCAGCGAACCGGAGCCTTGCAGAACCCCATCTGGGTCCATCTTCAGCTTGTTAGGTTCGCGCGACTGGCGCATACGGCCCACAAAGGCCATGAGGGTTTCTGCAAGGGTCATCGTAACTCGTCCAACCAAATAACAATGCTCGTATGGGCGGACATTCGGGCAGGATCGTGGCACGACAAGGGAAAGATCGGGCAGCTGGCCTGAAACCGCCTGCCTTATTCATATAAACTTCCCGCATCGGTTACGTTTACTCACCTTTGAGGCGAACCAGCATTTTGAGCGGCAAAAATGTGGTTAAATTCGGCGCATTTTTCTAGGTATGCGCGTGGCATTGCGTCGGATGGCAGTATCCGATCCAATGAATATTCCCTTATTGGTAGCGTCTTTTCTGTTGTTGGCGAATCGCTGACAGGTGAAGAGTTGGCGCTAATTAGCGTCAAGCTCTTATCCTAAAAGCGAAAAATGATGGCGGCGCGTTTCGATATCGCGATCTTGCAGTACAGCTTCCAGTTGTTCTGCCTTGGGAATCGCTTCAAGCGGAAGGCGTAATTTGCGCCCTGTGACCAGCACAGCGCTGGCCCGCACGCTGAAATCCAGTCGGGTGTCGAGGCGGATATGGTCGATCTTGGACCAGGCAACATCGCCGGTGCGCCGCCCGGAATACCAATGCAGACCGTCCGCATCTATGCGTAGACCGGATTTGCGGTTTGAGACCAAATCATAAAGCGCAGGGGCGGTGAACAGGATCAGCAGCGCCATTAACACCAGCGACGCATCAAAGGCCCAGACGGCGAAGGCGGCAAAAATCCAGATGGCCGCCACCACAACCGCCGTGGTGCGGGTGCGCGCGGTGCGCTCAAAGGCATAGGGCTGCATCAGCGGCCCCCGGTCACGTCCAGCGTTGATCCGGTGACATAGCTTGCCTCATCCGACATCAGCCACAGGATGGTCTGCGCCACTTCCATTGCCGATCCTTCCCGCTTCATTGGCACCAGGGGGGCCATGCGCGCCACGCGGTCCGGTTCGCCACCTTTGGCATGAATGTCGGTGGCGATGATGCCGGGGCGCACGGCCATCACTCGGATGCCGTGGGGGGCCACCTCATCAGAGAGACCTTTGGTAAAAATGTCGATGGCGGCTTTGGAGGCGGCGTAGTCCAGGTATTGCCCGCCCGATCCCAACCGCGCGGCGGCCGAAGACAGGTTCACAATCGCGCCGCCGGTGCCTTGCGCCTCCATCCGGGTCACGGCCTCTTTGGCGACCAGCATCGCGCCGAAGACGTTGACCGCGAACATATGGTGCAGGCGGGCGTGGTCCATATCGGTGAGCCGCGCAGTTTGGCCCACGATGCCTGCGTTGTTGATCAGCGCGTCAATGCGGCCAAAGTTATCGTCCACCTGCGCATAGATGCGCGCGATGTCGTCCGGCTCTGCCACGTCCCCTTTGGCCAGATGCACCGTAGCCCCAGCCGCGCAGCACGTGGTGGCCACCGCTTCGGCGCTGGCATCATCACTGCGGTAGTTCAGCACAAGGTCGTATCCCCGCGCCGCTGCCAGTTCGGCGCAGGCCGCGCCGATGCCAACCGAGGCGCCTGTGATCAAACATACGGGTCGCTGTGTCATGGCCTAAGCCTCCTGAATACGGGTGATCATTTCGTTGGTGTCGCGGCTCAGCCCGTCTTGGCTGGCGATCCGCTCCAATTGCGCGCGGATCAGCTGTTGGCGGATCTGGTCATAGCGCCGCCAGGTCTGGAACGCCGAACACATCCGCGCCGTGGCCTGCGGGTTCACCGGATCCAGCTTGATCAGCCAATCCGCCAGCAGGGCATAGCCCGAGCCATCCTTGGCGTGGAACCCGGCGTGGTTCATCGCCAACGCGCCCAAGGTGGCGCGGAAGCGGTTGGGGTTTTTCCAGTTGAAATCGCTGTGCTTGGTCAGCGCGGTTGCGGTGTCGACCGCGTCATCTGGCTTGGCTTCTCCGATTTGCAGGCCAAACCATTTGTCCATCACCAGACGGTCGTCTTTCCAGCGCGCCTCAAACTGCGCCAGCGCCGCATCACCATTGCCTGCGCGGATCAGGTTGGCCAGGGCCGACAATTGCTGTGTCATGTTGTCGGCCTGATCAAACTGCGCGGCGGCGGTTGTGCCGCCATCCAGCCGCGTCAGCAGCGACAGCGCGGCATTGCCTAAGGCGCGCCGCCCCGATTGATCGGCATCCGGCGCATAGGCCCCGGTCACCTGATGATCGGCGTAAAGCGCGGGCAGATCATCGGCGATATGCTGTGCCAGCGCCGCTTTCATCCCGTCCAACGCGGCATAGATGGCGTCCGGGTCGGGCACTTCGCCCTGGCGATGCAACTCGGCGGCCAGTTCGCTTTGCCCCGGCAGCCCCAGCATCAGCGCGCGGTAGGCTGGCTCCAGCGAGTTGTCGCGCAGCACGGTCTGCATTCCGGCCAGCCAATCGCCATCCGGCGCGGCCCCCGTTGTCACCGTGGCGATCAGCGATTGCCGCGCCAAAGCGCGCGCCGCGTCCCAGCGGTTGAACGGATCGGTGTCATGCGCCAGCAAAAAGGCGTGATCAGGCGTATGATCCAGCATCACCGGCGCAGAAAAGCCGCGCAGGATAGACGCCACCGGTTTGCCGCTGAGCCCCGCAAAGCTGAAGCTTTGGCTGGCCTCCGAGAGCTCCAGCACCTGTGTCGGCACCACCTCATCCCCGTTTGCCCCCAAAAGCCCCACGGCCACCGGGATGGTCAGCGGCAGCGGGTCTGGCGTGGCCTTGCTGGGCGGCGTGTGCTGGCGCAGGGTCAGCGTATAGGTGCCATCGTCGTAAGCCTCTTCCACCGCGACATGGGGCGTACCCGCCTGACTGTACCAGCGCTTGAACTGTTGCAGGTCGCGGCCCGTTGCCGCCTCAAACACGGCAAACCAATCCTCAATTGTGCAGGCCTGCCCATCGTGACGCTCAAAATACAGATCCAGCGCCTTAGCATAGGCCGCATCGCCCACCAGCGTCTTGAGCATCCCGATCAGCTCTGCGCCCTTTTCATAGACGGTCGCGGTGTAAAAGTTGTTGATCTCCTGAAAGCTCTCAGGCCGCACCGGATGTGCCAGCGGCCCCTGATCTTCGGGGAACTGACGCGCGCGCAGGTCGATCACATCGCCGATCCGCTTGACCGGGGCCGAGCGTTCGTCTGACGTGAATTGCGCATCGCGGAACACGGTCAGCCCTTCTTTCAGACACAGCTGAAACCAATCGCGGCAGGTGATCCGGTTGCCGGTCCAGTTGTGGAAATACTCATGCGCAATGATCGCCTCGATCCGTTCAAAGTTCATATCGGTCGAGGTTTCGGGTGAGGCGAGCACAGCGGCAGAGTTGAAGATGTTCAGCCCCTTGTTCTCCATCGCGCCCATGTTGAAATCATCTACGGCCACAATGTTGAACACATCCAGATCATAGGCGCGGCCATAGACATTTTCGTCCCACGTCATGGACTTTTTCAGCGCCTCCATCCCAAAGTCGCATTTGCCTGCATCCTCGGGGCGCACCCAGAGGGCGAGATCCACGTTGCGGCCTTCCATTGTGGTGAAGCTGTCTTTGTGGGCCACCAGATCACCGGCAACCAGCGCAAAGAGATAGGCGGGTTTGGGCCAGGGATCATGCCATTCGGCCCAACCATCCCCCGACGCAATCGGGTTGCCGTTGGACAAAAGCACCGG
>JABSSA010000262.1 GCA_013214665.1 Paracoccaceae bacterium
CGTGCGGGCGCCCCTGCCACGCGCAAAATGGTCGCAACCACGAAAAAGCGCAGCCCACGGGCGATGATAGACGTAACAAGGAAGGTCATGAACGGCATCGCAGTCCACCCCGACATGATGGTGATCACCTTGTAGGGAAACGGCGTGACACCCGCCGCCAAAACGGCCCAAAAGCCCACACCGTTGAACCGTTCGCTGAATGCGGCCATCGCATCGGCTTTGCCCAGGCTCGACAGAATCGGCTCGCCCAGTGTGTCCCATGCAAATGCGCCGATGGCATAGCCCAAAACGCCACCCGCCACCGATGAGACTGTGGCAATCAAAGCGATCAGCCACGCGCGTTTGGGTTGGGCGATGATCATGGGAATCATCAGCACGTCGGGTGGAATGGGAAAGACCGAGCTTTCAACAAAAGCGACCAGTGCCAACACCCAAAGAGCATAGGGGGCTTCGGCCTGAGCCATGGTCCAGTCATAGAGCTTGCGCAACATGAAACCGCACGGACCATGCTCAATGCATCACGTCAAGCGATTTGCGCTGGACGTCGCTTTTTGAGGGATGTAGACGGAACCAAGTGCCCAAGTGGCGGAATGGTAGACGCAGGGGATTCAAAATCCCCCGCCTTAACGGGCGTGCCGGTTCGAGTCCGGCCTTGGGTACCACTGATTTCATTCAGCTTTCCGCAAATCCCGATGTCATACCCAGTTTCCCGGATGTGACATGGTGTGGAATTGCTTTTAGTCTTTTGGGTGTTTTTGCTCCGCACAGGCAAGAAAGGTGCGCAACATGCCACTCGATACCACAACATCCCAACTCGTTGATCAGTTCAAATCGATCGTCGGGCCCAAACACGTCCTGACGCATCCGCGCGCGATGGAGCGTTATTGCAAGGGGTTCCGCTCTGGGCAGGGTGAGGCGATTGCCGTGGTGCGGCCCGGCTCGCTGTTGGAACAATGGCGCGTTTTGCAGTGCTGTGTGGCCGCCGACGTGGTGGTGATCATGCAAGCGGCCAATACAGGGCTGACCGAAGGCTCAACCCCCAATGGCACCTATGACCGGCCCGCCGTTGTGATGTCGACGAACCGGATGGATCAGATCCACCTGCTTGACGAGGGCAAACAGATCATCAGTTTTCCAGGTGCTACGCTATTTGCCTTGGAGAAGCTGCTTAAGCCGCTCAAACGCCAACCACATTCTGTGATTGGATCGTCTTGCATCGGTGCGTCGATCATTGGCGGGGTCTGCAACAACTCCGGCGGCTCTTTGGTCGAACGGGGGCCATCCTACACAGAACTCGCGCTTTATGCGCGCGTGTCAGAGGCCGGAGAGCTGGAGTTGGTCAACCACCTTGGCCTTGACTTGGGCACCACACCCGAAGAGATTCTGACGCGGCTTGAGACAGGCGATTACGCGCAAAACGGTGTTGAAACTACCAACCGCAAAGCCTCTGCCTCCGACTATGGTGCGCGGGTGCGCGCGATTGATGAACCGACGCCGGCGCGGTTTAATGCGGATGGCACGCGGCTTTATGAGGCGTCGGGATGTGCGGGCAAGTTGGCAGTGTTTGCCGCGCGGCTGGATACCTATCCCGCCCACCAGAAAGAGCGCACGTTTTATATCGGCGTAAACTACCCGGATGTCTTGACCCGACTTAGACGCGACATTTTGCAAGACTTTGAACATTTGCCTGTCTCGGGTGAATATATGCATGCGGAATGCTACGATATTTCAGAGCGTTACGGCAAAGACACGCTGGTGATGATCGACAAGTTCGGCACAGAGCGTTTGCCGCTTTTCTTTGCGATCAAAGGGGCGCTGGACGCGCGATTGAACAAGATTCCGCTCTTGCCCAAAGCTCTGACCGACCGGTTCATGCAAGGGCTGGCCGCGCTTTGGCCACGTATTTTGCCCAAACGCATGGGGGCTTTCCGAGCGCAGTACAATCACCACCTGATCCTCAAGATGCGCGACGGCGGCATTGATGAAGCGCGCAGCTATCTCAAAAAGCTGTTCTCCGAAGCGCCCGGTGACTTTTTCGAATGTGATGACCATGAGGCCAAAATAGCTGGGCTGCACCGCTTTTCGGCGGCGGGGGCCGCGGTGCGTTATCAGGCGGTGCATCAGCGCGAGGTGGAGGATGTTTTGGCGCTTGATATCGCGTTGCGTCGGGATGATCAGGATTGGTCCGAAGTCTTACCGCACGACATCGAAGATAAACTTGTGGCCAAGATGTACTACGGCCACTTCTTCTGCCACGTGCTGCACCAGGATTACATCGTCAAGCGTGGCGAAGACCCCAAGGCGGTCAAAGCCGCGATGCTTGAAATTTTGGATAAACGTGGGGCTGAATATCCGGCTGAGCATAACGTCGGCCATTTGTATGCAGCCAAGCCGGATCTGCAAAATCACTACAAATGCTGTGATCCGACCAACAGCCTAAATCCCGGGCTGGGCAAGATGAGCAAGAATAAGCACTACGCATAACCACCGGGCCGAATCCACGGAAAATCGCCTGCCTAGTTCTTGGGCTATTTCTACCATTGAGTGATTTTCCTGCCCTCAATGTGCGTTTATGCAGTATTTTACCATTTGTGATTTGCCTTCCTGTTTAAATTGCGGTGAAGCACGTTAACAGATCTCGGCCTCATGGGCGTTTACGGTAGAATGACCGATGTTCACGAAGCATCTACCGTGCTACGGTATATATGACTGATGAAAGACCCAAGACTTTGAAACACGCCGTCCCTGAGCGCCGCAAGCCGTATAAAATGCTGGAACAGGCCCTCGCTGATGGGTGGGAAAGTGTGCACAATATCCCACTTAAAGGCGAAGGTGAATTCGTTGTGTTGACCCTGTCGGGGCTCATCAAGTTAGCGCGAAACCGCAAAGTGCATCGGATAACCCGCAAAGCAGACGGATACGGGCCGGCGCGCACGACGGTCGTGTCTGTGAGAACCGGCAACTATCTGGGCGCGATTGCCTGGCGTTGGCCTGATCCAGAGATCGACAAGGCGCTTTTGCTGTAACGCCAGCGATCCAAGATCCGGCATCATGCTCAAAATTTGTGCGCGCTTTGACCTTCTGAGTATTTCCGGGGTGTCATAACCCGCGCGGCCTTGCGCTTCATGCTGCACTGCGTCATGGCGGGAGAGAGTAATGGCGCTCGCACGCATACGTGACCCCCGAAGCCCGACGCAGAGCTTCCGAATTTCTACCCACGATATCGCACTCGGCTCGCAAATGCCGATACGCAGAGATGGTTGAACCGGAATGTCTGATCCATTTGAAGGTTTTACACGAGAGCAACAGCAATATCTGGCTGATGTGCTGACGCGCCTGAACCTGCACCGCTTGGTGCAAACCGGCGGAGGCGCGTCCTCGGCTGCCCCTGAACCAGAAAACCTTTACGGCGTGCCGCTGGAAGACCTGTGCAAAGAAGAACTGGCCAAGCACAAACTGCACCCGCTCGATATCTGGCGTAGTCTTGAGCGTTGGACGGCCAGTGATCAGATGGCCGAAGGGTTAGATCAATTCCTGCTGCGTCATTTGGGGTTTTTCAACGTCACCCCGAACAGCCCCGGATACATGATGCGGCTGCGGGCGCCGGCTTGCATCCTTACGGCGCACCAGATGCGGGTTCTGGCCTCCTGTGCCGAAGACTTCGCAGGTGGGTATTCCCACGTCACAACACGGGGCAGCCTGCAATTGCGCGAAATCCAACCCCGCAACGTGATCGACCTGATCACGCGTATGGAAACCGCTGCGCTCACCGCGCAAGGCACAGGTGCGGATTCCGCGCGTAACCTGACCGTGACCCCAAGCGCGGGTTTTGACGTCGACGAATTGATCGACATGACACCACAGGCCAAGCGCCTGAGCCAACGCATTTTGCGCAGCCGCGATCTGCAGGGCATTCCGCGCAAGTTCAACATCTCCTTCGACAATGCCGGTCGCTTGTCGTGCCTCAGCGATACAAACGACATCGGATTTCTGGCCTGCGTGGTCACCGAAAATGACCAAGGGATTGAGCCGGGTATTTGGTGCCGCATCGCACTTGGCGGTATCACAGGGCACAAGGATTTCGCCCGCGACACCGGCTTGATGTGCCGCCCCGAAGACACGGTGGATGTGGCCGAAGCCATGTTGCGCGTTTTTGTTGACCACGGAGATCGCACCAACCGCAAGAAAGCCCGCCTCAAGTATTTATTGGAAAAAGAGGGGGTTGAGTGGTTTCTTGAGCGCAGCCAAGACATGCTCGACAGCTTTGAAACCGGCGTCACACTTACCCGGCTTGATCTGGCGCATGTCACACCACGCACCCCCATCGACCGACAGGCGCACATCGGGGTGCATCCGCAAAAACAAGCGGGCCAGAATTACATCGGCGTCGCACTAGAGCTGGGGCGATTGTCGCCAGATCAGATGCGCGTGCTGGCCGAGGTGGCCGAAACCTATGGCCACGGTGACCTGCGCCTGACAGTCTGGCAAAACCCGCTGATCCCGCATATTCCAGACGCTGACGTGGACGCCGCCTGTGCCATGATCGAGGCTGCGGGCATGTTTACCCGCGCTTCTGCCTTTGCCGCAGGAGCCGTGGCGTGCACGGGCAAGTGGGGCTGTAAATTTGGCATGGCCTACACCAAGCAAGACGCGCTGACATTGGTGCGCCACCTCGAAGAGCGGTTCACCCTCGATAGCCCGATCAACATCCACCTCACCGGCTGCGTCAATTCCTGTGCGCAACACTATATCGGGGATATCGGATTGATGGGCGTGTCTGGGCCGGGCGGCGGCGAGGGCTATAACATCGTCCTGGGCGGCGGCTCTGAC
>JABSSA010000263.1 GCA_013214665.1 Paracoccaceae bacterium
ATCAGAGCCGACAGGCGCATGGACGGGCGCGCGTAGTCGGTAAAGCACATGAACGTGCCGCCGTAGGGGCGCAGGCCGCCATGCAGCGCCATGCCGTTCATCGCCGCGGCCATGCCGTGTTCGCGAATGCCCCAATAGACATACCGCCCGCCGCGATTGTCGATGTCAAAGACACCCAGATCCGCAGTCTTGGTGTTGTTCGATCCAGTAAGGTCCGCAGACCCGCCCACAGTTTCGGGTAGAATCGGGTTCAGCACCTGCAACGCCTTTTCGCTGGCAGCGCGGGTCGCCAGCTTGGGCGCGTCTTCCGACATCTGCTTTTTGAAAGCTTTGACGGTGGCCGACAGCTTTTTCGGCGCTTCCAGCGCATAGGCGCGTTCAAACTGCGTGCGCTTGGCATTGGAGATGCCGGCCAGACGCGCCTCCCATTCTGCGCGTGCGGCACCACCACGTGCGCCGATAGCTTCCCAGGCGGATTTGACATCTGCCGGGATCTCAAAGGCACCATGCGGCCAGCCATAGGCCTCTTTCGCGGCAGTGAGCTGATCCGGGTCGGTCAGCGCGCCGTGGCCCTTGGAGGTGTCCTGCGCGGCGTGGCCCAGGGCGATATGCGTTTTACAGGCGATCATCGTCGGGCGCGTGTTCTTGCGCGCCTGTGTGAGGGCCGCGTCAATCTCATCGGGGTTGTGACCATCGATTTCGATCACATCCCAGCCCGCAGAGGCGAAACGCGCCACCTGATCGGTGCGGTCGGCCAGATCGACGGTGCCGTCGATGGTGATGTTGTTGTTGTCCCAGAGCACAACCAGCTTGGAAAGCTGATGGCGGCCCGCAAGTGTAATCGCCTCTTGGCTGACACCTTCCATCAGACAACCGTCACCGGCAAAGACATAGGTGTGGTGATCCACGATCTTTTTGCCGTACTGCGCGCGCTGGATTTCTTCGGCCATGGCAAAACCCACGGCGTTGGCAATCCCCTGACCCAGCGGGCCGGTGGTGGTTTCGATCCCCTGGGCGTGGCCAAACTCGGGGTGGCCTGCGGTTTTGTAGCCCCACTGGCGGAAGTTTTTGACCTCGTCCAATGTCATGTCCGAATAGCCGGTGAGATAGAGCAGGGAATACAGCAGCATGGATCCGTGACCGGCAGACAGAATAAATCGGTCGCGGTCGGGCCAGTTTGGCGCAGCGGCGTCAAACTTCAGGTGTTTTTCGAACAGCACGGTTGCCACATCGGCCATGCCCATCGGCATACCGGAATGGCCGGAATTGGCAGCAGCAACAGCATCCAGCGTCAAAGTACGGATGGCGGTCGCCTTGGCCCAATGTTCGGGATTGGCGGAGCGGAGTGCGTTGAGATCCACGGGGATTGATCCTTATCCTAACAGCCTGCGCGCGACGGATGTCAGCGCGAACAGTTTGGCTCCATACCAGCCTAAGGCTAAAGTTCAAGGCACCATGCTCAAACACGCCCGAAACAGCGTGAACGCCGTCTTGCAAGCTCTTGAAAATAAAGCTGGCGCAATTCTACTTCTGCACGGCTAAACTAAGACAAATACCGGACGGGTTGCGATTCGCACGCGTGCGGGAGAAACACAAAGAAACTGCGGGTGGATCACATGACAGACATCACTGCGCTTGAGCAGCGGCTCACCGCCGCTCTGGATCGGATTTCAGCAGGGGCTAGTGCGTTACATCAGAGTGGTGGCAGTAGCGCTGAGACAGAGGCGTTGCAGGCGGCCCTGGACGATGAAAAAACGGCCAATGCCCAATTGGAAGAGCGGGTGCGCGTGCTGTCGCAACGCCAGTCCGAGGCGTCAGAAGAGGCGCTGGCCGCGGCGGCTGCGGCGGAGGCACGCGTGGCTGAGCTTGATCTGGAATTGCAGCGGATACGCAAGTCTAATGATCAGCTGCGTCAATCCAATCAGGCTTTGCGCGAAGCCAATGAGGCTGGCGTGGGCGAGCCGCATCTGATCAATAAAGCGATGCTGGCCGAGTTGGAGGCGTTGCGCGCCGCGCGGGCGGCGGATGTGGCAGAAGCCTCGCACATCATCGACGCACTGACACCGCTTGTTCAGGGTGCGGGCGAAGGGGAGACAGATCATGCCTGAGGTGAACATCGAAATCGGTGGCCGTGTGTTTGAGGTCAGCTGCCAGGAAGGCGAAGAGCATTATCTGCAATCCGCAGCCAAAATGCTGGACGAAGAAGCCCAGTCGCTGTTGCAGCAGGTGGGGCGGATGCCTGAAGGCCGGATGTTGCTCATGGCAGGGCTGATGTTGGCCGACAAGACGGCAAGCGTGGAAGATCAGATTGCCGAGGTCAAAGGTCAGTTGGCGGAGCGGGATGCAGAGCTGGAAGGTCTGCGCAACGCTGCCGGGGCCGAGCCTGAACGCGTAGAGGTGCCTGTGGTGCCGGCCCATGTGACTGATGCCTTGGCAGAGCTGGCCGCCCGCGCCGAAGCGGTTGCGGGCGATCTCGAAGAAAAGGCAGGCGCATAAGGCGACCAACGAAGGCGCGTCGACGCGCCTTTCATCGGCTTCGAAGCCAATGCTTCCGCCCAAATCAGGCTGAGAGAGCCGCCAAGGCCAGCAGGATGACCATTTCCGATATTTGCTGGCTGGCGCCCAGAATATCTCCGGTCTGCCCGCCAATCCGCGCAATCGCCGCGCGGGTCAGCGCCCAGACACAGACGCCCGCCACGCCAAAGGCCAGCACGCCGCCAAACCCCCAGGTCAGCAACGCGACAATCCCCGCGATGCCTAGGCTGACCCAGGCGTGTGCGTCGCTTGGTCGGCCGACGCTGTGCGACAGACCTTCGCCGCGCGCGTGGGGGACACGTGCCATCACAGGCGCCATCAGGCTGCGCGAGGCCGTGGCACTTACGATAAGAGCCCAGGGCCCTGCGGCCGCGAGTGCCATCCAGCGCAGCCCGGTGACAAAGATCAGCGCCAGCACGCCGTAAGCCCCGATGCGGCTGTCTTTCATGATCTCCAACCTGCGGTCTCGGTCAAAGCCGCCCCACAGCCCATCCGCCGTATCGGCCAGCCCATCTTCGTGCATCGCTCCCGTGACCACGGTCAGCAGCGCCAACGCCAGCCCGGCGGCGGCCATTTGGGGCAAGCCAAGCCCCGCCGCGATGGCAAAGACCAACGCCGCGCCACATCCAAGGCCCAGCCCGATCAGTGGATAGGCCCAAACCGAGCGGGCCTGATCGGCGAAATCCTCTTTGTCCAGATGCGGCAGTGGCAGACGGGTCAGCAAAATGCCTGCAATCGTGATATCTTTGAGCGCAAAGTCGGTTCCGGTTTGGCGCATGTCGCGGGCCTCCCTTGATGTTGCTGAGTGATTGGGTAATGAGGCCTGCAGTTTAGGGCAAGGGAGCAAGCTATGGCATTTGAGTCATTGGACGGGTTTCGGGCAATTTTGGCCGAGAACACGCCACCAGATGCAGAGGCGCGCGCAGGCGCGGAAGAGCGCAACGGGCAATTGACCAAGCCGCCGGGCGCGTTGGGCCGATTGGAAGATCTTGCGATCTGGTACGCCAGCTGGCGCGGCGATGCGGCCCCGCAGGTGAGCGCGCCGCAGATCATCATCTTTGCGGGCAACCACGGAGTTGCCGCCAAAGGTGTGTCGGCTTTCCCGTCCGAAGTCACTGTGCAGATGGTGGCCAACTTTGAACATGGTGGTGCCGCCATCAACCAACTGGCCAAAGCGGCTGGCGCCACGTTGAACGTACATGCGCTGGATCTCGACACCCCCACCGCAGATTTCACCGAAACCGCCGCGATGACCGAAGCCGAGGTGGTCGCAGCCCTCCGCACAGGGTGGGACGCGGTGGATGACACAGCAGACCTTTTGGCCGTGGGCGAAATGGGCATCGGCAACACGACATCAGCCTCTGCCATCGCACAAGCGCTTTTTGGCGGTGACGATTGGACCGGGCGGGGCACGGGCGTCGAAGGGGCCGCGCTGACCAACAAACAGGCGGTTGTTGCCGCTGGTGTCGCCAAACACGGGCAGGCTGGTGACGGGGTGGACATCCTGCGTTGCCTCGGCGGGCGTGAGATTGCGGCGATGGCCGGGGCCATGGCCCGCGCGCGTCAGCTGCGTATTCCCGTCGTGCTCGATGGCTTTATCGCGTCGGCCGCAGCGGCCACATTGGCCAAAACAACCGATGGCGCGCTAGACCATGTGGTGGCCGGGCATCTGAGCGCCGAAGGGGCACATGAACGGCTGTTGAGTGCGCTAGGCAAAGAGCCGTTGATCTCTTTGGGTCTGCGGTTGGGCGAAGGCTCGGGCGCGGCGGTGGCGATCAACATCGTCAAATGCGCCTTGGCCTGCCATTCCGGCATGGCCACCTTCGCCGAAGCTGGCGTGTCAGAGGGCTAACACATGCCACGTTTGCAAGACATGTTGGGCGGTGGCCAGACGGACACGTTTCTGGGAATGCCCCAAGGCGATACGGCCGACATCGTCTTGTTTGGTGCCGACAGTGCGACGCCCTATGCCTCAGTCGGGGCCTATTGCGCGGGCGGGGCGCAGGCCATTCGCGAGGGTGGCGCGGATTATGCCGGGCCTTTGACCCGCATCAACTTTGATCTCGGCGGCCCGATGGTGCCGCCCGAGGTCAGCGTTTCGGATGCGGGCGATCTGCCCTGGACAGACGACGCCGCCGAGATGCGCAGCCGGATTGCCACACGCACGCGCACCCTGCTTGATGCGGGGCGTATTCCGGTGCTCTTGGGCGGCGACGATTCCGTGCCCACGCCGATGCTGGGAGAATATGACCGCCCGATCCACATTCTGCAGATTGATGCCCATATCGATTGGCGCGACGAGGTACAGGGCGAACGGCTAGGCCTCAGCTCAACCATGCGCCGCGCCTCTGAGATGGATCATGTGGGCACCATCGTGCAGGTGGGCCAGCGCGGTGTGGGCTCTGCCGGGCCGGATGCGCTGGCAGGCGCACAGGCCTATGGCGCGACGCTGATCCCCGCGCATGAGCTGCCCGGTGGGTTGAGCCGCGCGATTGCGGCGTTGCCGGAGGGCGCGGATGTGGTGATCTGCTTTGATGTGGATGCGCTGGACCCGTCGATCATGCCAGCGGTCATCGCACCCACGGCGGGTGGGCTAAGCTATCAAGACGTGATCACCTTGATCAAAGGGGTGGCCGACCGGGGCCGGATCGCGGGTTTCGCCATGGTTGAATTCATGCCGTCTGGTGACACCGATGGCGTGGGTGCGCGCTGTGCCGCGCAATTCTTAACCACTGCGCTGGGCATTATTGCCCGGCAAGTTGCCGCGACGCGGACTTGAAAGCCATGTCCTGCGCGCGGTAAGAGCGGCGTCAGGGCGTGGCGGAACGGTGCCGCGCGCAAACAAAGGGGCAGACCGCATATGCGTAGAGTAGTTGTGACAGGACTGGGCTTGGTAACTCCATTGGCGGATGGGGTGGATGCAAGCTGGCGTCGTATCCTGGATGGCGAAAGCGGAGCAGGACCGATCACGGGTTTTGACACCGAAGGTCTGACCACGACCTATGCCTGCGAAGTGCCGCTGGAAGGCGACGACAGCTTTGATGCTGACGCCTACATGCCGCCCAAGGAACAGCGCAAAGTCGATACGTTCATCATGTTCGGGCTGGCCGCCGCACAGCAGGCGGTCGAGGATTCCGGCTGGATGCCGGAAGACACGGAAAGCCTGGAACGCACCGGGGTTCTGATTGGGTCGGGCATCGGCGGTTTGAACTCTATCGCCAACACCACCATCGTGATGGAAGAAAAAGGCCCGCGCCGGGTGTCGCCCTTTTTTGTTCCGGGCGCTCTGATCAACCTGATTTCGGGTCAGGTCAGCATCAAATACGGGTTCAAGGGCCCGAACCATTCGGTTGTGACGGCCTGTTCAACGGGCGCTCATGCGATTGGCGATGCTTCGCGTCTGATCCAATTTGGCGATGCGGATGTGATGGTTGCAGGCGGTGCAGAGGCCGCAATCTGTAAGATCGGGATTGCAGGGTTCAACGCCTGCAAAGCGCTGTCGACCAAGCGCGCCGACGATCCGAAAAGCGCCTCGCGCCCCTATGACGCGGACCGCGATGGCTTTGTGATGGGCGAAGGCGCGGGTGTTGTCGTGTTGGAAGAATACGAACATGCGGTGGCGCGTGGCGCCAAGATTTACGCCGAGGTCAAGGGCTATGGCCTGTCTGGCGACGCCTACCACATCACCGCCCCCTCGGAGGATGGCGAAGGCGGTGAACGATCGATGAAGGCCGCGCTGCGCAACGCAGGGCTGGCGCCGTCGGACATTGACTATATCAACGCGCATGGCACCTCGACGATGGCCGACACTATCGAATTGGGCGCGGTCGAACGTCTGTTGGGCGATGCGGCTGCGAATGTGACCATGTCGTCGACCAAATCCGCCACGGGGCACCTTATGGGTGCTGCAGGTGCGATTGAGGCGATCTTCTGCATTTTGGCGATCCGCGATCAGGTGTGCCCGCCGACGATCAACCTCGACAATCCAGCGGTGGAAACGGCTGTCGATCTGGCCCCGAATGCCAAGCGGGAGCGCGAGGTGAATGTGGCGCTGTCGAACTCCTTTGGGTTTGGGGGCACCAATGCCAGCGTGATCTTCACGAAGGTGGCGTGATATGTGGCGCAGCGTTGCGTCGAACGGGATTACCTTTCTGATCGTCGCCCTGTTTTTGCTGGGCGGCGTGATCTTGTGGGGGCGGGGCACTTATTCCGCGCCCGGTCCGCTGGCGCAGGCGATTTGTTTGCAAGTGGATCGCGGATCCAACATGCGCGCGGTCAGCACGGATCTGGAAGCACAGGGTGCAGTGTCGAGCGCGTCTATCTTCCGCATCGGGGCCGATTACGAAGAAAAGACATCCCGCCTGAAAGCGGGCTCTTTCCTTGTGCCGCCCGAAGCATCGATGGCCGAGATCGTCGATATCGTGACTCGTGGTGGGGCCAACACCTGCGGGACCGAGGTGATCTATCGGATTGGTGTCACGCAAGTGGTGGCGCAGGTGCGCGAGCTGAACCCGGCGACCAACCGGTTTGAGGAAAAGGCCGAATTTTCGTTGCTCTCAGACGAGGCGCGGCCCGAAGAATACACCCGCGTGCGCGGAGAGGCCGATACCCGCTATCGCATTGCCTTGGCCGAAGGCGTGACGTCGTGGCAGATTGTTGAGGCGCTTAAGGCGCTCGATGTGCTGGACGGGACGGTGGATGAGGTGCCGCCCGAGGGGGCGCTGGCGCCCAATTCCTATGAGGTGGCGCGCGGTGACAGCCGGACCGAGCTTTTGGCGCAGATGCGGTCGCAGCAAGAGCAATGGGTGGCTGAAGCCTGGGCTGAGCGTCAACCGGATCTGCCTATTGAGACGCCTGAGGAATTGCTGACGCTTGCGTCGATCATCGAAAAGGAAACCGCCGTGGCCGAAGAGCGGCGGCTTGTGTCGAGCGTGTTTGTGAACCGCTTGAACCGGGGAATGCGCCTGCAAACGGACCCAACGGTGATTTATGGCGTTACCAAAGGGCAGGGCGTTCTGGGCCGGGGTCTGCGGCAAAGCGAATTGCGGCGTGAAACGCCGTGGAACACCTATGTGATCGATGGGCTGCCGCCCACCCCGATTGCCAATCCGGGCCGGGCCGCGTTGTTGGCGGCGGGGCAGCCGGACGACACGGATTTCATCTTCTTCGTTGCCGACGGCACCGGCGGTCACGCGTTTGCCGAGACCTTGGCCGAGCATAACCGCAACGTGGCACGCTGGCGCGAGATTGAGGCGCAGCGTTCTGAATAAACCGAGGGCTATCCCTGGATCATCTCTTCGACCGCAGCGTTGAACCGGTTCAACGCGCCTTCGTAACGGCCAAAGATGTGGCTCGGGTTGCCGCGTGAGGCAAAGCCGGACTGAATTTCTGCGGCAAGATCAAAGTCTTCCATCAATGCGGTTTTTGTGATCAGTTGGTTTTTGGCCCAGTGTTCCTCCATCTCGTCTGTCTGCGGGACGCTGTTGGGAACAAGCGTGGCCATGCGGATGCGCGTGCAGTCAATGCTGACAGGTTCGTAATGGAACCACATCACGTGGTCCTGTTGAACCAGCATCTGCATACTGGGCAGTACGGTATAAAGCAGATTGGCGTCGCGCCGGATTTCCCAACTTGTTTCGTCGGTTTGCGACAGATCAGGCATTGTGGTGCGAGGCAGCACGCCGCGCATGTGCGGGCCATAGATCTGGTAGGGGGAGAGGTTGTCCATGAAGTAGGGCGCGATCGTGTTCTTGTGGGCGACGCGGAAGTGATAGGCTTCCAGCCCGCCTTCGATGAGCACTTTCCAATTGGCGGCAATATCGACCGTTTCGATTTGCGCGATCCGATGATCTGCGAGGTCCATCCAATTGAAATCTTTTGCCAATTCCGCGCCAATCCACGTTTCGATATCTGGCATTTCAGACGTCTCAGGGTTGGCGATGATCCAGATGAAGCCAAAGGCTTCGGCCGTAGGCAGGCTGCGCAAGGCGCGTTCGGCGCGCATCAACTCGGGGAAGCCTTGGTCTTCGTGGGGAACAGCGCGCAGATCGCCCTGATTGTCCCATGACCAGCCATGGTAAGGGCAGGTGAAGACACGTTTGCAGCCACCTGCGTCGCGCTCCAGCGTGGCACCACGATGGCGGCAAACGTTGAGATAGGCTTGCGCACGCCCGTCACCATCGCGGATGAGCAACACCGGCAAATCCAGAAAGCGTTTGGTCAGAAATGCGTTTTCGCCCGTCAGTTCAGAGCTTTGCGCCAGCACCACGGGGCGGCGTTTGAAGATGGCTGACATCTCGCGCTCGAACCGGTCGGGGCTGATGTAGCGGGTGATTGGAGAGTGGGCGATGGTGGGATCGAGATAGGCGGATTTCTGGTCTGCCAGGCCGATCACCTGTTTGATCAAGCCGATTTCGGTGTTTCTGTCCATGCTGGCCTCCGTGCTTGCTTACCGTTTGGTAGGTGGATGCCCATTCCGTAACTTACCGATTGGTAAGGCGTCAAGGATCAGGTAATGTGACGGTAGGTCAGGAGCAGAACATGGCACGTAAAGACGATCCCAGAGATCGCTATCTGAACATCGCAACGCGCAAGTTTGCCGAACAGGGCTTTCACGGTGTGAGCCTTGCAGGCCTCGCGCGGGAGGCGGGGGTGAGCAAACAGGCGTTTTTGCATTTCTATGCCAGCAAGGAAAAGCTTTATGGCGCGGTACTGGCGCGGTTGGCGGATGACCTTTGCGCCGATCTTGAGCGGTTTGACCGAGACGAGACGGCGGATGCGCGGCTAATCCGGCATTTCGAAGATCTGGCCAAAGGCGCGGCGCATAAAGAGGCCACGGCCCGGTTGGTTGTACGCGCGCTTTTGGACAGTGACCCGGAGGCGCAGATGTGGCCGATGAAACGCTATCTGGATATGCTGGTGCGTCTGGCGCAGGTTGTGCCTGCGCTGGCCGGTCGCCCTGCCGCAGATCTGGGGATGCGGCTGTTTCAGATGATGGGCGCGATCCATTACGTGCAGATATCGCAGACCGCAATGGACGGGATGTTTGGTGCCCAAGAACGCCAGTTGATGGAGCAGGAATTGGTGCGCAATATCAGTGCGGAGGTGCGCATGTTCGTGGCAGGCCGATGAGCCCACGCTCTCCCCAAAATTAACTTTTTGTTAATGATACCGTACGCTTAGAGGTGGATGCCCCTCAGCTTTGTCTTGACATTGCGTACGGTCTGATGTACACCTTGTGACAAGCTAGAAGAAGTGGGCGAGGCGACGGTCAGGGCAACCTGGGGTCGCTTTTTTCATGTCTTTCGTTCGGGGACCGTCTGTGATGAACGGAGGTTCCACACCACGCATGACCCATACATCAATTGAAGAGACAGACCGCGAAGAGGCGGAGCTTGTGGCACGTCTGCGCGCCACACAACGCATGTTTGCGGGGATCAGGACCGATTTGGAGGCGGTGGCAGAGAAGCTGGAGGCCGGAGGGGCCGAGGCTGTGCCCAGCGTTACAAAACAGGTCAACGAAATACGCACAACGATTTTACAATGTATCAAGTCGGAGACAGACATTGACAAACTCCGGGATGACAGGCGCGGCTATATCAACGGGCAGCGACCCCTTGATCTGGGACAAGCGCGATCTGAAATTCGCCGCGCACTGGATCGCCTCAGAACCTGAGGCAACGCGCGAGGCGTTTTTGCAAAATCTGGGGGAGGACGCGCTGCGCGCCCTCCCTTTTTTGTTCGAGTTCTGGGCGTTGGAGCATCAGCTGCCCCCTGATGGCCATTGGCGGTCCTGGGTCGTGTTGGGGGGACGGGGCGCAGGCAAGACGCGGGCCGGGGCCGAATGGGGCCGGTCGATGGTCGAAGGGGATGGCCCGACCGATCCAGGGCGCGCGCAGCGCGTGGCGCTGGTGGGCGAGACGGTGGATCAGGTGCGCGAAGTGATGATCTATGGCGAAAGCGGCATTCTGTCGTGCACGCCGCCCGACAGACGGCCGGTTTATGTGGCCTCGCGCAAGCGGTTGGAATGGCCCAACGGGGCGGTGGCGCATGTGCAGACCGCGTTCAATCCCGAAGGCCTGCGCGGGCCGCAGTTTGATGCGGCCTGGGTCGATGAGTTTGGCTGTGCCGCGCTCGATCGGGGGACGAACCAGCCCAACAAGTTCATTGACCCGAAATCATCGGAATCGCGGCTGCCGCGTTATTCGACGGGCGCGCGAGACGGGTTGATCCAGAAGCAGTATTACAAGGCAATGCTATCGTATTGGGATGATCCTGCACACAATCCGCAAGCGACGGAGTACGAGGGGCGCATGATCGACATGTCGCGGGCGTTTGCCTGGGCCTGGGACACGCGGCCTTATCCGTTTTTTCCAAACCTCGAAGAGCTTTGGAGCGATGGCGACAATTATCCTCGGGGTCATTGGCTGACGGGGCGCGCCTCTTCGCGGTCTTTGGCATCGGTGGTGGCAGGGATTTGTGACCGCGCAGGTGTGGCGAGCTACGATGTGAGCGCGCTTTACGGGTATGTGCGCGGCTATGTGGCGGGCGATGTGGGAGAGGCACGGGCGGCGTTGGAGCCGCTGATGTTGCGCTTTGGGTTTGACGGGATTGAGCGCGATGGCACATTGGTGTTTCGGATGCGTGACGGGTTGAACCCGGTGGAGATCGATCCGGCTTGGGTGGCTGTTGATGCGGATCAGGAGGGGCTGATCACGCGAACCAAAGACGCGGAGGCGGAGTTGGCCGGGCGTGTGCGGTTGCGGTTTGTTGAAGCGGATGCAGATTTTGACGTTGTGGTGGAAGAAGCGATTTTGCCGGATGAGGCCACTCATGCCGTTGCCACCAGCGAATTGTCTATGGCGCTGACACGCGGGGAGGGACGCGGGATCACCGAGCGGTGGTTGAGCGAGGCCCGCGTGGCGCGGGATAGCGTGAGTTTTGCTCTGCCTCCGTCGCGGGTGGATGTGCGGGCGGGAGATACAATCGCGCTGCCGACAGAAGACGGTGAGGTGCGGGAGATTTACAGAGTCGACCGGGTGGAGCAGGGGCCGCATCAGGTGATTGAAGCGGTGCGGATTGCGCCGAGCATTTACCAGCAGGTGGATCTGCAGGAGACTTTGGCGCGCAAATCGGTTCAGCCAGGTCCGGTGCCGGTGTCGGCGTTTTTTATGGATTTG
>JABSSA010000264.1 GCA_013214665.1 Paracoccaceae bacterium
CGAGCCAGAAATCAAAAACGTCTGCGGCGATAGGCTCTGCGACCTCAATGAACGCCGATATGACGCGATGGTCATTCTCTGCAGGTGCAGGCGCGGGTGGGTTAAAGGCGAGGGGCGCTGGGGATTGTTTGGCGAACCCAGAGAGTCCGGCCAATGGATCAGGTTTTGCCGCTTGCTCTGCCATCCCCAACCACATCTCCACCTCTTGATACGTGACGTCGGATTTCATCGCGGACAGGCCAAACAGCACGCCCAACGGCACGCGCCCCCGATTTGCATAGATCCGCCGAGCTGAGGCATTACTTTTTTCGAGACGCGCCTCGAACCGAGAAAGATCAAAAGCTTCGACCAAATCTCTTTTGGACACGATCAGAACGTCGGCCATGGCAACTTGGCGAACGGCCTCGAAATGGCGGTCGAGCGTTTGCATCCCAGTTGCCGCGTCCGCCAGTGTTACGACGCCGTCCAATCGAAAGTTCCGGGCGATCTGGTAGTCGGTCGCGAGGGTGTGGATGATGGGGGCCGGATCGGCAATGCCGGTCGTTTCAATCACAATACGATCGAAATCAATCGTTCCTGCAGCGCGCTTGCCCCGCAAGGATTCAAGTGTCTGGGCCAAATTCCCCAAGATCGAGCAGCACAGGCACCCAGATTGCATCAAGACGGTTTCCTCGGTCGTCTCTTCGATCAGGTCATGATCAAGGCCGACATCCCCAAACTCATTCATGATTACAGCGATCCGACCTGCCTCCGGATCGCGGATCAGGTGGTTGAGCAGAGTTGTTTTTCCGGCTCCCAAAAAACCCGTCAGCAAGGTGACAGGGACGCGGCTATCGGTTGAGGTCATGTCGTGATGCGCCTTATTGCGTGCGGTATTTTGGTGAAAAAGTTATAGAGTAACGTTCGCCCTCACAAGAGTTGGAAAACTTCCCCGATGTCGTTCCAAGTGGGTCATACGCTTCGATAAGTTTTGCAGCGCTACGCAGTGTATGCTGATGATACCTAGTCAGGTGTCGGCTAGACCCATGTGGCGGGCGACATGGGAAAGAGGCCGACACATGAGCGAAGACAATTAAGGTGATCGGATCACCGATCGAGATTGGCGGTCGGGTTCTGACGCTGTCTCAGGCTATACGCGCCGGAGGTTTCGTGTTCTTGACCGGGCAAATTCCGCTGGGCGCCTTTCTTGATGGCGTGCTTTAGAGCGCAATGGTGATTGAACGGATCACTTTGGCCAAGACGGCGTTTGGCCGGGTTGGATGCGATCCAAAACCTGCCCAAGTTCGCGAACTTGATTTGGGGACAAGTCCATCAATAGCGGTGACATCGCCGATTGAATAACCTCGGGCACCGTTTGACACAGGGTTTCGCCCTTGTCCGTGACTTGCAACTGTGACGCCCGTCCATCCGAGGGGCATTTGCCGCGTGCCAGGACGTGTTGCTGTTCCAATCGCGAGATAATCCGGGACACTGCAGTGCGCTCCATGCCGACATATTTGGCAACCTCGGTGACCGAGGTTTTTCCATCAAATCGGATAGCCGACAAAACGATCCACGAAATGCGCGTGAGATCGTAGGGAGCAAGCGCCGTATCGACCGCGTGTTGAACGATGGTTGTGGCCCGCGTGAGCTGAAAGCCCAGGGAGGCTTTGAAATCGTGTTTGGTCATTTCCGAGCCGACAGTCGCCTGATCATTTGTGTGGAATGTCCACGCAGTTAGACTCTCAAAATGGCAATGAAGCTTCAACAAAAAAGAAAAAAATGTGTAGATTTTCGAGTGGTGTGGAAATTTTGCGTGCAACTTGCACGCAATTTGATATTGAGACTGCGCAATTACGCTTGTCCGTCCGCCCGGGCAACGAGTCATCAAGTCGTCAAAACATCTGAGGTGTCCTTATGAACG
>JABSSA010000265.1 GCA_013214665.1 Paracoccaceae bacterium
AAGTGACCTGACGCCATGCGGACAAAGGCCACGCGGTCGCGGTGCTTTGGGTCCATGTTGGCCTGCACTTTGAACACAAAACCAGCGACCTTGTTCTCTTCCGGCAAAATCTCGCGGGGTTGGGCCGATTGCACCTGGGGTTCGGGGCCGTATGTTGCGATGCCCTCCATCAACTCTTTGACGCCAAAGGAATTGATCGCGCTGCCAAACCAAATGGGCGTCAGCGTGCCATCCAGCATGGCCTTTGGATCCAAAGGCGGCAGCAGTTCACGTGCCATTTCCAGCTCTTCGCGCAATTGTTCCAGCTGGGCTTCTGGGACGTGGTCTTTCAGCTTGGGGTCATCCAATCCCTGAATTTCGATGGATTCGGCCACTTTGTTGCGATCAGCCCGGTCCATAAGTTCCAACCGATCCCGCAGGATATCGTAGCATCCGATAAAGTCGCGCCCTTGCCCGATGGGCCAGGAGGCCGGGGTGACGTCAATGGCCAGGTTTTCCTGAATCTCATCAATAATCTCAAACGTATCGCGGCTTTCACGGTCCATCTTGTTACAAAACGTCAGGATCGGCAGGTCGCGCAGGCGGCATACCTCAAACAGCTTTTGCGTCTGGCTTTCCACACCCTTCGCGCCATCGATGACCATAATGGCCGCATCCACGGCGGTCAGGGTGCGATAGGTGTCTTCGGAAAAGTCACTGTGGCCCGGAGTATCCACCAAGTTGAACCGGAAGTCTTTGAAATCAAAGGACATTGCGGAGGCAGATACCGAAATCCCGCGGTCTTTTTCCATCGCCATGAAGTCAGACCGGGTGCGGCGCGCTTCGCCTTTTGCGCGGACCTGACCGGCCATTTGGATCGCGCCACCGAACAGGAGGAACTTTTCCGTTAGCGTCGTTTTGCCGGCATCCGGGTGCGAGATGATCGCAAAGGTACGGCGTCGCGCAATCTCGGGCGGCAGGGCGGGGCGGTTTGTGGGGCTATCCAACATGGGCGCGATATATCCCTGTCATAAAGTGTCAGCAAGCTTTGGCAGCGTGCCGATCCGTGATTGCATCAATAGAGGATCAGCGCGAAAACAAAATAGGAACAAAACGGAGGATTCCATGTCTATCCAAGATATTGCAAACGCTTTGGTGGCCGGCTGTCGCGAAGGAACCGAACGCGCCAATCTTAAAACCCTCTATGCAACGGATGCCACATCAGTGGAAGCATTTGATAACGGCAACGGGCGCGAAGCGCACGGGCTGGCAGCCATCGAAGGCAAGCACGATTGGTTTGAAAGCGCGATGGAAGTGATTGAGCAAACCGTCTCGGACCCGATGTTGCATGGCGAAGATCGTTTTGCCGTGATTTTCGAAGTGACGGCGAAAGACCGCGAAAGTGGTGCGGTGATCCCGATGCAGGAGGTGGCGATTTACACCGTGACCGACGGAAAGATCAGCCGGGAAGAGTTCTTTTACCAAGCGCCGCCAAGCTAACCGGTGGAGGCACGCCGCAACAGATCGGCGGCATCAGGTCTGCGCAACAGGTGTTCCTGGACATCAAGGCCAGTTATCTGCGCGTGGGTCTGCACACCTGTGGTGAGCCGTTCCGCGACTTCGTGCGGAAGTGCGGGGTGGGTGATGGTGTCGACCAACATGGATTCCGCTGCGATACCTTCGGCGTAAACGATGTGATGATCGTCAAAGAGCAGCTGGAAATATTCAACAAATCCGCCACTTTGCACCGTGACGCTGTTGCCATTCACCAGATGACGCGCCTGGACCAACAGTTCGGAACGTCCGGCACCAAGCCTGTCTTTGCGTTGATAGATAAAGAGCCGATGTTGTGGACTGACCACCAGATCATGCAGATTGTTCAGTGTGCCCGCCCGGATGCAAACGGGCGCAAAATCGCCTTCGGCGCGCACGGTCGATGCGCCAATCCAGCGCACGGTTTGAGGCCCGTCGTCGCGGGTAAGCAGACGGTCGCCCACGCGAATGTCTTCGATCTTGCGCTGTTCGCCAGTGGCCATGGCCAGATGCGTGCCACGTGTAAACCGGGCGCACGACCATTCCGCCAAAGTGGATTTGGCGCGGTCTTTGTCGAACCCGACCAACGCATAAGCCAACCGAGGTTTCAGCAGCGCGAGCGGGGCCAAAAAGACCTGAGCAACGTTTCCATCCGTGTCCAGCTCCACAAAGATCAGCGCGTCAGATGTGCTGCCATCTGGCGTCATCAACGTGATGCAACAATCCAGATGCAACGCGGCACCAGGCGTTCCGCACCTGCTGGACTGGGCAACGACGAAACTGGAGCCGGCTTGGCTTTGCAAGGAAAGGATCGACAGGTCGGACCCGGCCGACAGCATATAAACATCGTCCAGCATCAGTTCCTGAGAAAAGCCAATCGGGTCGCCAAGGTTCGCACCTTCCACGACGTTGAACTGTGCGGATCGATACACAGGCAAGGTTTGCAAAGAAGCGGTTTGGGCAGAAGAGGACATGGCGAGATAATTG
>JABSSA010000266.1 GCA_013214665.1 Paracoccaceae bacterium
ACAACGGCGGGCTGACACTGGCCCGCCATTTGCCCGTGCGCTTTGATCTACAGGCTGAAACGACGCTGCCCTCAGGCGATCCGCTGCGGCTGGCACACCAAATCCGGCAGGATATGTGGCGCGTGTTACAAAACCTGCGGGGGTTTTCGCCAGTGGTGCAGGTCATGCCCTGTGATGCGGGCTGGCACATCACGGCCGGGGGGCGGCTTTTGGCCCCGGCCACACAGACCAGCCGACAACAGGTGCAGGATGTGCTAGAGACAGGGCGCAACCGCGCGCGGTGGATGCGCCACGCGGCGCGGGGGCGGACCGATCGGGAGGGGCTGGTCACATGAGCACTTTGTGGAAGAACCAGGCATTTACCATTTGCCATGCGGATGATGGCAAGTTCGTTGGCCAGGGCCTGCGTGCGTTTTTCGAATACCGCGATTTGGGGATCAAAGACGCCACCCAAGGCAAGTTTGGGGCCCATGTCATCCGCGCCGTGCCGGGTATGGAAAGCCCTGGCGCGTGGCACAGCCACGATCTGGAATTTCAGATGGTTTACGTGACCAAGGGCTGGGTTGAGTTCGAATACGAAGGCGAAGGCGCGCATATGTTACGGGCCGGATCCTGTGTTTTGCAGCCACCCGGCATCAAGCACCGGGAAGTGCGCCATTCGGATGACATGGAACTTATTGAAATCATTTCGCCTGCGGACTTTACAACCGCGGATGAATCTGCACGATGACGCGACGAATTGTCCAATCAGTGCGCCGGTTTCCCGAGCGCCAGGCAGCCCCGGCGGGAGGAGCCCGTATCTTGATGCGGGTCTGGGGCTGCCTCTTTGGATGTTTTTTTCTGCTATTGCCCGTATCCGCGTCCGCAAGTGACCTGCCTTCTGGCCAAAGCGTTACTTTGCTTGAAGTGCGCCAGGATGAGTTGGGGGCCGAGACGTGGCTGAGGTTTCGCTTTGTAGCGCCCGAATTGGGGGCGGCGGAGGCCCCCATCACCTACGGAGAAGCCGAAGCCGATATGGCGGTGCTTT
Source organism: Paracoccaceae bacterium (assembly GCA_013214665.1). Taxonomy (GTDB): domain Bacteria; phylum Pseudomonadota; class Alphaproteobacteria; order Rhodobacterales; family Rhodobacteraceae. Next base: position 1,028 of record JABSSA010000266.1, read on the forward strand.
GCCGGGATGTGGCATTGCCTTACATGGCAGAACATCAGCTTAACGCAGGTCGGATCGTTATTTCGCTTTCCGAAAAGCCGATCGATTTTGGCGTCAGCGACGCCAGCGTGATCCAGTTTTTTGATGGTTTTCGCGTCGAAAATAACCGCTGCATTTGGGAAGGTTTATAAAGCCTACACCATATCTTGGGTAAGCTGTGGCAAGGGCGGCGCCTTATGCGGCTTTGTGGCCACATCTCGCCAAGGCAACAGGCTGTGGATATCTTTTCGCGGCTGTTTCGCGTATTGTGGTGGCTGAGGGACGTCTAAACCCTTACCTCGACAAAAGGGCACCGCAGGCGGTGTCCTTATTTTTGAAATAGGAGAAAACGATGTCGAAGAACATCAAGACCTTGGGGCTGGTCAGCATCATGATTCTTGCCGCGGCGTGTGCGCGTCACGGTGGAGAAGAGGAGTTTGTGGTGGTTGAACCTGAGCCGATTTCGGTTGAGCCGACCCACACCGGTAAATATAAGTAACCCGTCGGGCGGGCTTTGCGGCCCGCCTGAACCCAACACGCCACGGCCAAGAAAAAGATCATGCTCAAACACCGTGGCTTTCCCGGTCGCCTTACAGGAACCGATTTTCAATTCACCATCCGCCGTCCGAACCCCAAAGGGGTCACGCCGATTGTGCGCCGCGAACGTTTTGCCGATCGACGGGCACCTGACCGTCGTGCGGATGCCGCATTTTTTGCGGCGTTGTGGGAGCATTTTGGCGACGCGCCTTTTGAACGCGGCAATCTGGACGCGGGCCGCTTGAGCTGGCTCTTTGAGCGCGAGGTCAAGCCAGCGACCGACCCGTTCGATCCTGCGGATTACGAGGCATTGCTCGTGATCGACGTAAACGTCGCGCAAGCCTCTTTCCCAGAGGCCTTTACCGGCTAAGGCGCGCCCTGGCTGTGCCAGATCGGCGTTTTGCCGCCACAGCCCTCTCGGATTTGGCGAAAACGCGCGCATTTTTCCCGGTTTTGGAGGCGCAGATTTCGCAGCCTTTGGCTTTGTGCCAGCGTTGTCTATGCGGGCGGCGATCCCCAAACTAACGACGCTCGCACTATTTCCGTACCCTTCCCCTCGTGGGCAGCGCAGTCGCTTTTTCTGTGCTGCCCACTTTTTGTTTGAGCGTGAAGCCGCTTGGCGGAAAGTTGCGAAAATCAGACACGATCAGGCCTGTGTGCTGAAGGTCGCGTGCAGGGGTGATAGGGCTGCGCCAATCACCTATCCAAAACGGAGCAGTCATATGCGTTGTCTATCTATTGCAGCAGTTACGGCCCTTGTTGGCCTGTCGGCTTGCGGCGACACTCTCACAGAGCAATCACTGGCGGGCGGTGCCGTTGGGGCAGGTGCTGCGGCCGTGTTGGACGGTAGCTTGATCAAAGGGGCTGTGGTGGGTGCCGCAGGCAACGTTCTTTACTGTCAACGCTATCCAGCACAGTGCTGACGGCACGTATTCTGTATAAAACTAAGGAAAGTTAGCGCAAGCGCCCTTGCTTTTCCCTCGGATTTTGCGCCAAACCGCCTGAATTGCCGAATTCAAAGATGTTTGTGCGCGCAACAAACCGGAGGGATCTAGAGAGTGTTCGACAAAATTCTGATAGCCAACCGTGGCGAAATCGCCTGCCGCGTGATCAAGACGGCCCGCAAGATGGGTATCAAGACCGTCGCGATTTATTCAGATGCGGACAAGAACGCGCTGCATGTGTCGATGGCCGATGAGGCCATTCACATCGGGCCTCCGCCGGCAAACCAATCCTACATCGTAATCGACAAGGTCATGCAGGCCATCAAGGACAGCGGCGCGCAGGCGGTGCATCCGGGCTATGGCTTCTTGTCGGAAAACGCCAAGTTTGCCGAAGCGCTGGATGCCGCTGGCGTGGCCTTTATCGGGCCGCCTCAGGGGGCGATCGAATCCATGGGCGACAAGATCACCTCCAAGAAAATCGCGCAGGAGGCCGGGGTGTCGACTGTGCCCGGCTATATGGGCCTGATCGAAGATGCCGAAGAAGCGGTGAAGATCTCGAACGAGATCGGCTATCCGGTAATGATCAAAGCCTCCGCCGGGGGCGGCGGCAAAGGGATGCGGATCGCGTGGACTGATGATGAGGCACGCGAAGGTTTTCAATCCTCCAAGAACGAAGCGGCGAACAGCTTTGGCGATGACCGGATCTTTATCGAAAAGTTCGTCACCCAGCCGCGCCACATCGAAATTCAGGTGTTGGCGGACCAGCATGGCAACTGCATCTATCTGGGTGAGCGGGAATGTTCGATCCAGCGCCGGAACCAGAAGGTTGTAGAAGAGGCGCCATCGCCCTTCCTGGATGAAGCCACGCGCAAAGCGATGGGCGAGCAATCGGTCGCTCTGGCCAAGGCGGTTGGATATGCCAGCGCTGGCACGGTGGAATTCATCGTTGATGGCGAAAAGAACTTTTACTTCCTCGAAATGAACACCCGTTTGCAGGTGGAACACCCTGTGACCGAGCTGATCACCGGTGTGGATCTGGTCGAACAGATGATCCGCGTGGCCAATGGTGAGCCGCTCACCATTACACAGGATGATGTCACCCTGACGGGCTGGGCGATTGAGAACCGGCTTTATGCCGAAGACCCGTATCGCAACTTCCTGCCGTCGATTGGCCGCTTGACGCGCTACCGCCCGCCGATGGAAGTGGCCGCTGGCCCGATGGTGGCCAACAACGTTTGGCATGGCGATGCGCCGACGGGGAAAACCGCGGTGCGCAATGATACCGGCGTCTACGAAGGCGGCGAGATCAGCATGTATTACGACCCGATGATCGCAAAGCTTTGCACATGGGGCGAAGACCGCGCGACCGCGATTGAGGCGATGCGCATGGCGCTGGACCGGTTTGAGGTTGAAGGCATCGGCCACAACCTGCCGTTTGTGGCGGCGGTGATGGATCACCCGAAATTCACCTCTGGTAACATGACCACAGCGTTTATTGCTGAAGAATATCCCGAAGGGTTTGACGGCGTCACATTGTCTGAAACGGATCAGCGTCGGGTGGCTGCGGCCTGTGCCGCGATGCACCGCGTGGCCGAGATCCGCCGCGCCCGCGTGTCGGGCCGGATGGACAACCACGAACGCCATGTGGGCGAGGATTGGGTTGTGAAGGTTGGTTCTGACAGCCTGTGGCCGGTGACGGTCGGCGCGGATCACGATGGGGCCAACATCACGTTCGAAGATGGCGCAACCCTGCGCGTTGAAGGCAATTGGACACCGGGTGATCAGCTTGCCGATATGACCGTGGATGGCACGCCGCTGGTGTTGAAGGTGGGCAAGATCACCCAAGGTTTCCGGGTGCGGACACGGGGCGCGGACCTCAAAGTGCAGATCCGCACGCCGCGTCAGGCTGAATTGGCCGAGCTGATGCCAGAAAAGCTGCCGCCGGATACATCCAAGCTGCTCTTGTGCCCGATGCCGGGTCTTGTCGTTAAAGTGGACGTGGAAGTGGGGCAGGAAGTGCAGGAAGGTCAGGCGCTTTGCACGATCGAAGCGATGAAGATGGAAAACATCCTGCGCGCTGAGAAAAAATGCGTGGTCTCCAAAATCAACGCCGGCGCGGGCGACAGCCTTGCCGTGGATGATGTGATCATCGAGTTCGAATAAGCCCGTTTGAACGGACCGATATTCGGCTTTGTAGGGCGGGGTTAACCCCGCCCTACGCCTTTTTGCATCCCGCAAATTCGCCTTACCTCCGTTCACGGAAAATCATGTGATGTACGTTGTTAGTTACAAAAGTAACTGTTACCTGAGTCGCATCTGTTATCGGAGCGTTGCATGAACACTCATTCCCTCCCCAAAACCATGATCCAGGCACCATCTCTGCCGGGGCCGCACGAAGGCTATATGCCCGGTTTCGGTAATGATTTTGAAACCGAAGCTTTGCCAGACGCGCTGCCACAAGGCATGAACAGCCCGCAAAAGTGCAACTATGGCCTTTATGGCGAACAGCTGAGCGGCACGGCCTTTACCGCGCCCAGCCATCAGAACGAACGCACGTGGTGCTATCGCATTCGTCCGTCGGTCAAGCATTCGCACCGCTACACGCGGATCGACCTGCCGTATTGGAAATCGGCGCCGAACGTGGTGGAGGATGTCACAAGCCTTGGCCAGTATCGCTGGGATCCGGTGCCGCACAGCGAAGACAAGCTGACCTGGCTGACGGGGATGCGCACCATGACCACGGCCGGGGATGTGAACACGCAAGTGGGCATGGCAAGCCACATCTATCTGGTGACCGACAGCATGGTGGATGCCTATTTCTATTCGGCTGACAGCGAAATGCTGGTTGTGCCGCAAGAGGGACGGCTGCGGTTTTGTACAGAGCTGGGGATCATCGATCTGGAGCCAAAGGAAATCGCGATCCTGCCGCGGGGGTTGGTGTACCGGGTCGAGGTATTGGAAGGCCCGTGCCGTGGGTTTATCTGCGAAAATTATGGCCAGAAATTCGAGTTGCCCGGTCGGGGGCCGATTGGCGCGAACTGTATGGCCAACCCGCGTGATTTCAAAACGCCGGTCGCGGCATTTGAAGACCGCGAAGTGCCATCAACCGTGACGATCAAATGGTGCGGCCAGTTCCACGAAACCAAGATCGGGCATTCGCCGTTGGATGTGGTGGCGTGGCATGGGAATTATGCGCCGGTGAAATACGATCTGCGCAATTATTGCCCCGTGGGCGCGATCCTGTTTGATCACCCGGATCCATCGATCTTTACCGTGCTCACCGCGCCGTCCGGTCAGGAAGGCACCGCAAATATCGACTTTGTGCTGTTCCGTGAACGCTGGATGGTGGCAGAAAACACATTCCGCCCGCCGTGGTACCACAAGAATGTCATGTCCGAACTGATGGGCAACATCTATGGCCAGTATGACGCCAAGCCGAAGGGCTTCGTGCCGGGGGGCATGTCGCTGCACAATATGATGCTGCCGCATGGCCCGGACCGGAACGCCTTTGAAGGGGCGTCGAACGCCAATCTGGGGCCAGACAAGTTGGACCGGACCATGTCGTTTATGTTTGAGACCCGGTTCCCTCAGCATCTGACCCGGTTTGCCGGGCAGGAAGCGCCGCTACAGGATGATTACATTGATTGCTGGGCGGATATCGAAAAGAAATTTGACGGGACGCCGGGCAAGAAATGAAGCTGTATTCCTACTGGCGCTCAACCACATCTTACCGCGTGCGGATCGCGCTGGCCTTAAAGGGGCTGGCGTATGACATGATCTCTGTGAACCTGCTGGAAAAAGAACAGCAGGGCGCGGAATATATGGCGCTGAACCCGATTGCGGGCGTGCCGACGCTTGTCACCGATGATGGCATGGTGCTGACGCAGTCGATGGCCATACTGGATTACATCGAGGCGGTTGCCCCGAACCCGGCATTGCTGCCCTCCGACCCTGCGGCGCGGGCGCGGGTGTTGGGGGCCGCGTTGATCATGGCAACAGATGTGCATCCGGTGAACAACCTCAAAGTGCTGACCCAGCTCAAAGCCATGGGCCACAGCCAGGATGAGTGTGTCGCATGGATGCGCAAATGGATGGGCGAAGGCTTTGCCGCGTTTGATGCGCTGATCGAGCGTGACACGCCGTTTGCCTTTGGCGATGCGCCGGGGATGGCCGACATTTGCCTTGTGGCGCAACTTTACAATGCCAATCGCTGGGGGGTGGATTTGTCTGCCACCCCGCGCCTGCGTGAGATAGAAGACCGTTGTCTGGCGTTGCCTGCCTTTGATCAGGCGCGCCCCGAAAACCAGATGGATGCAACATGACCAAACTGATGCCTTCGTGGCTGCAAAGCGCGAATGATCCCGCGTGCCCGTTCCCTCTCAATAACTTACCCTATGGGGTCTTCTCGGTCGGGGACGGAGCCCTGCATTGCGGTGTGGCCATCGGCGACCGGATTTTGGACGCAACAGGGCTTGAGGCTGCGGGCGTGCTGCGTGCGGATCCTGATGCGGATGTGCTGGATGCGCCCTATTGGAACGATTTCATGGAGCTTGGGCCAGAGGCCTGGGCGCGCTACCGGGATGGTCTGCAAAAGCTTTTGGCCGAGCGGGCCGACGAAGTGGCGCAGGATGCCTGTCTGAAATATTCCGTGCCCTTGGCCGAAGCCACGCTGCACATGCCATTTCGGGTGTCGGAATACACCGACTTTTACGCAGGCAAGCATCACGCCGTGAATGTGGGCACCATGTTCCGGGGTGCGGAAAATGCCTTGCCGCCGAACTGGTTGCATATTCCCATCGGCTACAATGGGCGCGCCTCATCTGTGGTGGTTTCGGGCACGGATATCCGCCGCCCTTGGGGTCAGTTGAAAGGCCCGAATGATGAGGCCCCGCGCTGGGCGCCATGTGCCCGGTTTGACATTGAGCTTGAGATGGGCGCCATCGTTGGTCAGGCCTCGAACGGGCCGATCTCTGTTGATCAGGCGGATGCCAACATCTTTGGCTACGTTTTGCTCAATGACTGGTCTGCACGCGACATTCAGGCGTGGGAATACCAGCCGCTGGGCCCTTTTCAGGCCAAAGCCACGGCCACGTCCGTCTCTCCATGGATCGTGACCACAGCCGCCTTGGCGCCGTTCCGGTGCGACACGCCGGCGCGCGAAAAGGAGCTGTTGCCGCATCTCAAAGACACCGGGCCGATGCTTTATGACATTGACCTGTCCGTGACCTTGCAGCCCGAGGGCGGCGAGGCGCATGAGATTTCGGCCACGAATTACAAAGAGATGTATTATTCCTCAGCCCAGCAATTGGCCCACCACACGACATCGGGCTGCCCGATGCGGGTGGGTGACTTGCTGGGGTCTGGCACGATTTCGGGGCCGGAAAAAGAAAACCGCGGGTCTTTGCTGGAGCTAAGCTGGGGCGGAAAAGAGCCGCTTGAGGTGGCCCCCGGCATCGTGCGCAGCTTTATCGAAGACGGCGATACGCTGGCGCTGCATGGGGCGGCGCATGGCGAAGGATACATGATCGGATTTGGGACATGCACCGGAACAGTGGTGCCAGCCCTCGAAGATCTTGACTGAGACAGGACTGACCCGCGCCCGAAATGGCGCGGGTCAATTTTGACAACACATCAAACACCCCGGACCGGATTTGGGGCAGGGAGAACACCATGGCCAAAGCATTCGCCTCACAAGGTGACATGAGCGAAAAGAACATCACCTTTGAAGAGGTTGGTCCGGGCCTGTGGGCCTTCACCGCCGAAGGGGACCCGAATTCAGGCGTGATCATCGGTGATGACAGCGTGATGATCGTCGAGGCGCAGGCCACGCCGCGTCTGGCCGAAAAGGTGATCGAAAAGGTCCGTTCCGTGACGGATAAGCCGATCACCCATCTGGTGCTGACCCATTACCACGCCGTGCGCGTTCTGGGCGCGTCGGCCTATGGCGCGGGGCAGGTGATCATGTCGGAAAAGGC
>JABSSA010000267.1 GCA_013214665.1 Paracoccaceae bacterium
CGTGATTTTTTCAATGCAACATGTCCACTTGATTGGTGGTTTGGTCGCGGGGATGCAGGATTGATCCGCACGATTTCTCGACTACAAAAACGCCTGAAGTTTGGGCGTCCAATCACCAGTGTTGCATTGGAGATCATTCATACCCGCGTCTTGGACAAGGACGTTATGTTTTGTGTGAACATGGAAAACGATCCGGTTCAACGCAACCATCGGCGCGGCACATTCTATGAACTGCGTGAGCTTAGCGCGCTGCGAAACATCTTTCGCAAAGGTGGCACGTTTGTGGATATCGGGGCAAACGTCGGAAACCACACCTTGTTCGCGGCAATGTTTCTTGGGGCGAAAAAGGTAATTCCGATTGAGCCGAACCCGCGTGCATTCAATCTTTTGGTGCCCAACGTGCTGGTGAACCATCTGACGCATATCGTGGATACGGCTTACCTCGGGGTTGGTCTTGGCGATGCGAATGTCGGTGGTTTCGCGATGGAAGACCGGGAACGCAATCTTGGCGGAGCCAAGATGTTGCCGGGGCAAGGTGACTTGGAGGTTCGCCGGGGCGATGACCTGCTTGCGGATGTTACGCCGGATTTCCTGAAGATTGATGTGGAAAGCATGGAACTTCAAGTGCTTGCAGGGCTTTCGGGTCTGTTGGAGCGGTGCAATCCAATCATGATGGTTGAGGTCGACAATACCGCCGAAGAGGACTTTATGGCTTGGGTTGCCGACAATGGCTATGGCGTCGTGTCCACGCATCAGCGGTACCGGCTGAACAAAAACCACGTCATCGCGCCGAAATCCCGTGTCAAAACGCTGCAAAAGAAGCTTGAAGGCACGGTTTTGGGCAACAAGACAAAGGAAGCGGCAGAATGATTGTCACGACAACTCCGAACGTAGATGGACGGCGTGTGGCCGAATACAAAGGCGTCGTTGTAGGCGAAGCGATCCTCGGCGCGAATGTGTTTCGCGACATCTTTGCCGGGATCACCGATATCATCGGTGGCCGCTCGGGGGCTTACGAAGAAGAATTGGGGCGCGCACGCGACATTGCCCTGAGCGAATTGGAAGACCGTGCATTTTCGCGCGGTGCAAACGCCGTGATTGGCGTCGATCTGGATTACGAGGTGATCAACAACATGTTGATGGTCTCCGCCTCGGGAACCGCTGTGGTGCTGGAATAACCCCGCCACAGCCGTCAACGAAATACCTTATGCAGGAATGGCAAAATGCTGAAAATCAATAACTTGCACGTCAAACTTGAGGAAGAAGACAAGGCGATCCTCAAAGGGCTTTCTCTGGAAGTGGAAGCCGGCAAAGTGCACGCGATCATGGGCCCGAACGGCTCTGGTAAATCGACGCTGAGCTATGTCTTGTCTGGCCGTGATGGATACGAAGTAACCGATGGCGATGCGTCTTTGGAGGATGAAGACCTGCTTGATATGGAGCCAGAAGAACGCGCGGCAGCGGGCCTTTTCCTGGCGTTCCAGTATCCGGTGGAAATCCCGGGCGTTGGCAACATGACATTCCTGCGCACCGCGTTGAACGCGCAGCGCAAAGCACGCGGCGAAGACGATATGAGCGCTTCGGATTTCCTCAAGATGGTGCGGGAGCGAGCGAAGTCGTTGAAGATTGACGCAGATATGTTGAAGCGACCCGTGAATGTTGGGTTCTCGGGCGGCGAAAAGAAGCGTAACGAGATCCTGCAAATGGCTGTTTTGGAACCAAAAATGTGCATTTTGGACGAAACAGACTCCGGTCTTGACGTCGATGCTATGAAGTTGGTGGCCGAAGGTGTGAATGCCCTGCGCAACGAAGGCCGCGGGTTCCTTGTCATCACGCACTATCAGCGCCTGTTGGATCACATCAAACCAGACGTCGTGCACATCATGGCCGATGGCCGGATCGTGAAAACGGGCGGACCAGAATTGGCGTTGGAAGTTGAAAACAACGGGTATGCCGACATTCTGGCGGAGGTTGCCTGATGGCTTTGCCAGCGCAAAAAACAACTGCACTTGAGGCCCGGCTGGCCGCGATGGCACTGCCTGAAGGCGGGTGGACGGACGCGGCCCGGAAAGAGGCCCTGACGCGGGTTCAAACCATGGGTTTGCCTGACCGTCGTGATGAATATTGGCGATACACCCGCCCCGACACGCTGGTTCAAGCCGCGCCGGTTGAGATGGGTTTGGACACATCTGATGAGCCCGGATTCTTCGCGGCGTTAAACCCGTGCCGTCTGGTGTTCGTGGACGGTGTCTTTGATGCGGACGGCTCTGACCTAGATGCATTGCCCGCATCCGTTTCGATTGAACGGTTGGCAGATCAAAACAGCGATCTGCACTGGGCCCGCGATATCTTTGGTGTTTTGGAAAGCGCAGGGCAGGCGCCGGTCGAACGTCCGCTTGCCGCGCTCAATACTGCCTTCGCCAGTGACGGCATTCTGGTGCATGTCACCGGCAAGGCGGACCGTCCGATCCACATCGTGTATCAGAACACCGATACGCAATCGGATGTGATGTTGCACCATGTTGTAAAGGTGGATGCAGAGGCAGAGGTGACCCTGCTCGAATCCGGCCCGACGGGTGCGCGCACCAACATGGTGATGGAGGTCTCTGTCGCAGACACCGGCGCGTTCCATCACGTTCGTGTGCAGGGCCGGGAACAAGAACGGCAAAGTGCGACCCATATCTTCGGCCGTCTTGGGACGGAGTCGACCTTTAAATCCTTTACCCTCA
>JABSSA010000268.1 GCA_013214665.1 Paracoccaceae bacterium
CAAAGGGCCACCAGATCGGTGCAAATCCGGTGGTCGCGGCGTGGTGGATCCAACCTGTCATCGGCACCAGGACTAAAGAGCCATAGAGCAGCCAGTGTACCGTTTCTGCAGCAAAGCCTTCGACTTTGTTGTGACTGGCCAGCCCGTCGGGCTTGCGCTGGCGCAGCGCCCAAAGGATCCGGGCCAGAGCCACAAAGAAAAGCACGACGCCCAGCGTTTTATGTACCGAAAAGAGCCGCGCCTTACGGGCCAGCTCTTCGGACGTTTCAAAGGGCAAACCGTTGGCGATGATGCCCGTGGGGATCAACGTGAGGATCAGCAGGGCCGTCAGCCAATGAAAAGTCTTGGCGACGCTGCCGTAGTGTTGGGCTGTGTTATGTGCTTGCATGGCTTGGCTCTGAAAATGCGGATCGTGATTGCTATCGTTAGGCCTAAACATGGCGTAAGCCCGGCAAACCGCAATACACAAATGCGCACCGAACTTGTGCGCGACACTGAGCCGTCATACACCGGAGAAAACCAATAAGGAGGGGCGCGCACGTGAGCGTTGCATTCGTATTTCCGGGGCAAGGTGCCCAAACCATCGGCATGGGCCGGGATCTAGCCGAGGCTTATCCAGCGGCCAAGGCGGTCTTTGAAGAAGTGGACGAGGCGCTGGGCGAAAGCCTGAGTGCGCTGATCTGGGAAGGCGATCAAGACACGCTGACGCTGACGCAGAATGCACAGCCGGCGTTGATGGCGACCTCAATCGCCGCTTTGCGCGCGCTGGAGGCTGAGGGGCTCGGGCTCGACAAGGCCGCGTTTGTGGCGGGCCATTCGTTGGGCGAGTATTCGGCGCTTTGTGCGGCGGGGGCGCTGAGCCTTTCGGATACCGCGCGGCTTTTGCGCACGCGCGGTCAGGCGATGCAGGATGCGGTGCCGGTGGGCGTGGGTGCTATGGCGGCACTGCTGGGGTTGAACTTTGACACGGCAAGCGCTGTGGCCGCAGAAGCCGCGCAAGGGGAGGTCTGTCAGGCCGCCAACGACAATGACCCAGCGCAGGTTGTCGTTTCGGGCCACAAAGAGGCGGTGGAACGGGCCGTTGAGCTGGCCAAGGAACAGGGCGCAAAACGCGCGGTGATGCTGCCGGTATCTGCCCCGTTCCATTGCGCGATGATGGAACCTGCGGCCGCTGTGATGGCCGAAGCGTTAAGCCACGTGGATATTCAGGAACCGAAGGTGCCTGTCGTCGCGAATGTGCGCGCCGAAGGGGTCAGCAGCCCGACATTGATCCGCAATCTTTTGGTCGATCAGATCACTGGCTCGGTGCGGTGGCGCGAAAGCGTGATGTGGATGGCCGGTCAGGGCGTGACCGAGGTTTGGGAAATTGGCGCAGGCAAGGCGCTGTCGGGGATGATCCGCCGGATCGACCGGGCGATTGCGTGCAAGGCCATCGGGGCACCCGCCGATATTGCGGCGGTCAAGGAAGGATAAGAGATGTTTGATCTGACAGGAAAAACCGCGCTGGTCACAGGCGCATCCGGTGGCATCGGTGCGGACATTGCGCGCCAACTGCATCAGCAGGGCGCCACCGTTGGCTTGTCCGGCACTCGGGTGGACCCGTTGCAGGCGCTGGCCGACGAGCTGGGCGAGCGCGCCCATGTGCTGCCGTGCAACCTGAGCGATCTGGAGGCGGTTGACGCGCTGCCGGGGCAGGCGGTTGAAGCGATGGGCGGTCTCGATATTCTGGTGAACAACGCGGGCATCACCCGTGATCAGCTGTTCATGCGTATGTCGGACGACGATTGGAACGCGGTTCTGAACGTGAACCTGACGGCGACGATGAAGCTGTGCAAAGGTGTGATCCGCGGCATGATGAAGTCCCGCTGGGGTCGAATCGTCAACATCTCGTCTGTGGTCGGATCGACAGGCAATCCTGGCCAGGCGAACTATGCGGCTTCCAAAGCCGGGCTTGTGGGCATGTCAAAGTCGCTGGCCTACGAGGTCGCCAGCCGGGGCATCACGGTGAATGTTGTGGCACCGGGCTTTATCGAAACAGCGATGACCGACAAGCTGAACGATGACCAAAAGGCTGGTATATTGGCACAAGTTCCGGCTGGTCGCATGGGCGCACCTGCCGAAATCGCATCGGCTGTTTTGTACCTCGCCAGCGCCGAGGCTGGCTATGTCAACGGAGCCACCTTGCATGTGAATGGCGGTATGGCCATGTTCTAGGCGCCGACCAGCGAAGCCTTGCGATCTGCCAAAGATGTGCTAAGAGGCCCGCAGTTTGCGCTGGAGCGTGGGTTTACCGCGTTCCGCTTCACCGCCCTATGGGCAGACAAGACCTGCCCCCGATACGGGCGGACATCACTTAAGGGCCATGAAGGCCCGCAGGATAAAGGGAACGAGGACATGAGCGACATCGCCGACCGCGTGAAGAAAATTGTTGTAGAGCACCTTGGCGTGGAAGAAGACAAGGTTGTTGAAGGCGCGTCCTTCATCGATGATCTGGGCGCAGACAGCCTGGACACCGTGGAACTGGTTATGGCCTTCGAAGAAGAGTTCGGCATCGAAATCCCTGATGATGCGGCCGAAACCATCCAGACCTTTGGCGATGCGGTAAAGTTCATCTCCGACGCGGGCTAATAGCCCACGCGCACAAAGTTTTCCGAAACGGCGTCTTTCGACAGAAAGGCGCCGTTTTTTCGTGTGCGGCCAACATACGGTTGCGCCGGGGGGGCATGGTCAGGCACTCTGGTGAAAACGGCGCACAATGCGCCCCTCAGCAGATCATCAGGCCCCGCATTTGTCCCGCGTCATTCCGACCATAAACACCGCACGTCTCACCCTTCGCGCCTTTCGTGCCGAAGATTTTGACCGCTTTGCCGAAATCTGGGCCAGCCCGGAAGTGACGCGCTACATCGGTGCTGAACCTCGGGCGCGCAATACGTCTTGGGATATGTTCCTGCGCAATGCGGGCCATTGGCAGATGACCGGGTTTGGCCAATGGGCCATCGAAGATCACGCGACCAAGGCGCTGATCGGGCAAGCGGGCTTCTTTCACGGCATGCGGGGATTGGGTGAGGATTTTGACGCGCATCCTGAAGCGGGCTGGGTTTTGGCACCTGAGGCGCAGAATCAGGGCTATGGCTGGGAGGCCGTGTCAGCCGCCCATGATTGGTTTGACCGGGTCATCACCGGACCTTTGGTGGCGCAAATTGTGCCGAAAAATGTCGCCTCTGTCCGTGTGGCGTCGCGCCTTGGGTATGCAGAGATGCGCGCGGCAGGCGATGTCATGCTGATGTTACGGCGCACGCCCATCAATTGAGCGGCTCGCCTTTTTCGGGTATGATGAATGTAACGCCAACCACAGCCGGGTTGGCCACAACAGGGGAAAAGCCATGCAGATTATTCCAACGATGGAGTTGTTGGGCGGGGTGCCAGTGTCGCTGGTGCGGGGCAATCTGGATATGCCAAGCCGCTATCACGTGGACCCGATCGAGACCGCGCGCGGATGGGCCGCGGCGGGGGCAGAATGGATGCACCTGACGGATTTCGACGCCATCGAAGGGCGCGACACAAATGCCGAACTGGTAGAACAGATCATCCGCGAAGTGGGCATTCCGGTACAGTTGGGCGGCGGTATCCGTACGGCGGAAGCGGCAGAAAGCTGGATCGACAAAGGCGCAGGCCGGATCGTGATCGGCACGCTGGCCACGCAAAGCCCCGACGCGGTGCAGGCGCTGGCCAAACGCTTCCCGGATCAGATCGTGCTGGCGATTGACGTATGGCGCGGCCAGCTGATGCGCGACGGTTGGCGCACCGGGGCTGCGTTGCAGCCGGACGCGTTGATCGAAGCGTTTAACGCGACACCTTTGGCCGCAATGCTGATCACCGATATCGACAGCGACATCGAAGACACCGAAGCGCAGCTTGGTGTGATTTCCGGGCTGGCGGATTTGGCCAAAGCTCCGGTGATCGCGTCCGGTGTGTTGCGTGCGCCTGACGATGTGGCGCGCCTGAAATACGTACCGCATGTGTCTGGCGCGCTTTTGGGGCGTGCACTCTTTACCAAGACAATCGATCTGGACGAGGCGCTGCTTGTGGCGCGCCCCGCACCGGAAGCGGTGGCCGATTTCATTTAAGGCAGAATATCAAACACCATTGAGACGCTGACGTTGATGCCCACTTCGCCCGCCGCGATGGGCACATCAGCGCTGCGCGCGGCGGCCATCTCCATCATCACCGGCGCGCGGCTACCGCCCCCCTCGGAGATGGAGCGCACCGGGCCAAGTGTGATCCCTGCGGCCGCGGCCAACTGCTGCGCTTTGGTCATGGCGTCGCGCACTGCAGCGGCCCGCGCGTCAGCCTGGAACGGGGCGGGGTCTTCCACGCTAAAGCGCAGGCCCGACATCTCGTTGGCCCCCTCAGACAGCACCGCATCCAGAATGTGGCCCAGCTCGGCCAGGTCACGCACGCGCACGCTCACCCCGTTTGACGCCAAAAACCCCACGATTTTTGCGCGGCGATTGTCGTCATAGCGCCGATTGTCCCAAACGGGCGAAATGGACAGCCGATTGGTCTGAATATCGCGGTCGGCCACATCCAGCTCTGTCAGCCGCGCGATCAATGCGCTCATATCCGTCGACACTTGCGCCATCGCCGTTTTGGCCGTTTTTGCCTCGTGCGATACCGCGAGGGAAATCAATGCCATATCCGGCGCTGTTTCAACCACTCCGGTGCCGGAGACCGTAATACTGCGCGGCGCGTCCTGCGCGTTCGCGGCTGGAGCGCCTGCCAATGCCACAGCCACCAAAACCCACTTCATAAGTTTCATTTCATGCTCCACTTGCACTTATTTGGCGATCACTGTTTCGCGTTCTTGAAATTTCCACAAGTTCAAGGCGTCTCAACGGTTTGCATAAGCAAATGCTTGCTCTATTCTGATGAGAGGGAGTTAACGTTTTTCCAGTATTAAGGTCGCGTGATAAGGGCCAGATATGAAGCCGGAATTTGCGCTGTCATTGTCGTTTGAGGGTATTCGCCTGCTGCACCGTGCCGCCGGGGGCTGGCGGCGTGTGGGCGAAGTGGCGGTGGATGACCCGGATCTGACGGGCGCGTTGGGCGTGCTGCACAGCTCTGCTTCGGCGCTGTCACCGGGGCGGGTCACGACCAAGCTTCTGATCCCGAATGACCAAATCAAATACCTCGCGCTGGAAACCGGCGCGATGGAAGAGGTGGATCGCCGAATTGCTGCGCGCAAAGCGCTGGATGGGGCGACGCCCTATGCCTTTGAAGAGCTGGTGTATGACATCGCCTCTGAAGGTGAGATGACTTATGTCGCGGCGGTCGCCCGCGAAACATTGTCAGAGGCGGAAGCCTTTGCTGCGCAAAACAAATTTCAACCCTTGTGCTTTGTCGCCGCGCCTGAGCCGGGCGCGTTTCCCGGCGAACCCTTTTTTGGCACCACTGAGGTCGCGGCAGAGCTTGGGATGGCTGATGTCTCGACCCTGCGCGATGCATTTCCGGTAGTCGAGACCGATCAGATTGACGTGCCCGAAGGGGTCGCCGCGGCCGATTTTGGTGCGGCGGAAGGCACGACAGAGGCTGACGCAGCCCCGCAAGTTGAAACAGCGCCTGAACCGGAGCCAGACCCGGTTACGGAGCCCGCGCCAGAGCCTGAACCCGCACAAGAGGTGGCTGAAACGCCCGCTGACGAAACGCCTACAGCAGGCTTCGGATTTGCAAGTCGCCGCCGCGCAGCTGATCCTGTGCCCGATCCGAACCCTGTTGAGGTGCCTGCACCATCCCCTGATGAGGCTTCCGAGGCTCCGACAGACGTCTTTGTCTCTGCGCGTCGGCGCAAGGAACCGGCGTTAGACGCTGACCTTCTGGAGCCGACTCCATTGCCGCAAATTGGCGATAGCGGTGAGATCATCGCCCGCCGTGACACCGATGTGACGGAGGCCACAGCACCGGCGCTTGGTGCGGCAAACCGGGATTACGAAGACACCGCAATACCAGCGCCGCAGGTCACCATTGCGCAGGCCTCAAGCCCGATGGAACCCGCACAACCCGAGCGCGCGACCTCTCGCTTGGCCGGGTTCCTGTCAGCCCGACGTGCACAGCCCGATGTGACCGTTGAGCCCGAAGTTGCGGTTGCCACGGCCCAGGTGGCCACTGCCGTCGCTGCGACCCCCGACGAAGCGCGCCGGATGACGGTATTTGGCGCACGCAAGCCCGCCGCAAACGAGAGGGTCGGGGGCAAGCCACGGTATCTGGGGCTGGTCCTGACCGCGATATTGTTGATCTTCCTTGCCGGTGTTGCGGCTTGGGCGTCCATCTTTGTGGATGACGGTCTGGCCCGCTGGTTTGGCGGGCGCACGCCAACGCAAGTCGCCACCATCCCCGAGCTGCCCGAGGTGGAAGATCCGGTGCCAACCGAACTGGCCCCAATTGCGCCGGCGCCTGAGCTTGCGTCGCTTGCACCGGGGCTGTCAGGATTTACCGACGACGAAGAACTGGACTTTACCCCAGAGCCGCGCGACCGGACACCTATCGTGGAATACAGCCGCGCTGAACTAGAAGCGCGCTATGCGGTAACCGGGGTCTGGCCGCTTGCCCCCGACAATATGATCTCGCCAGGTGTCGTGCCGATTGACGATTTGTACGTCACCTCCATCGATCCGGTCAGCTCAGCACAGGATGCGGTCGCGATCCCCAGCTTGCGATTGCTGCAAACCGATGTGGCACTGCTGTCTCCGGCTTCACCGCCACCGCCTGACCGTGAGTTCGATCTCGACGAACGCGGGTTGGTGCGGGCCACGCCCGAAGGCGCGTTGTCACCCGAAGGCATCCTTGTCTTCCTTGGCCCGCCGCCCTTGCGCCCGCCGGCCTTTCCAGAGCGGGTACAGCCCACACCAGAGACAGATCAATTGGCGGGCTTCCGCCCTCGCAGCCGCCCGGAGGCTTTGCAAGAAAATCACCAGCGGGCGACGCTGGGTGGGCTGACCCGAGAAGAACTGGCCGCATACCGCCCCGAAGCGCGCCCCGAAGCGCTGTTGCCCGAGACCGAAGCCCCCGAAGTAAACTCAGTGCCAGAGCTGTTGGTCTTCCGACCCGAGGCACGGCCATCGAATTTTGATCGTACCGTGGCCCGCGCACAGCGGCAGCCGCCATCGACATCGGATGATCCCGGCATTGGCCGCGGCAACACCGCCACAGGCGGCACGCAAGTCGCCTCAATCGCGCCCCGCACAGTGACGCCGGATATTCCGTCAAGCGCCTCAGTGGCGCGTCAGGCAACGGAACGCCGGGCCATCAACCTCAACCGTATGAATCTGATCGGGGTCTATGGTACTCCGTCATCGCGCCGCGCGCTCGTGCGGCTGTCGAACGGTCGCTACAAAAAGGTCAAAGTGGGCGATCGCATCGATGGCGGGCGAGTTTCGGCGATTGGGGACAGCGAATTGCGCTATATCAAAGGCAGTCGGAACCTCGTGTTGAAAATGCCCAAAGGCTGACCAAGCGTTCTCTGATCGGACATGAAAAAGCCCTGGAGATGATCCGGGGCTTCTGAGTTATGCGCGGGAGAGCGGTTCGCTGACCCGCTGTTTGGCTCTTATTCAGCGGCCAATTCGCCATTGTTGATTTGCTCTTGTTCGATGCTTTCAAACAAAGCTTTGAAGTTGCCTTCGCCAAAGCCGTCGTCGCCCTTGCGCTGAATAAACTCGAAAAAGATCGGTCCGATCACAGTTTTGGAGAAGATCTGCAGCAGGATCTTAGTTTCACCGCCATCCACAACGCCTTCGCCATCAATCAGGATGCCGTGCTTTTTCATCCGGTCGAGCGGCTCATCATGCCCCGAGACGCGCTCATAGCTTTGCTGATAGTAGGCGTCGTTCGGGCCGGGCATAAAACGCAGGCCGTTGTCATAGATCGCGTCTGTCGCGTCATAGACATCGCGGGCGCCCACAGCGATGTGCTGAATGCCTTCACCTTTGTACTTTTTGAGATAGGCCACAATCTGACCGGTCTCGCCGCGGTCTTCGTTGATCGGAATGCGAATGCGTCCGCAAGGGGAGGTCAGCGCACGAGACAGAAGCCCGGTGTATTTGCCCTCGATGTCGAAGAACCGGATTTCCTTGAAATTGAAGAGATCCCCGTAAAAGCGGAACCACTTGTCCATGTTGCCCTTGAAGACATTATGGGTCAGGTGATCGAGGTAATAAAATCCAACGCCCGCTGGTTTGGATTGCGCCAGCCACTCGTATTCTTCGTTGTAAGGCGAGGTGTCGTAATACTGATCAATAAAATAGATCAGCGATCCGCCAATCCCGTAAATCGCAGGCACGTCCAGCACTTTATCGTCGCTCTCATAAGGCGTGGCACCTTTGGCCACGGCCCGCTCAAACGCGTGCTGCGCATCCACAACGCGCCATCCCATCGATGGGGCGCAAGGCCCGTGCTCTTCCACAAAGCGCGCGCCAAAGCTGTCGGTTTCGGCGTTCAGCACATAGGTGATGTCGCCCTGCTGCCACAGCTCAATGTTCTTGGCCTTGTGCTTTGCCACTTTGGCATAGCCCATTTTGGTAAAGAGCGCGCGCAGCTCGCTTGGGTCTTCGTGCGCGAATTCGACAAATTCAAACCCGTCGGTGCCAGCGGGATTGTCTTCGGTGATCGTGGATTTCGGGGCGTCATGTGGGAACGGGCCCATGGCTGTCTCCTGCGTGCGATTGGCTGTTGAGCTTAATATGTGCGCAAGGTTCCGCGTGTTTTCCGCAAAATGGCGCGCCATGAGTTGATAATGTGCGGAAACTGCGCATAGACTGCACGTAATTCATCAAAGAGACGCATCATGCTTGATTCCGTGGATTTGCGGCTGCTTGAGGCCCTGCAAAAAGACGCCCATCTCAGCGCCCAACAGCTCAGCACGCAGCTCAACCTGTCCGCCAGCCAGGTCGGGCGGCGGCGACAGCGGCTGGAAGCGGATGGCTATATCGACGGCTATATCGCGCGGCTGAATCCAAAACGGCTGGGTCTCGCAGTGCAAGCCTTTGTGCAAGTGCATCTGGCGCAGCACGGCCCAGAGAATTCCAAAAGCTTTGCGCGACTGGTCAACATCCGCCCCGAAATAACCAGCGTTTGGACGATGACAGGCGAGGCCGATTACCTGCTGCGCATCTATTGCGCCGACCTATCGGATCTGAACACGCTGTTGCACGAGGTTCTGCTGCCACATCCAGCAGTGGGGCGCGTCCACAGCCAAATTGTGATGGATCAGCTCAAGCGCGATGGCCCCTTGCCAACTTAAGAGCTAAGCTGAAGGTATCGCCGCCAGAAAGGATCACACCAATGGACGGGTTCCTCTATCAAGCCTCAATCTACCTCGCTGCTGCGGTTATCGCGGTTCCTATTGCTGCGCGCCTCGGGTTGGGATCGGTTCTGGGCTATCTCGCGGCGGG
>JABSSA010000269.1 GCA_013214665.1 Paracoccaceae bacterium
CGACCCTTGCGCGGCAGGATCAAAGGCTCCGCAGCGCCGCCAGCCAGATCCTGCCACAGCTGATCCATACTCTGCCGTGCCTCCCGCCCAAGGGGGGAGAAATAAACATTTGATCCTTGTAGCCGATCCTGACGGTAATCCGTGGGCGAAACAATCTCGTGTACCGCCATCCGCTCTTTGATCAAATCGATGAACGGTAAAAACAATTGCCGGTTCAGCCCATCTTTATAAAGGTCGTCTGGCACCCGGTTTGATGTGGTGACGATCAAGACGTTGCCCGCAAACAACGCTTCAAACAGGCGCCCGACGATCATGGCATCGGTGATGTCGGTGATCTGCATTTCGTCAAACGCCAGACACCGCACCTCTTTCGCCACCGCCTCAGCCACAGGGGCGATTGCGTCATCCACGCCCCGTTGGCGCGCTTCGTGCATGGCCGCGTGAATTTCCTGCATGAAAGCATGAAAATGCACCCGTCTTGCTGGCACATCCCCCAACGTATCGACAAAGAGATCCATCAACATGGATTTGCCGCGTCCGACACCACCCCATAGATAAAGGCCCTGTGCCACCGGTTGCTGCTTTTTACGGAAAAACCCCTTTTTGACAGGTGCGTGCAGCGCGTCGTGTACCCGTTCCAGTTCCCCCAAAACAGATCGTTGCGCGGCATCATCGCGCAATGTTCCTGCCGCGATTGCGGCCTCGTAAGCTGTGGTCACGGCACCCATGCGGGTGGTTTACCCCGACTGCTACGGCAGGGAAAGCAGCCATAAATCCCTGTGACCAATTTCATCACAGCGCATCATTTGACCTTTGCCCATTTCCAGCGCAGCTTGGCGCTGAAACGTTCGGAGAGTCTGCATGTCTCGCGCATCCACATCCTTATTCACGCCCGTTCTGATTGTTGGGTCCGCCATCATCATCGTCAGCTTTGCGATCCGCGCGTCATTTGGTGTGTTCCAGATCCCTATTGCGGAAGAGTTCGGATGGCTGCGCACGGAATTTTCGCTGGCGATCGCAATCCAGAACCTCGCCTGGGGCGTTGGCCAACCCATATTTGGCGCAATTGCCGAAAAGATCGGTGACCGCAAAGCGGTGCTCATGGGTGGCCTCATTTATGCGGCGGGTCTTGTGCTCACCGCGTTTTCCACCACGCCTATCGAACACCAGCTTTATGCTTGGCTTGTGGGCTTTGGCATCGCTGGCACCGGCTTTGGGGTCATTCTTGCCGTGGTCGGGCGCGCATCGAGCGATGAAAACCGGTCTATGTCTTTGGCGATTGTGTCTGCCGCTGGGTCTGGTGGGCAAATCTTTGGCGCGCCGGTGGCGGAATGGATGCTTGGCTTCATGACGTGGCAAACCGTATTTTTGTGGTTCGCCGCGGGCATTTTGGCCATTCTTCTGTTCCTGCCACTGATGCGCGCGCCAGAGATGGCCAGCAAAGCCGAGTTGGAAGAGAGCATGGGCACCGTTCTAAAGCGGGCCTTTCGCGATCCCTCTTACACCCTGATCTTTCTGGGATTTTTCAGTTGCGGCTATCAAGTCGCGTTTCTCACCGCCCATTTCCCCGCCTTTATTACCGAAGTCTGCGGCCCCATTGATCCGGGCGGCATGCTGCACGGGATGGGGATCACCACCACCAGCGCGTTGGGGGCGGTGGCCATATCGCTGATCGGGCTCGCAAATATTGGCGGCACTTTGCTGGCCGGGTGGCTGGGCAAATATTATTCCAAAAAGCTACTGCTGGCGGCCATCTATACCGGGCGCACCATTGTGGCCGCACTCTTTATCCTGTTCCCGATGACACCAATGACTGTGATCGTCTTTTCGCTGGCGATGGGATCACTTTGGCTTGCGACAATCCCACTGACCAGCGGGTTGGTCGCGCATATCTATGGCCTGCGCTACATGGGCACGCTGTATGGCTTTATCTTCCTCAGTCATCAGCTGGGCAGCTTTTTGGGCGTCTGGCTCGGCGGGCGGATGTATGATCTTTACGGCAGCTACGAGGCCGTCTGGTGGATCGGAGTCGCCGTAGGGGCGTTTAGCGCAGTGGTGCATCTGCCCATCCGCGAACGCCCCCTTACAGCGCAAACCGCTTAAACGGCCTCTTGAGCTGTCAGCAACTCAGCGGCCACCAACCGATCGGCCCAGCCCTGTGGCCCTTCGAAAAGATGCGTTTGCCAACCACGGCTTTGTGCAGCGGCGATATTGTCTGTGCGGTCGTCCGTGAACAGCAATTGCGCGCCCGACAAACCACTTTGCTCTTCCAGAATTTCATAAAAGCGCGCGTCCGGTTTGATCACCTCAAGCCGACCCGACACAAAGTCGCGGTCGAAGGCATTTAGAAAATCATAATGCGTGGCGGCAAAATCATAGCTTTCCTTGCCAAAGTTGGTCAGTGAAAACACCGGCACGCCCTTGGCTTGCAACGCGGCCATCAACCGGGCCGAATGATCAATCACCGGGGCGCACATTTCGATCCAGCGGTCATGCCACATGCGGATTTCATCCCGCCATTCGGGGTTGGCCTCTGCTGTCGCATAAATCGTTTCCTTGAACGGCGCGCCCTTGTCGATCGACAGGTTCATCTCTTCCACGTTGGTCTCTGCAAAGAAACGCTTGCGCCGTTCTTGCCCGATTTCACGGTCATAGAACTCTTCGGGGTGCCATTCGATCAGCACATTGCCAATGTCAAAAACGACGGCCTCAATCATCGGGATATTCCTTTTGCCTGCCGAACAATGCGTTCCAGCGTGTCTAAAAATCTTGATCTATCTGCCTTGGAAAATGCTTTTCCACCGCCCTGCCGAAAGGGATCAGCAGCGCGCAAATCCGCCATCAGATCCCGTGTGGCCAACGCTTGGCCCACGTTCTTTGCGGTCAGTGTTTCGCCATTGTGTTTGACCACCAATGCGCCTGCTTCAACGCAGCGTGCGGCAAGCGGGATATCTCCGGTCACAACCACATCCCCGACGCCCGCACGATCCGCTATCCACATATCGGCCACATCTGGCCCATCCGGCACGATAACAGTCTCTATCAAGGGGTTTTGCGAGGGGCGAAGCCCGCCGTTTGATACCACTTTCATGGGTATGGTGTGGCGTGTCGCCACGCGCTCTGCTTCGGTTTTCACCGGGCAGGCATCCGCATCAATATAAAGCGTTGTCACGCGCCCAGCGCATCTGCGTGAAACGCCATATGCTCACCCATGAATGTCGACACAAAGAAATAGCTGTGATCGTACCCGGGCTGCATACGGAACGCGCCGTTTTGGCGCTTGGCGGCCATCGCTTCGGCCAAGGCTTCGGGTTTGAGCAGATCAAGGAACTGGTCTGCACCGCCCTGATCGATCAGCACAGGGCCATCAAAGCCATGTTCACGCATCAACAGGGTCGCATCATGACGCTGCCAGGTGCTTTCGTCGTCGCCCAGATACGCGCCCAGTTGTTTGCGGCCCCAATCGCTGGCGGTTGGATTGGTAATCGGTGCAAAGGCCGAGATAGAGGCGAAACGATCCGGCATCGACATGCCGATGGTCAGGGCACCGTGGCCGCCCATTGAATGGCCAGTGATCCCTTGCCGATCCATGTCGATTGCAAAATTCTTGGCCAAAAGTGCAGGCAGCTCTTCGGTAACATAAGACCACATTTTGAAATGCGGTGCCCAAGGGTCTTGAGTCGCGTCCACGTAAAACCCGGCGCCCTGCCCCAAATCATAGCTTTCATCGTCCGCCACGCCTTCGCCGCGTGGGGAGGTATCGGGAAAGACTACCGCCACACCATATTCCGCCGCAAACGCCTGTGCGCCCGCTTTGACAATTGCGTTTTCATGCGTGCAGGTCAGGCCCGACAGGTACCAGACCACAGGCACAGGCATGGTTTCGGCAAGCCGAGGCATATAAAGCCCAAAAGTCATGTCACATCCGCAGGCATCGGATGCGTGGGAATAAACGCCTTGCGTGCCTTCAAAGCTGCGGTTTTCGGATACGGTTTTCATCGGCAAATCTCCTGGTTACCGCCTTGCTAATTCGCCCCGATATGCAGGTCCAGCGCTAAGTCTGCACCCAGGCGATCACAGTGGTCAGTGTTACGATGCTGACGGCTGTTGAAACGAGGATCGCGGCCGACACACGCTGTGGCGCGACATTGTAATGTTGCGCCAGGATATAGACGTTACCCGCCACCGGCATGGCAGCGGCGGCGATAATCACTCCGGCGGAATAGGGATCGACGCTAAAGAGATAGAGCGCACCGAAAGTCACGAACGCCGGGTGCAGGAACAGCTTGCAAAAGGTGATCCACCCCGCAATCGACAGCCGCTCCGCCGATTTTGACGCCAAAGAAGCGCCGATGGCAAAAAGCGCCCCCGGTGTGGCAGCGCCCCCAAGAATGGTCAGAAATTCATTAACCGGCGCTGGGATTGGCACAGCGGAAGCGGACCACAACAGGCCCGATGCCATCGCCAGGATCATGGGGTTTTTGATCAACCCCAGCCCGACGGTACGTAAAATCCCGATCGACATGCGGCCGTCCCGGCTGCCAGTGACAAGGATCACAATCAGCGAGGAAAACACAATCAGATCAATCGCAAGGCACAGCATGACCGGCCCGATTGCCTCTTCGCCCAGCAACAATGTCAGCATGGGGATACCCAAAAACCCCACGTTCCCGATCACAGCGCATTGCGCCTCAAACGCGTTGGTTGGCACATCAAGTTTGCGGGCAAAGCCGACCATCGTCGCGATGCCGTATACAAAGGCCGTGCCCCACAAATAGGCCGCCACCAACCGCCAATCCCATACATCTGCCAACTCCAGATTCGCGGAAAAGCGAAAGATCATCGCTGGCAGCGCGAAATAGAAAACAAACTTGGTTAGATAGGCGGTTGCCTCCTCACTGAAAAACTGAGTGAACCGCGCCCAGTACCCGACACCAATCAGGGCAAAGAACGGCAGCGTTTTCAGAAAGATGGCCAACATACAGCCCGAATTATATGGGCTTTGGCGCCACGTCCAGCATTGCGGGGTATAACAAAGCTGCGCTTGAGTGCCGATTTTTGAAATTTCAGTATTGCAACTGAACGATTGAGTTTATGTTGTGCGCTATCGACGAAGGAAACACACATGAATCAGCACGCCCCAGTCATCCGAAAGGGCCGCAAATTTCATCAGGTTTTGGATGGCGCGCGCAAAGTCTTCATGTCTGACGGCTTTGAAGGGGCCAGCGTCGATGACATCGCCAAGGTCGCCGGGGTCAGCAAGGCCACGCTTTACAGCTATTTCCCAGACAAACGCCTGTTGTTTTTGGAAGTGGCCAATGCCGAATGCCAACGGCAGGCGCAAACCGCCATTGAAATGGTCAACACAGATGCCCCGCCCCGCGATGTTCTGACCGCTGCAGGTCGCCATTTCCTGACGTTCATCACATCGTCCCTGGGTCAGCAGATCTTTCGCACCTTTGTCGCGGAATCAGGCCGGTTTCCCGAAGTGGGACGGCAGTTTTACCTCACCGGCCCAAACGTAATGCGCGAAGAGCTGGTGGATTACATCCGCATGGCCGCTGACCGAGGCGAGCTGGAGATCAGCGATCCCTACATCGCTGCGGATCAATTTGCCGAACTGTGCAAATCCGAAGTTTGGATTCGGCGTCTTTTGGGTGTGATCGACGAAGTGCCCCAAGAAGACATTTTTCGCATCATCGACGAGGCGGTTGAAACGTTCCTTGCCCGCTATGGCGCAACGCCAGCTTAAAGCTTTTCTGTTCATCAGCATCGACTCGGCACGCGACTCGCTCTATCTCTAAATGTGAGAACAAAAACGGAACATTTTTCGCGCTGCTGATGCCTGATCGTCGCATCTTGTCTTTATGGTTTCCCCGCTTGGGGGCCGAACGGTTGATCCGCCGGGCGCCTGTTCTGGCGTCCCAACCGCTCGCCATTGTGGATGAGGTGCACAATATGCAGGTGGTCACCGCGCTCAATGATGTGGCGCAGGCGGCGGGGGTCACATCCGGCCAACCCGCCCGCGATGCCCATGCCGTTTGCCCCGGCCTTCTGACACGGCAACGCTCACCCGATGCCGAAGTGCGGTTTTTGGCGGCTCTACAACGCTGGGCCGGAAAGTTCAGCCCTTGGGTTTCGCCTGAAGACAACGATGCGCTGGTGGTGGATCTGACCGGCTGTGCGCATCTCTTTGGCGGAGAAGACGCGCTGATCAACGTGGTCGAGGCCGATTGCGAGGATCTGGGGCTGACGGTGTGCATTGGTCTGGCCGACACCCGTGGCGCGGCCTGGGCATTGGCGCGCTTTGCCGGGCAAGCCGCGCGGTCAGACAGGTCAGGCGACGCCATTGATCAAGAGGCACGCGCCACCCGATCGCGTGCTGGCAAACGCCGCCATTGGACCAAGGGCGGCGCAGCCCCGCAGGTGCGCGTCAGCGGGCGCGCGCAAGCAGGCCGCATCGCAGCACCCGGCCAAACCTATTCCGCCCTTTCCCCTCTGCCCATTGCCGCGCTGAGGCTGACGCCTGATACCACCGCACAGCTGGGTCGGCTTGGCCTGCGCACAGTGGGGGATCTGTTGGGGCAACCCCGCGCGGCCCTTGCCCGCCGCTTTGGCAAAGGGTTGGTCCTGCGTCTCGATCAGGCGCTGGGCAGCGCGCCAGAACCGGTATCACCAGCCAAACCGCCGGATCATTTTGCGGTGCGCATGACGCTGCCTGAACCCATCGGATTGGTCGAAG
This sequence comes from Paracoccaceae bacterium, assembly GCA_013214665.1. Classification (GTDB taxonomy): domain Bacteria; phylum Pseudomonadota; class Alphaproteobacteria; order Rhodobacterales; family Rhodobacteraceae. The sequence goes on from JABSSA010000269.1 coordinate 6,743, forward strand.
ATATCGAAGCCGGAATTGATCGGCTTCTGCCCCGGCTCTGCGAGATGCTCAAAGCCAAGGGCAGAGGCGTGCGGCGGATTGCGCTTCAGGCGTATCGCTCGGATCACGCTGTGGAAACGGTCGACCTCAGCCTCGCCCGGCCTACACATATCCCGGACCGTATTCGCCCGCTTCTGGTGATGAAGATCGACAGTATTGATGCAGGTTTTGGCATCGACATGCTGCGGATGGAGGCGCTGCTGACCGAACCGCTGCACGATGTGCAAACGGTGGGCCACATACAGGCCGGGGCCGCTGTGCGAAAACGGCTCGACGGGCAGACTACGCTGGATGATCTGATGGGGCGACTGGGCGCGCGCGTTGGGCTGGACAGCATCACACGCGTTCTGCCTGCCTCCAGCAACATCCCCGAAAAAACCTTTGCGCGTCACGCCGCCGCCTGGTCAGAGCCTTCGCCCGATCCCTGGCCGCGCCCGGCGGCACCCCGCCCTTTGCTGATGTGGCGGCCCGAACCTGTCATGGCACCCGACACGCCCAACCTGCCCCAAACGTTTCGCTGGCGTGGGCAGGAATTGCACCGCCTACGCGCCACCGGCCCCGAACGCATCGCCCCGGAATGGTGGTTGGATGATCCCGATTGGCGGACCGGCGTGCGGGATTACTGGGTCACCGACACGCAAGATGGTCAACGGCTTTGGCTTTATTTTGCCCATGGTGCGGCGATGTCACCGGGATGGTTTTGCCAGGGCAGTTTTTGCTAATTCCCTCCGTCGCACATCATTCGCCTAGCGGTGCGACACCAAAGCGAAAGAGGCCAAAGGCATTCACCGCCACATACCGCGGCGCATCTTCACGCCAGCGTTCGGCGTCAGGGTAAACCGCGTCACAATACCGATACCCCATCACAATGCCGGGAATGGCAAAGCACACGCGATCCCCTTCGATCTCCCACTGCCCTTCGAACGGGCGCGTTTCCAGCGCGCTGAAATTCAACGTGAGCGCCCCGTCAGGCAGGATCGTCAGCTCGTAAGGTTCGCCCAAAGGATCTGTCGCGTCGCTCACTTTGAACCCTGCGCCAAAGAGCAATGTCAAAGCGACCAAGTTCAACGGCTCTTCGGCGATCTTGCTGGCCACGTCATATGGCGTTTCCGCAGCCCCGGCCGCTTTCATGGCCTGCGCATGCTCTGCAAAAACGTTGGGATCTTTGAACACGCGGAATTGCAACGCGGACCAGGCCAGATTGTAAAACGGCACTACCTGAACATATTCCGCAAGCCTATCG
>JABSSA010000027.1 GCA_013214665.1 Paracoccaceae bacterium
ACACCTCGGTGCGCTGCATATGGCGGATTTCGGTTGCAACATTTTCAATAGAGGACGCGATCACACCCAATGTTGCAAAAAACGCTGCGTGGCGGTCGCGGGGGATGACTTGCGTGCTGATCGGCTCAGGTGTGAGGCCCAGTTTTTCGCACACATGCTCTTCGACGCGCGGGTCAATATTTGCGAAAGTCCCAACCGCACCGCTGATTGCACCCGTGGCGATTTCTGCCCGTGCTGCTTTGAGGCGGGTCAGGTTGCGGTCCATTTCCGCATAGAACCGCGCAAACGTCAGGCCCATTGTTGTTGGTTCGGCGTGAATGCCGTGGCTGCGCCCGATCCGTACGGTCATCTTGTGTTCAAGCGCGCGGCGTTTGAGCGCGGCCAGCAGCGCCTGCATATCCTCGATCAGGATGTCGGCGGCGCGTGTCAGCTGGATGTTGAGCGTCGTGTCCAGCACATCCGAGCTTGTCATTCCTTGATGCACAAATCGCGCTTCGTCACTGCCGACGATTTCGGCCAGATGGGTCAAAAACGCGATCACATCATGTTTGGTGACGGCCTCGATTTCATCAATGCGGGCCACGTCGAATTCAACGTCTTTTGCCTTCCACACGGCTTGCGCATTTTCGCGCGGGATCACACCCAATTCGGCCATTGCGTCACAAGCATGGGCTTCGATCTCGTACCAGATGCGGAATTTCGTGGCCGGTTCCCAAATCTGAACCATTTGCGGGCGGGAATATCGTGGGATCATCAAACACCTGTGATTGGGCTGGAGTGCGGGCGAGGCTGTCCTTAAACTTGACCGCAGGTAACCACAAGACGAGGCGCGCCATGAAACATGCCATATGTGCTCTCTTGCTTCTGATGCCGGGCGCGGTGCTCGCGGAAGACTGGACCAAGCTCACTGGTGCCGAGGTGCACGCAGCCCTGGAAGGGCGCACACTGCAATATAAGAATGCCTGGCAGGATTTTCGGGCGTCGGGCCGCACGCTCTATAATGCTGGTCGCGACAGCTGGGGATATTGGGGCGTTCGCGACGATCAGTATTGCAGCATGTGGCCGCCTTCGGATATCTGGGCATGCTATGATCTGGAGCGCAGCGGTGACAAGCTGCGGTTTGTTGGTGACCACAACGATATCACAGAAGCCGTCTATCGCGACTGAGCCGCTCCGTTTGGCGGATTTCGCAGGGCATTGGCGCATTACCCGCGACATCCAGCACGATGGCGGAGCCACCGCACAGTTTGAAGGCGACGCGACTTGGACGCCTCAAGGCGAAGACATGCTCTATCAGGAAGAGGGGCATTTGCGCATTGAGGGCGCGGCACCGCTTTTTGCAACTCGGTCCTATCTGTGGAAATCGGATCTTTCCGTGTGGTTCAGTGATGGTCGATTTTTCCACCAGGTGCCCGCGCATGGAGGGAAGGTGCATCATGATTGCCCGCCCGATGATTACCGGGGCACATATGACTTTTCCAATTGGCCAAGCTTTGTCACGCGGTGGCAGGTTACTGGCCCACGCAAGTCATATCGAATGACAACGACTTATACGCGTACCATCACCTAAGTGTTAGCGCCCAAGCCTCTAATTTGCGCTTGCAGAAAGTGAGGAGGCTTGTCAGAACGCCCTCTGAAATTCAATGTGAAGGAGGGGTTCCGCTTGGACTCTGTCATGAAAAACAAGGTGTTGAGCGAAGCTTTCGGCTCATCAGAAGGCAATGCGCTGCGCATCAAACAGGCGCTGTTGGTGGTTGCGGGTGTGATCGTTCTCGCGATTGCAGCAAAAATCAAAGTACCAATGTGGCCAGTGCCAATCACAATGGGCACGTTTGCTGTATTGACCATCGGCGCGGCTTACGGCGCGCGTTTGGGCCTGGTGACAATTCTGGCCTATATGATCGTCGGCGCAATTGGCTTTGACGTGTTTGCGGGCTCATCTGCCGAAAAATTTGGTCTGACTTACATGATGGGCGGCACAGGCGGTTATCTGGTGGGCTATGTGCTGGCCACTGTTGCTCTGGGCGCGCTGGCGCGCCGTGGCTGGGATCGGTCTTTCGTCTGGATGGCTGTGGCCATGCTGATCGGCAATGTGTTGATCTATGTTCCGGGCCTGCTGTGGCTTGGCCAGCTTTACGGCTGGGACAAGCCA
>JABSSA010000270.1 GCA_013214665.1 Paracoccaceae bacterium
GGAAATCTCGGGCCGCGTTGCTGACACCGATTGCCAAAGCGTTCGGAACGGATATCGGCAACGAAGTTGCCGCGATGGGCATTCAGGTGCATGGCGGCATGGGCTTTGTCGAAGAAACTGGCGCTGCGCAATTTGCCCGCGATGTGCGCGTAACCACCATTTACGAAGGGACCAACGGCATTCAGGCGATGGATCTCGTGGCGCGCAAAATGCTGGACGGCGGCGAAGCGATGAGCCGCATTCTTGACGAGGTGGAACATGCCGCAGAGGCGGCGCGTGAAACGTTGCCAAAGCTGGCAGAGCCCGTCTGGCAAGCCGCGGAATCCTTGCGCGAAACCACCGAATGGCTGAACACGCAAAACCATCGCGTGCGCTTTGCCGGCGCTGTGCCTTACCTGCGGGCCTGCGCGCGGGTTTTGGGGGGGCACGCGCATCTGAAGGCGGCCTTGCATGATCAAGATGGGCGCTATGCCAAAATTGCCCGTTTCTACATTCAGCGTTTGCTGCCAGAGCATGCATCGCTTTTGATCCAAGCGCAGGCGGGTGATTACGACATCTATGCGCTCACACCCGAGGAGTTTGCTGCCTGATGCCTGACGGAACCCCCATTGGCCTGCGATACCCGTGGGAAGACCCGCCAAAACCCGGTGAGACGATAGAAGTCGCCGAGGGCGTTCTGTGGATGCGGATGCCGCTGCCGATGAAGCTGGATCATGTGAATGTCTATGCGTTGGCTGACGATGAAGGGTGGACCATCATCGACACAGGTTTTGCGTCGAAAGGGGCCAAGGAAATCTGGCGTGGCCTGATGGAGGGCCCTTTGGCGGGCAAACCCATCACACGTGTGATCGTGACCCATCACCACCCGGATCACATCGGCCTTGCCGGTTGGTTCCAAACCGAATTTGGGGCCGAGCTTTTGACGCCGCGCACCGGGTGGCTCACAGCCCGAATGCTGACGCTGGATGTTCAGACCGTGCCCAATCAGGAAACGCTCGACTTTTACCGCACAGCGGGGATGGACCCAGAGCTGTTGAAAAAACGCAGCGAAGAGCGGCCGTTTAACTTTGCGGATATCGTGGCGCCATTGCCGCTTGGTTACACCCGTCTGGTTCAAGGGCAGGTGATCACGTTTGGCGGGCGCACTTGGGATGTGCACATGGGCAATGGCCATGCGCCCGAACATGCAACTTTCTGGAGCCAGGACGACAACCTGGTGCTGTCAGGCGATCAGATCCTGCCATCCATTTCGCCCAACATCGGAGTCTATGCGACCGAACCCATGGCCGATCCAATTGCCGAATGGTTGGAGGCCTGCGAGCGTCTGGCCAAATTGGCGCGCGAAGATCATCTGGTGCTTGGCGGGCACAAATTGCCGTTCACCGGGCTTCCCACACGTATGCGCCAGTTAATCGACAACCACCACGGCGCGCTGGAGCGGTTGGAAAAGTATCTCGATACACCAAAGTCGGCGGGGGAGTGCTTTGCACCTTTGTTCAAGCGCCGGATCGGTGAAGGTGAGTATGGTTTAGCGCTTGTCGAATCTGTCGCGCATCTGTCTCATCTTTTCCAAGTTGGTCGCGTTTCGCGCGCGAAGCGCGAAGACGGCGCTTGGGTGTATCAAAAAATTGGGTGAGCTGTATGAGTGACGAGATCAAGACTGCGGCGGAGATCAGCGAAGATGCCGCTTTGCCGCGCATGCACGAGGTGCATACCGATCCGACTGCGCCATCCTCAGTCAAAAAGCCGATCCCGCAAGGGGTAAAGGCCACGCCAGCCGAACAAAAAAGCCCGGCGCGCTGGGCTTACGAACGCCTTATCATCTACCTCAAGAATTTCGAGGAAACGCTTGATAACACGCATGAAGTTGCAATGGGCTTCACCGGGTCCGAAGCGGGTGTTATGCGGATTGAGGGCATGGGGTATTTCGATCCTGATATCGTCACGTTTTATGGCACGGATTAATCAGGGGCCCGCACTCAGCAAATTCAGCATGTTAGCCAGTTGAATGTGGTTTTGCGCGCGTTGCCCAAACCGGTGGAAAGCGAAGCCCCGGCTCGGATCGGGTTCCGCCTTGCGGAAGACTTGGACAATTCTTGAACCCTGCGATTATTTGGCGTCGTGACAGTGTCAAAAAGGTGCTGTAATCAGCGCCAAACCCAGAAGGAAACGGTGTTATGGCAGATCACAATCACGGCGATATGGAAATCGAAACGCAAGAAAAGACATTTGACGGTTTCGTCAAAGCAACAACCTGGAGCGTTGTTGTGATCTTTGCGATCCTGATCTTGATGGCAATGTTCATCAGCTAAACCCAAGCCGGGGGTTTCCCATGCGGAATTTGGTTCTCAGCGGCTGTGCTGCTTTGGCTTTGGCAGGCTGCGCTGCAGCCATAGACCAAACGCCGCAGGCGACCCCCGAAGAAGTTGTGGCCAAGGCCTATCGCGAGCCGGGCCCGGCCACTCTCACCGTCATCACGATGATCAACAACCGCTCAGGGGCCGGAGGGCATACGGCGTTGATGATCAATGGCTCCCAGCGCGTGATCTTTGATCCGGCTGGATCGTTCGTGAATGACCGTGTGCCCGAGATCAATGATGTTCTTTACGGAGTGTCTCCCGCCGTTTTGCAAGGCTACCGCAGCGCTCACGCCCGCAGCACGTATCACGTGGTCAGCCAGACCATTGAGGTGACGCCGGAACAGGCCGAAGTTGCGTTGCAGCTGGCACAGCAGGCTGGCCCTGTTCCGGGTGCGCTGTGCACATCCGCCACCACAGCCCTGTTGCGCCAAGTGCCCGGGTTTGAATTCGTCAATCAGGCGCTTTTCCCAACACGGTTGATGGAGCAAATGGAAGGCCGCCCCGGCGTCGTCACTGATCGGTATTACGAAGACGACGAAGGCAACATTCGGGACGGTGTCGCGAAAGTTCAGCTTTGACTGGTCAACACTGAGCTGAGCTAGCCAAACAGGTAGATCCCACCAAATAGCGCCATGGCCCCGACGACGATGGCCAACAGCGTATTCCTGGTGAAATACCCAACCGCCACGGTGAGCAAAGCTGCAAGAATGCGCGCGGGATCAACGCCGCCGTCTTCGCCAGCATAAACCACCAATGGCGCGATTAGCGCGGGTAGGATCGCGACGGCCGTATAGCGCAAATGGCGCAATAGCCATTCGGGCATCGGGCGGCCACCTACAAACACCAAAAACGAGATGCGCAACAGATAGCTGCCCAGCCCCAGCGCAATGATCACGATCCACAAAGTGCTGTCAGCGATCATGAAGTTTTTCCCTTCAACCACAACTCGGCCTGGGCGCCCGCCATCATCCCGGCCATACCCGCCACGATCAGGCCCAGCGAATAGGGCATCCCCGCTGCAAGAAGGCTAACGACGATCCCGACAAAGGCCGCAATCAGATGCGGCAACGTGCGCAACATCGGCCCGATGATCGACAAAAACGCGATGGGCAGTGCGAAATCCAACGGAAAGGACGGCGGCAATGCCGTGCCCAACGCCGCCCCTAGATAGCTGCCCAAAAACCACGCGGGCATGATCAAAACGCAGGTGGCAAAGAAATAAGCCACCCGTTGGGGCAAGGTCATGCTGGCGTCTGTGTCGAATTTTGCTTGGCTCAAGGCATAGCTTTGATCGACGATTAGGTAGGCCATGAATGCCCGCTGCCAAAACGGCGCTTGGCCCAGATAGGGTGTGAGAGATGCGGAATACATCGCAACGCGCAAATTCACCGCGAGAGCCGAAACGATCACGATGAGTTTCGGTGCTTCTTCGAGCATCAATTGCAGCGCTGTGAATTGCGCGGCTCCGGCGATAACGACAACCGAAAATGCCAGCACCTCTGCAACGTTCAGCCCCGCTTCAGTGGCCAGCACCCCGAACAACAATGCGAATGGGCCCGCCACCAGCACAAAGGGCGCGCTGTCGCGTACGCCGGCCCAGAAGGCGGATTTTGTGCTGGTGAAAGGCATAGACGGTCCTTAAATGACCTGTATCGCTTAACCCCGCGCACAAAGGTATGCAATTGGCGAAGCTCGATACGACAGAGGGATTCATAATTGTCCCTGACCCAAAGGCCTCAGGGCTGACAAGACCCGTGATGGGATACGACGAAACGGGCACTCAGACAGAGATTAGTGTCGTCGAAGAGCGCCCGTTGACCATTTACCTGAACTCGCAGGAAATCGTGACCGCCATGACGATTGGCGACTATCCCGAATATCTGGCTTTGGGATTTTTGCGCAATCAACGGATGCTCAGCGACACCGATGACGTCACTGGCATCGACTATGATGAAGAGCTTGATGTGGTTGTGGTCCGCACGGCGCGCGAGACAAACCACGAAGACAAGTTGGCCAAGAAAACCCGCACGTCCGGCTGTGCTGTGGGCACGGTGTTTGGCGATATGATGGAGGGGCTCGAAGGGCTGACCCTTGCAGATGCGCCTGTCAAAACGTCGTGGCTTTATGCCTTGTCGCAACAGATCAACCGCACGCCCTCGCTTTATCTGGAGGCAGGTGCCATTCACGGAACTGTGCTGTGCCAGGGGGATCAACCTCTTGTCTATATGGAAGATGTTGGGCGCCACAATGCGGTCGACAAAATCGCCGGATGGATGGCGATGAATGATGCAGATGCGTCTGACAAAATTCTTTACACAACGGGGCGCCTCACGTCTGAGATGGTGATCAAGACCGCGCTCATGGGAATTCCGACATTGGTCTCCCGCTCCGGCTTTACAGCTTGGGGTGTTGAGATCGCACGCGATGTAGGGCTCACATTGATTGGCCGTATGCGCGGCACGCGGTTCACCTGTTTGTCGGGGGAGCACCGGTTGTTGCGGGACGCAAACCCAAAGGCTCAGCCGGATGAGCCCAAAAAGGCCCGCCGAAAGGGCGCACAATGACAACACCTTTGGGGGTTATCTTGGCGGGCGGTAAATCCTCCCGCATGGGCGGGGGGGATAAAAGCCTTTTGCCTCTGGGCGCTGCACCGCTTTTGGCCCGCGTGATTGACCGGATCGCGCCACAGGTGTCTGATATCGCGCTCAACGCAAACGGGGATCCTGCGCGATTTGCCACGTTTGGCTTGCCTGTTGTGGCCGACAGCATCGAAGGGCATTTGGGCCCGCTCGCGGGTGTTCTGGCTGGGCTTGATTGGGCGGCTTCGAAAGGGGCCGATGCCATCGTCACGGTTGCCGCCGACACGCCGTTTTTTCCTCATGATCTGGTTTTGCACTTGCAACAGACAGGGCAGGGCATGGCATATCCGTTGGTCCTTGCCGCCACCCCCGATCCGGAGCGCGGTATCAATCGACACCCAACCTTTGGGCTCTGGCCCGTTGCGTTGCGCGATGATCTGCGAGACGCGCTGAACGATGGGCTGCGCAAAGTGGTGTTGTGGACAGACCGGCATGAAGGCCGTTTGGCTGAATTTCCGGTTGGTTCTATCGACCCGTTTTTCAACGTGAATACCCCAGAAGATCTGGCACAGGCGGAGCGGATGTTGTGAAGGTTTTCGGGGTCGTCGGGTGGAAAAACACAGGTAAAACCGGCCTGATGGAGCGTTTGGTCGCTGAATTTTGCGAACGCGGTTTTAGCGTATCGACGATCAAGCACGCCCATCACAGCTTTGACGTGGATCAACCGGGCCGCGACAGCTATCGCCACCGCACCGCGGGCGCGTCAGAAGTGGTTTTGGCCTCGTCAGAGCGCGTGGCGATCATGCAGGAACTGCGCGGTGCGCCAGAACCGGATTTGCAAAGTCTTATTGCGCGGGTGTCTCCGGTGGATTTGGTTTTGATCGAAGGCTTCAAATCCGATCTGCACGCAAAGATCGAAACCCATCGTCAGGCCGCAGCAAAACCGCTGCTGTTTGATCAAATCCCCAATGTGCGGGCCATCGCGACCGATACAAAGCTCGACGTGTCGCACCCGCAATTTGACTTGGATGACACGCGCGCCATCGCAGATTTCATCGCAGGCGAGGTGGGTTTGTAATGGGCAAGTGGGACAGCGTGATCATGGTCGATTGGTCGGCCGGGAACGACCGTGGCCCAACGCCAAAGGCCGATGCGATTTGGGCCACGCAGGCGCGGGAAGGGCGGGCGCAACGCCCGGTTTACCTGCGCAACCGCCAGATGGCCGAAGACTGGATTATCAACGCTGTCGCAGCAGAGCGCGCGCAAGGGCGGCGCGTGCTTTTAGGTTTCGACTTCCCATTTGGGTATCCAAAAGGATTTGCCGAGGCCGTGACTGGTTCGGCCGATGTATTCTCCTTGTGGGACGATATCGAAACCCGGATCAACGATGCGCCGGGCGCCAACAACCGCTTTGACGTTGCGGGCGGCTACAACGCTCTTTTCCCAGGTGTCGGGCCGTTCTGGGGCAACGGCTTAAAGCGGGATATTCTCGACCTGCCGCGCAAAGGCACTGCGCGTAGGGATCACATGATGCCAGAGCGCCGCGAGGCGGAAACACGCGCCAAGGGCGCGTTTCCCTTGTGGCAGATGTCCGGCGCAGGCTCGGTCGGGGGGCAGGCCTTGATGGGCATTGCGATGCTCAATCGTTTGCGGCGTCTATGGGCGGATGACGTTGCCATTTGGCCGTTCGAGACGATGACCAAGGGCGTCGGGATTGTCGAAATTTGGCCCTCCCTCTTTGTGGGCGATGCGCCGGATGGGTGGATCAAAGACGCCTGGCAAGTGCACGAAGTTGCGCGCGCCGTGTCGGCCTTGCCTGACGCGCAGCTTGACCAGATGCTGAACGTTGAAGCACCTGAAGAAGGCTGGATTTTCGGGCTTGGCCACGAGGCGTTGCTGCAAAGCGATGACCCAAGCCCACCGCCGTTGTCCAACGATTGCTTTGCCTTGCCCGCAGGCGTGAGCTGGACCCGCGTGGACGAAGCGCTGGATATGCTCAAGGCGCGCTTGGGGCCGGTCACCACAACCGAAACGGTGGCCTTATCTGCGGCGCTGGGCCGGATCACGGCAGCGCCCATTTTCGCATCCCGATCGCACCCGCCAAAATCGAACGCCGCCGTCGATGGCTATGGATTTGCAGGCGGCGTTTCAGAAGGCGCGCACACCCTGCCATTGGTCGCCGGAGCCGCGGCAGCAGGGCACGCCGCAGATGCGGTGCCTGCCGGTTCAGCGATCCGCATTCTGACAGGCGCGCAATTGCCGGACGGGGTGGACACCATCGTCTTGCAAGAGGACGTCACACTCACCGCTGAGACTGTCACCTTCAAAGGCCCGATCAAGCCCGGAGCGAATACGCGGGCGGCGGCAGAAGACATCGCTGAAAACGCGCAAATCCTGCCTGCTGGGCGAAAAATCACGCCAGGTGACATAGCAGTTTGTGCCTCAACCGGGGTTGCCAGTCTGACCGTACGCAAACTGCTTAGAGTTGGTGTATTGTCTACCGGCGATGAGCTGGCTGAGATCGGGTCCGAGGTTGGGGATGACCGTATTTTCGACGCGAACCGGCCCATGTTGCTTGGCCTTGTTGCCGGGCTGGGATTCGAGGCGGTTGATTTGGGCCGCGCAGCCGACAGCCGCGTGGCCGTGCAATCCAAACTGAATGACGGCGCGTCGCGCTGCGATGTGATCCTGACCAGCGGTGGCGCTTCTGCGGGCGAAGAGGATCATGTCTCTGCTGTGCTGACCGAAGGTGGTGCGATCAATATGTGGCGCATCGCCATCAAGCCGGGCCGCCCCTTGGCCCTGGGCATGTGGCAGGGCGTGCCAGTGTTCGGACTGCCAGGAAACCCGGTGGCGGCCTATGTGTGCACGCTTGTGTTCGGGCGGCCAGCGATGTCGCTACTGGCCGGTGCAGGCTGGACCCCTCCGGAAGGTCAATTGCGCCCGGCTGCGTTTACTAAACGGAAAAAACCGGGACGGCAGGAATACTTTCGGGCACGCCTGAATGCGGATGGCGCGGTTGAGATCTTTAAATCCGAAGGCTCCGGGCGCGTGTCAGGCATCAGCTGGGCTGATGGTTTGGTCGCTCTGCCACATGAAGAGGCTGAAGTGCAGCCCGGTGATCTGGTGACCTATATCCCGTGGTCTGGTTTCGGCCTTTAACGGCGGTTGACCTTGGGAATGCGCGACCGGGCATACACCGCTTCGGGGTGGGGCGGTGCGCCGTGATGTTGCCGCCAAAAGCGCGGGCCGCCCCGCGCCAGCCAGACAGGAATGATAAAGAGGAACCCGGCGACGAATCCGCCCGCATGGGCCCAATACGCCACGCCGCCCTGATCCGGATCGGCTCCGATGCCGCCGACAAACTGAAATCCGAACCACAAGGCCAGCATGATCCAGGCCGGGATGGGGAAGACGCGGAAATACACCACCAGGAACAAAAAGATGTCTACGCGGGCACGTGGAAACAGCAACAGGTAACCGCCCATAACTCCGGCAATCGCACCGGATGCGCCAACAGTGGGCACCTGCGAAAACGGCGCTGATGCCACGTGCACAATGCCCGCAAGAAGACCGGCAGCCAAATAGAACAGCAAAAACCGACTGTGCCCCAGTTCGTCTTCGATGTTGTCGCCAAAGATCCATAAAAACAGCATGTTGCCCGCCAAATGCGCCCAGCCGCCATGCAGGAACATGGATGAGACAAAGGTGTAAAGGTGCTCGCCTGACGTCACAAAGGCGGGGATCATGGCCCAGTTGAAAAAGACTTGGTTCAAGGCCCGTGGGTCCGAGAATAACCCCGCATAAGACAGGAAAATCCCGATGTTTGCGGCCATGAGCGCGTAGGTCACATATGGCACACGGCCCGACGGGTTATGATCACGGATTGGAAACATGTCGACGCAAGCTGGTGTCTGCGCCCCGCCGCGTCAAGGCGAAAGCGGGGCGCAGAGGGTGGCCCGTGTCAGTGAGCCGCGCCAAGAAGGGCTGCGTTGCCGCCCGCTGCGGCTGTGTCGACACATACGTGCTGTTCTTGCATTACGTGGGCGATGTCGGGCGCGCTTGTGATCAAGGGCACGATCGGGCCGGCGCGATCCGCCAAGGCCAGATCAATCGCGCGCGCACCTTCCAGGTCGCCCCACCACAAAACGCCGCCCCAATCACCTTCCAACGCCAGACGGGTTGGGCTGTCGTTTTGCGGCGCCATATGCGCGACCCCGCCCAACTCCGTCACCGCCTGCGCTTGTTTATGCGCCGTCTCGGCATCCGGGCCCAGACACAGGATGGGTGCCCGCGGTGACAGGCTCAGACGGTTTGATTCCCCGGTTGGGCCGGGCAACGTGGTGTCCAGGGTATCTGCTGTGCGCCCTGTTGATTTCGCCGAAGCGGGGGGCACCGACTTGCTGAACCTCTTCAGGTAATCCGGCCCACCGGCTTTTGGTCCGGTCCCGGAAAGCCCATGACCGCCAAAGGGTTGGCTGCCGACGATGGCGCCGATCTGGTTGCGGTTGACGTAAATGTTGCCGGCGCCAATCCGATCCGTCACATATTGCACCCGGTCATCAATCCGCGTTTGCAATCCGAAGGTCAGACCATAGCCCGTGGCGTTGATTGCATCGATCACTTTGTCCAACCCATCGCTCGCAAACGTGGCCACATGCAATACCGGGCCAAAGATCTCTTGCTCCAGCACGTCGATCCCGTCGATTTTGATCAATGTGGGCGGGCAATACGTGCCCTTTGCCAGACCTGCAGTCTGGTGCAGCACTTGACCATTCATCCGGGTCACATGAGCGTCGATTGTGGCTTTGGCGTCCGTGTCGATGCCCGGGCCAACGTCACACAGCAAATCCCAGGGGTTCGCAAGAACAAGACGGTCCATCGCGCCCTTTAACATCTCAAGAAATCCGTCAGCGATGTCTTCTTGCACGTAAAGGCACCGCAGCGCGGAGCATCGCTGTCCGGCGGATTGAAAGGCGCTTTCTACGATGGCCGTGACCGCTTGTTCCGGCAGGGCTGTGCTGTCGACGATCATGGCGTTCAGCCCGCCGGTTTCAGCAACTAAAGGCGTGCCGGGATTGGCGGTTGCGGCCAGCGTCTTACGAATGATCTTGGCCACTTCGGTGCTGCCCGTGAATGCCACAACATCGGGGGCAGAAGCAGTGAGCGCGGCGCCAATCTCTCCGTCACCGGGCAGCAATTGAAGAGCGGCGCATGGCACACCTGCTTCATGCAGCAGGGCAACGGCGCGCGAGGCGATCAAGGGTGTTTGTTCCGCAGGTTTCGCCAAAACAGCGTTGCCGCAGGCCAACGCCGCGCTGATTTGGCCGGTGAAGATGGCCAAGGGGAAATTCCATGGCGAAATCGCCACCACGGTGCCGGCAGGCTCTGTGCCCTCATTGCGGGCCGCGTAATAGCGCAGGAAATCCACTGCTTCGCGCAACTCAGCCACCGCATCGGGCAGGGTTTTACCAGCCTCCCGTGCCAGCAGGGCAAAAAGCTCACCAAAGTTGGCCTCATAAAGATCAGCGGCACGGTTCAAAACGGCGCTGCGTTCTGCCGGAGATGCCTGCCAAACCTGCGCCGCAGACCGTGCCGCGGCGACGTCATCCGTTGAGGCCCAGCTCACACGCCCAACCGTGTCAGAAGGCATCGCCGGGTTTTTCAGGTCGCTATGTGTGTCAGATGTTGAAGGGCTGACCACAAGAGGCGCTGCGTGCCACCTGTGTGCCTGGAATGGTGCGCGCGCAGCCTCCACAGCGGCAAGCGTCGGGCTGTGCGACAAGTCGAACCCTTTCGAGTTCACCCGCTCCGGCGTAAACAGGGCGGTGCCTTTTTCGATGCTGCTGTCCTCTTCGGAGATTTGATCAAACGGGTCGGTTGCCACCACTTCGGGCGCGACGTCTTCGTCGACCACTTGATTAACAAAGCTGGAATTTGCACCGTTTTCCAACAAACGCCGCACCAGATAGGCCAAAAGATCGCGGTGAATGCCCACCGGTGCATAAATCCGGCAGCGGTTCTCGCCATCTTGCGCCATCACCAGATCGTGCAGCGCTTCGCCCATGCCGTGCAGCCGCTGGAACTCATAGGCCGCGCCTTCGGGGGCCAGATGCTGAATGGCGGCGACGGTATGCGCGTTATGTGTGGCAAACTGCGGATAAATCCGATCCGCCATGCCAAACAATTTGCGCGCATTCGCGATATAACTCACATCCGTATGCGCTTTGCGCGTGAACACGGGGAAGGCATCCATTCCTTCCACTTGCGCGCGCTTGATTTCGGTATCCCAATAGGCGCCCTTGACCAGGCGCACCATCAGCTTGCGGTCATGCCGCTGTGCCATGGCATATAGTTCGTCCAGAACCGTTGCGGCGCGGGGCGCATAGGCTTGCACAACGATGCCAAACCCATCCCAACCCGCCAGAGCTGGATCTTGCAAAACCGCATCGATAACCTGCAGCGACAAAGACAGGCGCTCCGCCTCTTCGGCATCAATGTTCAGACCCATTCCGCCATCCTTGGCCTCGCGGGCCAGCGCTGTTACGCGCGGCACCAATTCGGACAGCACGGCATGTTCCTGCGCGCGCTCATAGCGGGGGTGCAACGCAGAGAGCTTGACCGAAATGCCCGGGTTGGCTCGGATATCTGGGGCGTTCGACTTGCGGCGAATGGCGCGGATGGCGGATTGATATTCGCGGAAATACCGCTCTGCATCGGCATCGGTCAAAGCGGCTTCGCCCAGCATGTCATAGCTGTAGGTATAGCCTTTGCGCTGCATCTCTTTGCCGCGTGACATCGCGGCTTCAATGTCTTCGCCCAGCACAAACTGTCGCCCCATTTCCTTGATGGCGCGTGTTACGGCGGCGCGGATCACCGGTTCGCCCAGGCGCTTTACAGCGGACCGCAGATGCCCCACCGGGCCGGGCACCTCTGCCTCGTCCAAAACCTTACCCGTCAGCATCAAAGCCCACGTAGACGCGTTCACAAGCGTCGACGTGGATTGGCCAAGGTGTTTCCCCCAATCAGACGGCGCAATCTTGTCTTCGATCAGGTCGTCCCGCGTTTCTGCATCCGGCACCCGTAACAACGCTTCAGCCAGACACATCAATGCAACGCCCTCTTTCGTTGACAGCCCATATTCGGCCAGAAATTCTTCCATCAACCCGGGGCGTTTGGCAGAGCGAATGCCCTTCACAAGTTCAGTTGCGGATTTCGAAATGTCGATCCGGTCCTGATCTGACAAAGCAGCGGCGTTCACCAGGCTCTGCACGGCCTCGGCTTCGTTCTGATATTGCGCGGCATCTATGCGGAGCGGCATGGAGGTCATGATTTTGCTTCCTCTGGTGTCTAAAGTCAGTATACAGAACAAAAATAAGGCGATTTGCCTTCAAACTGAAATTCAAGAGGTTGAAATGGTCAAAGAAAGCGAGTTTCACGGGAAAAGTGATCATTTCGCGCTTGATCGCTTTGACCGTGCGATTCTGGACGTGCTGGCACAAGACGGGCGCATTTCGATAACGGATCTTGCGGATCGTATCGGGCTTTCCAAGTCCCCGACCCAAGCGCGCCTGCGGCGTTTGGAGGCCTCGGGCGTCATTTTGGGGTACCGCGCTCTGCTGGATCCGATCCGGCTTGGGCTGGATCACGTGGCCTTTGTCGAAGTGCGTTTGTCTGACACCCGCGAACAGGCTTTGCGCGCCTTCAATGCGGCCGTGGCCGAAGTCCCTGAGATCGAACAAGCTCATATGATCGCAAGTAATTTCGACTATTTGCTCAAGGTCAGAACCCAAGACATGTCACGCTACCGGGCGTTCTTGGGGGAGGTTGTGTCTAGCCTGCCGCATGTCGCGTCAACCTCCACATTTGTGGCGATGGAAGCCGTTAAGGAAAATGTGATCGCCCCTACGGCTTGATTTTGCGCCGAAATGGGCCAGACTTTAATCCATGAGATGGATTGCTGCTTTGGCCGTCATGGCCGCCCCCGCGTTTGCTGAAACGTGCCCGGACCCGATAGATATTTCGGCGGAAATGGTTGGTTTGTTGGACGGCATTCAAGCCGCACCTTCCGCATCCGCCGCCCGACCTTGGACGGAAAAGATGTGGCGCGTATGGCTGCGGGCACCAGATACCGTGGCGCAAAACGTGTTGGACCGTGGCATGTCGCGGCAACGCAACTTTGACCTGCTCGGCGCGCAGCGCGATTTTGATACGTTGGTCTCGTACTGCCCAACTTACGCCGAAGGCTATAACCAACGGGCCTTTACCAACTATCTGGGCGGCAAATATGACGCGGCTCTTGCCGATCTGGACAAGGCGATTGTCCTTTCGCCAACTCATGTGGGGGCTTTGGCCGGGCGCGCATTGACCTTGATGCAAATGGGGCGCTTCCAAGAAGCCCGCGCCCAGATGCTGGACGCGGTCGCTTTGAACCCGTGGTTGTCGGAACGCGCCTTGCTGGAACCTGGCCAACCGCTCGAAGCAAAAGAACAGGATTTGTGATCCCCTCTTGAGCCTTGCGTTTGCCTGACCTACGAAGGGCAAGCTGCGGGCGTGATGGAATGGTAGACATATCGGACTTAAAATCCGAAGGGCTTACGCCCGTGTGGGTTCGAGTCCCACCGCCCGCACCACCCTGCCTTTTCGTAGAAAAGGTTTGTGCAGCCCTAGAAACGTCTGTGGGCTGTAAGGGATTGTCACAAAAAACCTGCCGAGAGCCTAGCTCTAGCTTCGTGCTATCAACTGCACCACGTACACCACTCGAACCATCAAACTGGGCGCACGGAGCGCACGTCACGATATTCTGCCGCTGAAACGCAAGCTACGCCGCGACACGCTCCCCTTCGGTGCGTTGATATCTACTCAGTGGCAGATGCTTGTTTTTAGCCAAACGCTCTACCAGCTTTTTTTGCTGCGGCAATGCGGGGACGACCTCACCAGGCAGCGCTGAGTGCTGTGGATCCAAGGTGTCTGGGAATATGTCTGCGATTTCTTGCAGAGCGTCGGGTGAAAGAGATCTCTTTGCTTCATCCCCCAACAAAAGGCTTTCGCTGGGCGCGCCTTCGGCAAGGACGATCTCGTGTTCGTCAAACAGAATATGGACGTAGTCGAGATCTTCGGTGCGCGGATCAATGAAAATACCAGGCAAGCAGGTCAGTCTTATCGCGGCAACCAACGCTTTGTCGGTTCCGAACATGCGCTGACAGACCTTGGAACACACAAGCATACGATGTTGGCGCGACACACGGATATCCCGCATTGGCAAACCACCGCCTAAGGCACCGGCGGTGATCGTCACCGGCCTGAGGTTTTTGTTTTCCACCAGGTCTTCCGCGGTGATCCGGCGTCTGCCCACCCACCTGACGGGTTGAAGACCACGCTCCGTCATCACCAGATCACCCTCCGTTATGTCGCGGGCAGGTTTGGGGCCATTGACGGTTTCGATACGAGTGGAACCGTGGAAGCAGACCAGCAATTCGATGTTGTCGACGATGGCCCCAAGGCTGTCGTTGCGCCCCAGTTCGGTCATGCGCAACGTGTAATCGCCCGCAGACGGGAAGGTGACAGGCACCGAAAATGCAGTGAAAAAATTCGTCGTCGGCAGGATCGTGGAATTGGCGATGGTTGTGCCTGAGCTGTCAACGATCTCGACCGTAAACCCCTCTGATCCGGCTTGCCCGTTGGAGGCAACGCGCAAAGCGGAATCGAATGTCAGCTCGGTGGAAACTGCGTCCTCGACCGTAAAGGTCTGCTCCATCTCGGTGATTTGGCCCCGGCGGCCATCCATTTCCGCAACGCGGTTGTTGGACCCATTTCCGAGATATGCAGACTCGCGGTGGTTGGTTTCGAGATCATTCCCCGACCATCCAAAATTCCCGGCGTTGAACGTGCCGTTTACGATCAAATTCGTAGGCATAACTGGTTACTCACAAAAACACTGGCCCGAAGGTAATCAACTTCAATGTCAAAATTGTGGTTACCTGGGGGTTCTATCGCGGCAGCAGTTTTGGCCTTAGTTTACAGACTGACGCGCTGGCAGCGAGACAACAAGAGCCAGCCCCAAAGCCGCAAACACGGCCAGGCCTATGAAGGCCACCTGATAGCTGCCTTGCACGTCAAAAATCCATCCAGCCGCAATTGGCCCAGTGGCCCCACCGATGGTGCCAAAAAACAAGATTACCCCGAATATGGCGCCATGTGCTTTCATCCCGAAGTATTCAGCCACAAGCGGTGAAACGACGGTAAAGAGCCCGCCATGTGAAAACCCATAAACGGCGACCACTGCAAACAGGAGCGTTGGTGCACTGACCACGGCAAAGGCAATCAGACTGCACAGCAAAACCGAGATACACATCAGGAACGCGGCTTTTCCGCCGATCCGGTCGACCAAAATTCCGACTGCAAGGCGCCCGCCGATGCTGGTGGTCCCTAAAACCGTCAAAAGCGTCGCGGCGAGCGGGGTGGTCATGCCAAGGTCCATGCCGTGCACGGCCAAATGGGTGGGCACCGTCATCATGGACGTGAAAAACATGAACTGAATGGCACACAGCGACCAAAAAATGCGGCCCTTGCGCGCCTCGGCAAAGCTGACGCCTTTTGCGTCGGCGGCCGCGCTGCCATGCGTCGGAGCAGGAGGGCGCTGCATCAACAGGGCGGCAGACCACAGAACAATCAGCGCGCTAATACCCAGAATGAGCATTGTTTGTCGCCATCCAAAGGACAGCAGCAAAAAAGCCGCTACGGGTGGCATCGCCATTTGCCCCAAAGCGGTGCCCGATTTGACCACGCCCGACATAATGCCGCGCTGTTTTTCGAACCACCGCGCGATGGTGGACAGCGTTACCACATCATGCGCGCCAAGCCCGACGGCAAGAAAGACGCCAAAGACAGCCAACAGGTGCCATTGCGTGGTGACCTGTGAAAAAAGGATGAACCCGATGCCATAGGCCGTGCCGCTGATCGCAAGCACAATCCGGGGGCCGAACCTGTCGTTCATACGTCCGGCGAGGATGGCCAGAAACCCCATCATCAAAAACGCGACCGACGATGCTGTTGAAAGAAAAGTCCGCGACCAACCAAACTCGTCCTGAAGGGGTTTGAAAAAGAGCCCGAAGGTAAACAAAAGGCCGATCACCATAAATTGGGTCAGGCAAGCCCCTAAAAGAACGCGATAGCGCGGTTGCAGCACAGCTTATTCCTTTCAACGCACGTCAGGCGCGCCGCGCACTATGCTCACGACGTGCCGAAAGGGGCAAGCGGCGATGTGCTGTTGCGCTCTGGTGAGGCGGGGCCGGAATATTGGTCTTAAACCGTGGATGCCGAAGCGTCGCTCATTCCTTGTGGTGAAGAGGATTGATCTGTTTATCCAAGTTGTGCACAATTTGTGTACAAGGAGGCATCATGGGTCGATTCGCCAAAGAAGACTGCGTGCGCGATATGGAGCACCGCATTCTCACAACCGAACTTCAGCCGGGCACTGATCTGGATGAGGCGTCGTTGGCGGCGCATTATGGTATTTCACGCACGCCTCTGCGCGAGGTGCTGCAACGTCTGGCTGGGGCGGGCTATGTCTCGACCCTGGAAAACCGCGGGGCCAAGGTTGCTTCGATGGATGTGCACACAATGCGCACGTTCTTTCAGACCGCGCCGATGATCTATGCCAACATTGCCCGATTGGCGGCCGAAAACCGCACGGCGCGACAATTGGATGACCTCAAAGATGCCCAGCAGCGCTTTACCAAGGCCACACGAGACAACGCAGCCGGAGCTGCGGCACTGGCCAACCACGAATTTCACGACGTCATGGGGCAGATGGCCCAAAACACCTATCTCGAAGCCGCTCTCAAACGGCTTTTGATCGACCACACGCGCCTGAGCCAAACGTTTTACCGCCCGTCGTCACCGTCGGAAAAGGTGCGCGTGCTCAAGGCGCTTGATCAACATGACGCCATGATTTCCGCCATCGAAGCGCAAGAAAGCGCGTTGATGATCGACCTCACACTTCAACACTGGGATTTGTCGCGTGATCAAATGGAACGCTACGTGCGCCCGGATCCGTTGCCCGTTGATGTGATAAACTTGAAGGACCATCTTGATGCAGTTTGAAGGCATCTACACGCCACTCGTTACCCCGTATCACGCCGACTTTTCGCTTAACGAAGAGGCGCTGGTTCAAACCGTTGAGCTTCTGATCGGGGCGGGGGTCGCTGGGATCATCGTCGCTGGCACCACGGGTGAATACTACGCCCAATCCATGGAAGAGCGGGTCGAAATGATGGGCCGCGCCAAAGATCTTATTGCGGGGCGTGTGCCCATGATCGTCGGAACAGGGGCGATCCGTACCGAAGACAGCGTGGCTTATGCCGAAGCGGCGAAAGCCGCAGGCGCCGATGCCTTGTTGATCGCAACGCCGCCCTATGCCTATCCAACGGGCCGCGAAATTGCGCTGCACGCCTTGGCGATTGATCGGGCTGCGAACCTGCCCGCGATGCTTTACAATTATCCGGGCCGGATGAGCGTCAATATGGACGAGGAATGCCTCGACCGTTTGGGCCGGTCTCCCAATTTCTGTGCGATCAAGGAAAGCTCGGGCGATCCGAACCGTTTGCACATGCTGGCGCGCGATTACCCGCATATCGGCCTGTCTTGCGGCATGGACGATCAGGCGTTGGAGTTTTTCGCGTGGGGCGCGCGGTCGTGGGTCTGTGCGGGGTCAAATTTTGCGCCCGAAGCGCATATTGCGCTCTATCGTGCCTGCGCGATCGAAGGGGACTTTACCAAGGGCCGCGCCATCATGTCCGCGATGTTGCCGCTGATGCGTGTTCTCGAACAGGGGGGCAAGTTTGTGCAATGCATCAAACATGGGCTGTCCACACGCGGCATCGATGCAGGGCCGCCGCGCAAGCCTTTGCAACCGTTGAACAAAGATGACAGGCGGGAACTCGAAGAGGTGATCCGCACCATGAACACGGCCATAGCCGCGATCGAAGGAGCCAATGCATGAGCGATTTGCTGACACGCGCCGAATATGCCGCCATTGCGGCGGATCTGGATCTGCCGAAAACGCCTTTTGTTGACGGCAAGTTTCGCAAAGGGGCAGGCGCGCCGATGGAGACGGTCAACCCGGCCACAGGCGAGGTGCTGGCCACATTGTCGACGGCCAATGCAGACGACGTTGACTTTGCCGTGCAAAAAGCGCGCGAAGCGTTTGACCAGGGGCATTGGTCCAAACTGCATCCGTCTGAGCGCAAGGACGTTCTGATCAAGCTGTGCAAATACATCACCCGCCGCCTTCGCGAATTGGCGGTCATGGAAAGCCTTGAGAGCGGCAAGCCGATCAAGGATTGCGAAGAAATCGACATTCCAGAGACGATCCATTGCATCAAATGGCACGCAGAAGCGGTTGATAAAATTTACGATTCCGTTGCTCCATCCGGGGATGACGCGCTGTCTGTGATCGTGCGCGAGCCGATTGGTGTTGTGGCGGCGATCCTGCCTTGGAATTTCCCGTTGATGATGCTCGCGTGGAAAATCGGTCCGGCGTTGGCCGCTGGGTGTTCGGTCATCGTGAAACCTGCTGAGCAGACCTCAATGACCGCACTGCGCATTGCCGAACTTGCGCATATGGCTGGCGTGCCGCGCGGAGTGTTGCAGGTATTGCCTGGCGATGGGCCCTCTGTCGGTGAGCCACTTGGCCGGCACGAAGACGTGGATCTTGCGACCTTTACCGGGTCAACGGAAACTGGGGCGCGGTTCCTCAAATATGCAGCGGACTCAAACCTTAAGAAGGTCGTGTTGGAGTGCGGTGGCAAGAACCCTGCGGTAGTTATGTCGGACGCAGAAAACCTCGATCATGTGGCCGAACACGTGGTGAATGCGGCCTTTTGGAACGCGGGGCAAAATTGCTCTGCGGCATCACGGCTGATCGTACACCGTGATGTCAAAGCGCCACTGATGGAACGGATCACTGCCCGGGTGCGCGATTGGAAAGTGGGCGATCCGCTGGATCCCGCCAACCACATCGGCGCATTGATCGATGCCGGCCACGCGGCCAAGGTTGGATCTTACCTCACCGGCAAAGCCGTGACCGGGGGCACCGTCGAAGGCGCCTATGTCGCGCCCACGATCTACGAATGCGGTGCTGCGGATGCAAAAGCGCGCGAAGAGATCTTTGGTCCGGTGCTAAGCGTTGTTGAAGTTGCGACTGACGAAGAAGCCATCGCAGTGGCCAATGACACGTCCTATGGTTTGGCGGCGTCCGTGTTTACAGCCAACACCCGCAAAGCCATCCGGGCCGCCCGCGATATCAAGGCGGGCACAGTGACCGTGAATTGCTATGGCGAAGGGGACATCTCAACGCCGTTTGGGGGGTACAAGCGGTCAGGCTTTGGCGGTCGTGACAACGGACTTCAGGCCCATGACCAATATACCGAGATCAAAACGATCTGGGTCGATCTCACAGACCCAATGGATGGCGACAATGTGGGCTAACGGTGGCGCGCTCGCACGCATTCAAGCGGTTGATGTGATCTTCAGCGCATGCAGCCAATTTACTTCAGCAAAGGTGTATCAAGATGAACGTTGAAGCCACAGGCACCACGCGCCGCGGCCGGGGCGCGCGCAAAGCGGCGCGCCAGGTGCGCGACGTTACGATGCTCCCCGCGCTCAAGCGCCGCCTGCCGCTGACCGAGCCGATGACGCCGGAACAGATTGAACGGGTCGATGCGGCTTCGATGGACATCTTGGAAAACGTGGGCGTTGTGTTCCGCGATCCGATTGCCATCGCAGATTGGAAACGCGCAGGCGCTGATGTGCGCGACGATGACCGCGTGCATCTGGATCGTGGCCTGGTGCGTGACCTGATTTCCACCATCCCGGAAACCTTCACCTATCACGCCCGCAACCCCGCCAACAATCTGCCCTTTGGTCAGGATCATTCGATCTTTATCCCGATGACGGGCGCGCCGTTTCTGCGCGATATGGATGACGTGCGACGCAATCCCACGCTCGAAGACCTCGCCAACTTCCACAAGCTCAGCCATATGCTGCCCGCGATCCATTCGTCGGCGCATCACATCGTGGAACCCTATGATCACCCGATCAGCCAACGGCATCTGCGCATCACCTATTCGTCGATGAAACACTCCGACAAGACGTTCATGGGTATGACAACCTCGCCCAAGAACGCCGAAGACGTGATCGAAATGGCCGCCATCCTTTTTGGCGACGATTTCATCGACAGCCATCCGGTTGTGACCGGCAATTGCAACGGCAACTCGCCGCTGGTGTGGGATGAAACCATGCTGGGCGCGATGCGCGCATTCTGTCGCCGCAACCAGCCGGTGCTTTGCTCACCCTTCGTACTTGGCGGGGCCAACACGCCGGCTTCGGTCGCGCCGACCGTGGCGCAGCTCAACGCCGAAGCGCTGAGTGCTCTGGCGTACACCCAGGTGATCCGCAAAGGCGCGCCCGCGATCTATGGTCACTATCTTTCGACCGTTTCGATGAAATCCGGTGCGCCCATGGCAGGCACACCCGAGATCAGCCTGATGAACTTCATGATCGGCCAGATGGCGCGGTACTACGGCGTGCCGTGGCGCACGTCCAACACGCTTGGCGGGGCCAAAACCTTTGACGCGCAGGCCGGCTACGAAAGTGCGACGACATTGATGGCTGTCCTGATGGCGGGGGCGAATTACATCTGGCATTCGGCAGGTTGGAACGAGGCAGGCATGCACTGCTCGATGGCCAAATTTGTCGTGGATGCCGAACAATGTGCCATGGGCTATCGCATGGCCGAGGGCGTTCGCTGGGATGACTTTGACGAAGCGATTGCCGCCGTCTCCGACATTGGGCCTGGTGGGCATTACCTGGGGCATCCGCACACGCTGGAAAACTTCCAGCGAGCATTTTTCATGCCGGAGCTGTTCGACAACAACTCCATCGAACAATGGCAGGCCGAGGGCGGGATCGAAGTCAACGAACGCGCGTTGGCGCAGGTCCGCACCATGCTTGGCGAATACGAAGAACCCAAACTGGACGCAGGCGTTGACGAAGCCCTGCGCGATTATATCGCGCGCCGCGAACGCGAAATTCCAGCCGAAGACGCGTTGAACCAGGAGTACTGATGCGATTTTCAGGGAAAAAAGCGCTGGTTACTGGTGCCGCGGGCGGCATCGGGCAGGCCATCGTGCATCGCTTGCGCGCCGAAGGTGCAACCGTTGCAGTCACCGACCGGGCCACAGCGGATCTTGAAGCAGAAGCCCGGTTCGACGGTGATCTGACCGATCCTGCCTTTTGCAACGAACTGCCGGGCCGTGTTCATGCGGCATTGGGCGGGCTGGATATCTTGTGCAACAACGCGGGCGTTATCACCCGCGGGCGTATCACCGAGGCCAGCGATGCCGATTTGGCGCTGTCGCTGGCTGTGAACGTTGAGGCACCTTTTCGGCTCTGCCGTGCCGCAATTCCGCTGATGGCGGATGCGGGTGGCGGCGCGATTGTTAACACGGCGTCCTGTTGGGGCCTACAGCCGGGGCCGGATCACCCGATTTACATCATGACCAAAGCGGCCATCGCCTCGCTCACTCAATGCCTTGGCCGCGATCATGCGCATCAGAACATCCGCGTGAATGCGGT
Source organism: Paracoccaceae bacterium (assembly GCA_013214665.1). GTDB lineage: Bacteria > Pseudomonadota > Alphaproteobacteria > Rhodobacterales > Rhodobacteraceae. The sequence continues at coordinate 21,578 of JABSSA010000270.1, forward strand.
TTGCCCGAATGAGGTCAACACACCCATGTTGCGCACCGGCTTTGAAATTCGGGGGCTCGACGCGGACAAAGCCGTTGATGCCCTCAACGCCTCCGTTCCACTGGGCCGCATCGCGGAGCCCGAAGACATCGCGGATGTGGTGGCCTTTCTTGCCTCTGAGGACGCGCGCTACATGTGCGGCGCGCTGCTTGAGGTGAATGGTGGGAAACCCGTGGGATGAACCGGTTCGCGGGCAAAGTGGCGCTGGTGACAGGCGCGTCATCTGGCATGGGGGCTGCGACAGCGGCGTGTCTGTCCGCAGAAGGCGCACGGGTATTCGCAGCCCAACGGCGGGCATCCGCATTCGAAGATGTGGTGATCGACTTGGCCGACCCCGATGCCCCGGAAGAAGCGATTGCATCTGTGGTGGCTCAAGCGGGGCGTCTGGATATCCTGATCAACAACGCCGGACTAATGCGCGAAGGAACGGTCGAAGAAAGCACCGTCGCTGATTGGCAGGCGCATCTGGCGGTGAACCTCACCGCGCCGTTTCTCTTGATCAAGCATGCGATGCCCCACCTGCGCGAAACCGCAGGCAGCATCGTCAACGTAGGCTCCATCGAAGGGCTGGGCAGCAATCCGCGCCACCCGGCTTATTGCGCCTCAAAGGCGGGGCTGCATGGTCTGACCCGCGCGGTCGCGGTGGATCACGGGCCGGATGGCGTGCGCTGCAACGCGGTTGCGCCCGGCTGGATCGACACGGAGCTGAACACCGATTTCATCGCCAGCCTCGATGATCCCGAAACCTTTCGCGCCAAGATCGGCGATATTCACCCACTCCGACGCACCGGTGCACCCTACGAGGTGGCGCGGCTGATCTGCTGGCTGGCCTCGGAAGAGGCGGCGTTTGTAACGGGGCAGGTCTGGACCATTGATGGCGGTCGCACGACCCAATTGAGCCTGCCATGATCGCCGTCAAGAAACTGCCTCGCGATCCCGGCCCGGCCGCCTGGAACTGCCTTCTGCCCGAGGCGCCGCCGCCTGCGCGGGTGGAAGATGACATCACCGCCGAATGGATCGTGATCGGCGCAGGGTTCGCTGGCCTTTCTGCCGCACGCCGCCTGTCACAGCTCTGCCCCGGTGATCGGATCGTGGTGCTCGATGCCAAGCGCGTGGCCGAAGGGCCTGCAGGGCGCAACTCCGGCTTCATGATCGATCTGCCCCATGATCTGGCCTCCGATGATTACGGCGGTGCGCTCGAAAGCGATATCGCGCAAACCACCGACAACCGCCGAGCCATCGCTTTTGCGGCCGAAATGGCGCGCGACTTTGGCCTGTCAGACGAAGCCTTCGTACAATCGGGCAAGATCAACGCCGCCGCGACAGCCAAAGGCGATCACCACAACCGGGATTATGCCAAACACCTCTCAGCCATGGGCGAAGCCCACGAAATGCTGGACGCTGCACAGATGCAGGACCTGACCGGGATAGACTATTATTCCAGCGGGCTGTTCACTCCCGGCGCCGCGATGATCCAACCCGCAGCCTACGTGCGGGGCGTGGCAGACGGGCTGCGGTCAAACCGCGTGCAGATCTTTGAGTTTTCGCCCGCTCTGGCCCTGCACAAAGACGCCTTCTGGACTGTCAAAACACCCAAAGGCTCTGTACGTGCACAAAAGGTCATCCTTGCGGTCAACGGCCATTTGGAAAACTTTGGCTTCATGGGCGGGCGGCTGATGCACGTCTTTACCTACGGCTCCATGACCCGCGCGTTAACACCGGATGAAGTGGCCCGATTGGGCGGCGCGCCGATCTGGGGCGTCACGCCAGCAGACCCGCTTGGCACGACGGTGCGCCGCCTTTCCGGCACCGGCGGCGATCGCATCGTTGTCCGCAACCGCTTTACCTTTGATCCGTCCCTCGAAGTTTCTGACCAAAAGCTGGCCAACGTCACCCGTGATCACGACCGTGCTTTTCGCGCACGCTTTCCAATGTTGGAAGGCGTAGAGATGGAGCATCGCTGGGGCGGCCGTCTCTGCCTGAGCTACAACAATGTGCAGGTCGTTCGCGAGGTCGACGACGGACTTTATGCCGCGTGCTGCCAAAACGGGCTTGGCACGGTTAAGGGCACGCTCGCGGGCCTTTTGGCGGCTGAAATGGCTTGTGGCGTTGGCTCTGACGCGCTTGACCGCGCTCTTTCCGCCCCTGCGCCCACTCGTCTGCCACCATCGCCTCTGGCCAAGCTCGGTGCCACGGCGCGCCTGCGGTGGGGCGAGGCGCGCGCGGGACGCGAGTTATAAGGGCTTCGCCCTCTGCGCTGGCGCGCATTCACCCAGAGTATTTTGATCCAAAAGAAGATCTGGGCGCCCCTGGCTTCTTTTGGACCTAAATACTCCCGCCGGAGGCGTCCGTCCGAGACAATTTGCCGATGCTCAGCCAACTGAGCGCAATCATGGCCGCCGCGCAGGCCAGGCAGAGGGGCAAACCACCGATCTGATAGGACAGGCCGGACATAAGCGTGCCAATGAGCCGCCCGGCCGCATTGGCCATATAGTAAAATCCCACGTCCATGGTCACGCGCTCCGCGCTGGTGAACGCCAAGATCAGGTAGCTGTGCAAAGCTGAGTTGAGGGCGAAAAGACCGCCAAAGAGTAAGAGGCCTGCAATGATCAGCGTTGTGAGCGCAGGTGTTGGCGCGCCAACAAGTGCCGCAGCTGTTGCCAGGATTGCGGGCGCAAAGAACAAGGTGCCTACCCAAGTGCGGGCGGACGCGGCCAGATCATTGGCACTGCGGTCTTTTGCGCGCAGCAGGCGCGGCGCGCTGGCCTGGACCGCGCCATAGAGGATGACCCACAGCGCCATAAAGGTACCGATCAGGAAAAAGGCCGTGCGGTTGCCGTCGGTCGTTCCGTCGCTCAGGACCGCATAGAAATAGATCGGGATCCCCACCACAAACCAGACATCGCGCGCACCGAATAGGAACATGCGTGCCAATGAGAGCCAGTTGATGTTGGAGTTCTTGGAAAAGACCTCCTGGAACTTGGCGTCCTTGCGTCCTTGCGGCAGGCCCGGTGGCATCCGCAAAAGCGCGGCGATCCCGATGATACCCAACACAACAGCCATGCCCAGAACCGCAGGTACAAACCCCGCCAGCCCGAGCAATAAGGCGCCGAGCAAAAAGCCCAGGCCCTTCACTGCGTTTTTGGATCCGGTCAGCAAAGCGACCCAGCGAAACAGCCCGTTGTCTTCCGAAGGGGCCAGCAGTTTTACGGCGCTTTTGGACGACATCTTGGCCAGATCCTTGGCCACACCTGACACGCCTTGAATGCACATCACGAAAATCACAGACGCGGTGACGCTCCAAGCCGGGTCCAGAAGGGCCAACGCCAGCAAGGCGGCCACCTGCAGGCCAAGCCCGGCGTAAAGCGTGCTTGCGAGCCCAAACCGGGCTGCGATCCACCCTGCAGAGAGGTTGGTGATCACCCCCGCGATTTCGTAGAGTACGAAGAGGTAGGCCAATTGGATGGGTGAAAACCCCAGCGTGTGGAAGTGAAGCAAGACCAACATGCGCAAGGCCCCGTCGGTCAGCATGAAGGCCCAATAAGCCGCCGTCACGGCGATATAGGCGGCCAGCCCGGCGCGCTGTGTCATAGGCTTGCTGCCACCATCTGTGCCACATCCACCAGCCGGTGGGCATAGCCCCATTCGTTGTCATACCAGGCGTAGATTTTGACCTGGGTGCCGTTCACCACCATGGTGGAGGGCGCATCCACAATCGAAGACCGGGGATCATTGGTGTAATCGGTCGACACCAGCGGGCGTTCTTCATATCCCAAAATACCGGCCAGCGCGCCATCGGCGGCGGCTTTGAACGCTGCGTTGACCTCTTCTACGGTGGTTGCGCGGTCGACTTCAAAGACGCAGTCGGTGAGCGACGCGTTCAGCAGTGGCACCCGCACCGCGTGGCCATTCAGCTTTCCGGTCAGCTCCGGGTAGATCAGCGTGATGGCCGTTGCAGAGCCGGTTGTCGTCGGGATCAGCGAATTGAGCGCAGACCGCGCGCGGCGTAGGTCTTTGGCGGGGCGGTCCACGATGGTTTGCGTGTTGGTCACGTCGTGGATGGTGGTGATCGAGCCGTGGCGGATGCCAAAGGTTTCGTGGATCACCTTGACCACAGGGGCCAGGCAGTTCGTGGTGCAGCTGGCTGCGGTGACGATCTTGTGGTGCGCGGGGTCGTACACGTCGTTGTTCACGCCATAGACGATATTGGCTGTCGGCCCGTCTTTCACAGGCGCAGAGATGACCACCTTTTTGACGCCTGCATCGAAATAGGGCTGCAGCTTGGCTTCTGTTTTGAATGCCCCGGTACAGTCGATCACTACGTCGACCCCATCGAGCGGCAGCGCGTCCAACTTGGTTTCGTTATAGACGGGCAGGCGGGTGCCGTTCACGCTGAGCGATGTGTCGTCCGCGCTAAAGTCAGCCTCCCAACGGCCATGCACCGTGTCGAATTCCAACAAGTGGGCGTGCATGGCCGCATCGCCCACAGCGTCGTTGATCCAGGCGATTTTGGCGCCCTGTTCCAGCAATGGGCGCAGGGCGAGTTTGCCGATACGGCCCATGCCGTTTATCGCAAAGGTGGTCATAGTCAGGTCTCTTTCAAAGCTATGGCATCGACGTGGGTTTGCAGGGCAATCCGGTCGAGTGTTGGGATGGGAAGGGCCGCGAAGGCAGTGATACGGTTGCGCAGCGCGCCGTAGGTCTGTTGAAATGCCAACCGTTTTTCGGCGTCTGATCCTGTCGCCTTGACCGGATCAGGCAGGCCCCAATGCCCGGAAACGGGCGTGCCGGGCCAAGTGGGGCAATCTTCATTTGCCGCCAGATCACAGACGGTAAAGACGAAATCCATCTTTGGCGCATCGTCCGTGCGCAAATCTGCGATGTGCTTTGAGCTTAGAGCTTCAGTATTCAGCCCCTTGTCTTTCAACAGTGACAAGGTGCGCAAATTTGGCGACGAAGCTGGTGCGGTGCCAGCGGAATACGCGGTAAACCGCTCTGGCGCGATGTGGTTCAAAAGCGCTTCGGCCATGATGGAGCGCGCCGAATTTCCGGTGCAGACAAAGAGCACATTGTAGGTACCGTTTTGGCCAGATGGCGACGGGGCAGGGGCCGCTTCGGTGCCTGTCGGGCACAGCTCAGGCCGACCTCGGCAGCACTCGGCAAAGAGGCTATCCAGCATCTGTTGTGACCCATCAGGCGCATATTGATACCGGATTGAAGTGCCGATCCTGTGTTGGGTGATCAATCCTGCACGGGTCAGTGCGGCCAAATGTGCGGAACTGGTCGAGGCCTTGAGATCAAGTGCTGCCGCGATGTCACCCGCTGGCACAAAATCCGGGCACCGCCGCACGAGCAGGCGAAACACAGCCAAACGGTGTGGGTGGGCAAGAGCGGCGAGTTGATCAACAAGTATTTCCATAATTCGTGAAATACAGAAATAATGAAATTTAACAACCCCTCCCCGACATCTTGTGTCAACGCCCCGCGCGCAACGCAGCGTACGCAGGGTTAACCCTCTGAAAACCCGCCCTTCCAATGATCGCGACGCATTCGGCACCCAACACGAAAGGAATTTGGTATGCCCATCGTCGACCCATTCAAAGAGTACTCACCAGCCCCAACCTCTCCTATTTCGGGCGGTTTCAACGTTGTTCCCAACGATTCGGTTGACCTGCCGATCCTGACACGCGCGCTTTATGTGGGCGGCGCGGGTGATGTGTCTGTCGCGTTTGATGACGGCACTATTCTCACGCTGCCCAACCTGGCGGCGGGGGTGATTTATCCGATCCGCGCGGCACGCGTCATGGCGGCGGGCACCACTGCAACCGCGATCAAGGGGCTTTACTGATGTTGGGGCTGGGGGCCGGGTTGCACCCGGCGGCACCCCCTGTGGCAACGGCACTAAGCCTGCCACCCGGCTTCGGCTGGGACACTGGTCGCTTCCCGATCACGGTCAGCGCGCAAGGCACCTCTAATCTGGTGCCCCGCGATCTCGTGGATCCGGCGATTTGGTCAGGAGTGGCTGTGCATGTGGATGGCGTCGCAGGGGATGACGCCAATTCGGGCCTCGGCAGCGCGGATGGAGATTTCAGTGCGGCCAAGCGCACCATTCATGCGGCTTTTCTGGCTGGAAACGCAACAGGAGCGCCTTACCGGGTCATCGTCAAACCGGGCATGTTTGAAGAAAGCGCTTTTACCAAAAACGGATCGCGCGAACCGGATCAACCTTGCGCGATCCTTGGCTGGAACGGCGCGGTGCGCTATCGCACAGGGCCGCATTCCGTGGTGTGGAGTGATGCCGGTGCCACCTCGACCGTTGCCGTAAGCGCCGTCAAACGCGCGTTTCGGACGGATCAGACAACGCCTCAGGGGCTGTACCAGGAACTTGAAAAAGCCGCTGATCTTGCAAGCTGTCAGGCCACACTGAATTCGTGGTTTGATGATGCAGGCGTTGTGCATGTGAATATCGGGGCCGTGCCGGGCGACACAGATATCGCGCTGTTGCGCAGCTTTCATGGCGCGCGGTTTATGTCGCATGTGTCTGATCTTTATCTGGAAAACATCCATTGCGAAGGCGGGATCACTGGCGCGTTGCATTGCGACCCTGTGGCCGATCGCAACATCGTCGTGGTCAATTCCAGCTTTAAATGCTCCGCGCCGTCCAATTCCAGCGCCCCGCTGGACGCGGTTCAGATGCGCCGGACCAACGGGCTGGTGGCGTTCTTTAACTGCGAAGCGTCTGGCGGAGCGCGTGATGGGTTTTCTTTTCACGAAGATGGGCACGCCGGTATGCATGTGCTGACCCAGAAGTGCCGCGCTGTTGGCAATGGGATCAGCCCGGCAACATCGGTCAACGGCTATACCTTGCATGATGCGGTTTGTGGCATTGATCTGGGCGGGGTCTATGGCTGGTCGCGTGATGGGTCAGAGGTGCATTGCGTGCAATCCACCCACAGTTGGTTTGTGAACACGTCTGCTACGGCGCGCGATGTGGATGGTACGTCGGTGGCTTTCAAATGCTCCAACACCTCGGCCATGTGGTTGCAAAACACCACTGCCGATGCGGCGGGTGCGGCCACCAACAACGCGATCGAAGCCAACGGTGGCGCGGTTCTCACCCGCAATCACACAACCATTGCCGGCTCCGAAGTGGCGTCAGGGGCAGGCAGCATCGGCGCGTTTTGAACCAGACGCGCCGCCAGATCCCGCCAGTCCGGTTGGGCTTGCGGGATCTTTGGCCTTTGCGGTGCGCCCCGTGTCGCCGCCGCATCGGTATAATCAATCATCGCAGGATCGACAGCACACAGACCGGGCGGGGCCAATATGGGCAGCCCAAAGTGCCGGTAAAGCAGAACGCGGTTTGAGTGATCCGCCTGATATGCGATGCCCTCCCGATCCTGAAATGGGGCCAGAGCCAGCGTCGCATGGGCGATGTGGGCCAGAACCACCTCAAAGGGTTGCTCCCCGTGGCATATGAGATTGCGGGCCTGCGCCGCTTTGGCTTTTAGTCGCCCGAAAATGTGAAACCGCCAGCGTGGATGATCGCCCGCCAGCCTTGTCACGGCGGCCATGTCGATTTGGGTAGTGCCCGCGCAGACCACCTCGACCGGCCACCTTGCGCCAAATGGGTCTGGCCTTTGCTGTTCGATGATGGCGCGCGGCACGCCCATCCCATCGAGCGTGACATTGGGGTGATCCACAAACCGGCTTGCCAGCACGCGGCTGCCGGTGCTGACCCTGTCGCAGGTCATGGCCAGCGCGCTTTCGCGCTTAACCAACCAGCGCGGCGCTTTGATCAAAGACAGATCATCATTCACCCGGTAAATTCGCGTCGCCTTTGGTGCCACATCGCGCACCATTGGGGCCAAAAGCAGGGGCGCACCACTTTCGATCACAACCAGATCGGCCTGCCTTAATGGCCCTGCAAGCGCTGCGCGCCAAGGCCAGACAAACAGCGGTGTCTGCACGGCCTCAACCAGCCGATCCAACCCCACATGACCCAGCGCGATCGGATGCACCGGCGTCAGATGAAAGAGCGATGTCCGCAGCGGCGACAGCTCCGTACGCCCGCCGCGTGGCCATCGATCCAGCGCCGCCAACCGACCATCGGGGCGCAGAAATGAGGACCAGCTATAGCCAACCGAGACAAGCGTCACGTGCCAGCCCATCTCGTTCAGCCCATCCGCGATCCAAAGCATTGAGCCTTTGCGCTTTTGATGCGCAAAATGCCCGGTCAGCAAAACGGCGCGTTTCATGGCATGGCCTTTCTCGGTCTCAAGGTCAGCCCTCCCAGGACGGCAAGGGAAAACACGCCCAGCCAGGCCCCGTGCAGCACACACAAAATCAACCCAGCCA
>JABSSA010000271.1 GCA_013214665.1 Paracoccaceae bacterium
ATGGGTAGGACCGTCCATCGCAGGTGAGAACCGACCGCCATCAAACAGCTCTCCGTGGCGGCCCTTTTGCATTCCTTCAACCACAAAAACGTCTTCTTCGAATACGGTTTTCCAAAGCTGCGCGTTTGATTCGCGCAAGCCATCCAGTTCTGGCGTGTCTTTCTCAGGCTTGGAGTAATAGAGCTCAATGTGTTCGACCGTATTGCCGCAGTCTTGAGGCTCCAGAACGATGGCAAAGCTGTGGTCACGTTGCACGCCAAGAAGCACGTTTGGATAGACGGCAATGTATTCGGCGCCTTCATCCCACTTTTCGCTCAGACCTTCGAAATCCGGCAACGTGTTATCATCCTGATCCTTCAGTTGGCGGTACACCAACGTGCCCTGACCGGAGTAATGACCGCGTTTTTCGATGTTGTAGTGGTCTTCCAGCCGCGAGTAGCTGTTCAATCCTGGGTGAACCCAAGGCAGGTGATAACTTTCGCAATAGTTCTCGACCGCCAGTTTCCAGTTGGTCGCCACTTCAAGCTTGAAGCTGGACGTTTCTCCGCCATGAAACAGCGGCTGCTCAAGTTCGTTCCAGCGCTCCTGCAGTTCGCCATGCACATCCTCGAACGCGGGCGCGGTACCGTCGACATTCACAAAGATCACGTCGCGCCACACATAAGACCGAATGCGCAGCAAGCCGAGCTCATCCATGTTCACGTCTTCATGGGTGTTCCGGCCGGGGCCACCCACATGCGGCGTTGTGCGCAACGCGCCATTAAGGCCATAACACCAGCTGTGATAAGGGCAACGGATCGCGCCGCGGATTTTCTGTGGTTTATCCACAAGGATCATGCCGCGATGGCGGCAGGTGTTTTGAAAGACACCGATGTCACCGTTGCGGTCACGTACCAGCAAAATGGGCATGCCGAGGAAATCCACAGGTTTCGCGTCACCTGCTTCGGGAATGTCTTTGCCGAACCCGATGCCGGACCAATTCGCATAGAGCACAGAGCGTTTTTCTTCTTCGAACACTTCGGGGCTGACATAGTGCGCATTGGGCAAGCCGTTGGCGGTGTTCACTTCCGCGAGAACCGAGGATAGCGGCGCGTATTTGTTCATGGAACTCTCCTTGGCGAAATTTATTGACGCCAAATGAGCGATACGACCGTCATCGCTCAATATTGGAAAAGTTCATCCTAAGTTGACCTGACCTAACCTGAAATTTCCTTTGCCTTTTCAACAAGCCAAGTCTTAAGGGATCGGGCGCCGGATGAGAGTTTGTCATCAGGCGGGCCGGCAAGGTAAAACTCATGCGGTGCGGGGACGGTGTGTGGTTTGACGATCGAAAGATTGCCTGTGTCGATCATAGGCTGAATAAGGCGACGCCACCCCAAAGCGATGCCGGCGTTCTTTTGCGCAATCTGCAGAGCGACGGAGTAACTCGTTACCCGAGTGCCTTTGGATATTTCGCCTTCATAGCCAAGCTCCCCGAACCATTCAGACCACCTTGTCCATCTCTGGCTATCCGCATCGAGGTGAATCAAGCGCTTGTTGGCAAGTTCATCAAGGGAGCAGCCCTGAAGCGCGCGTGCAGTTTCAGGCGCGGCTACAGGCACAAGTTCGTCACGATAAAGAGGCGTGTGAGACAGCGACGGATTATGCGCGCTGCCGTAACAAATGATGAAATCAATATCGCGTACGTCTTCGAAAGGCTTATCCTGCGTAACCTGATTCACATTAATGTCCGGATATTCGAGCCAGAAGTCGATGACGTTCGGAGACAGCCACAAGGCGGCAACGGCGGTTGTTGATCCAACTGTCACGGCGTCTGTTTCGCCGACCTGACGCACCCGAGCCAACTGACGCGATATTTGCCGGAATGTTGATTCCAGAGTTTCAAAGAGCGTTTCACCTTCGGCCGTCAGCTCCACCCCCCGGTGCTGGCGCTTGAAAAGAGCGACGCCCAACTCGCCCTCTAATGCCTTGATCTGGTGGCTGACCGCCCCCGGCGTTACAGAAAGTTCTTGGGCCGCATTTTTGAAACTCAGGTGCCGCGCCGCCGCTTCAAATGCTGACAAGGTTGTAAACGGGGGCAGGTCATAGTGGCGTCTGGACATGGTGGCTCCGCGAAGAAAGCGTGGCTTTGGGTTAATTCACCTCAACTGTATATGAGTATTTTCCGAATTGAACGCTTTAGTTCTTTTCGTCTTTTAGGAGGCGACACGAACAGCCCGAAAGCATGGCCACAATGCAACAGCAGATAAGTCACCAGCCATTGGCTGACAAACGCGATGTGCGCCATCTCCCATGCGCCATCGCTTAGCCCGCCTGAAGCCTGTTTCGGGGGAAGGGTGCGCGCGCCTGTCACGCCGACCGCGCACAAAAAGACGGAGAACGCCTAATGACAACACAGACTGCACGGTTGATCAAAAAAACGGACCTTAGCCCGGATACAACTGACTTCGCGTTCGAGATTTCCGAAGGGCGATTTTCCGGTCTGGAAGCAGGCGCGCATATCGACGTGCATCTGGGCGACAGTTCGATCCGCCAATATTCCCTGTGGAGTTGGAGCCTTGATGGCCGCACCTTGAACGTGGCGGTGAAGCGCGAAGATGCAGGCCGCGGTGGATCACTGGCAATGCACGCGCTGAACGTTGGCGCAACTGTTCAGATCGGCGGGCCCCGCAACCATTTCCCGCTGCAATCGGGAGAACGGTATGTGACCCTGATTGCCGGAGGGATCGGAGCGACACCCCTGGTCGCCATGGCACGCGAGCTGCTGAACGCCGGTAGGGATTTTCAGGTCGTTTACCTCGTACGCAGCAAGGAACTTGCTGCGATGGATACCAAGTTTCGCGAACTTGGGCTTGATCAATGGTATCGTCTGCATTGCGATGACATGGATGGCCGGTTTGACATGACCGAATTGGTGCAAAGCCTGCCAGTCAACAGCGACATCTATACATGCGGCCCGGAGCCAATGTTGAACGCCGTTTTGGATGCGGGCAGGGCAATGCGAGGCGGAACCATCCATTTCGAACGTTTTTCGGCAGCCGCCGACGTCGATCAAGGAGAAAAGGCCGGTTTTGAAGTCGAGCTCAGTTCGACCGGTGCTGTGTTTCAGATCGGTGCAGAGGACACGATCCTAGATGTTCTGAAAGCCAACGGTGTCCCAGTGGAATTCGGATGCTCAGAAGGCCTGTGCGGGTCTTGCATCGTCGACGTGATCGACGGGGAGGTCGATCATCGAGACGGCATTCTCACGCCCGAGGAGCAGGCAACCAACAGCTACATGTGCACATGCGTTTCGAGAGCCAAAGGGGATCGCCTGATCCTCGATCTCTAACACACTGATATATTTGGATGACAGGGAGGATATTATGTCAATCAAGGCCCCATTTACGGACTTAGAGATCAACCGATCTCCAAGCGGATTCTATCAAGGCCATTCGCTCGAAATTGCCCTTTTGAGCAAAGCCATCATGGTCGGGCTCGTTCTTTGGGCTTTGATCTGGCCGGCCAACGCAAACGGCGTTCTTGGCAGTCTCAATTGGTCATTGCTGGAAACATTCAACGGTTTCTATGTCGTTATTGTTGGGAGCTTTATTTTCTTTCTGATCGTGCTTGCGGCTTTGCCGCAGACCGGGAAGCTCCGTCTAGGCCCGGATGGTGAAGCGCCAGAGTTCTCTAATTTCTCTTGGTTTTCCATGATGTTTGGCGCCGGTCTGGGTGTTGGCTTGATGGTGTTTGCAACGGCTGAGCCACTGGGGCTTTGGGGCTCAAACCCCGAAGTGTTGTCAGGCGCAGTTGCGGCAAATACCGAAGAAGCGCTGCAATCTGCTTATCGGTACACCTATCTCCACTACGGCTTTCACGCTTGGGCAATCTACGTCGTAACCGGCCTGTCGCTGGCCTATTACGCATATACGCGCAACATGCCGCTGACGATCCGTTCTGCGCTAACGCCTTTGTTCGGTCGCCTGATGAACGGGTTTCTCGGCCATGTGGTTGACGTTTTGGGGGTGGTTGCGACCATCTTGGGGGTGTCAGTCACAATCGGGTTTGGCGTTTCGCAATTCATTGATGGGCTTTACGCCATCACAGGAATGGGTTGGATCGTGACCATTACGGATGATGTCCCTGCGCCAAGCACCGTTGGTCTGATTGCCGGTTTGATCGTG
>JABSSA010000272.1 GCA_013214665.1 Paracoccaceae bacterium
AAGGTCAAGGCTGAGATAGGGGTTTATGCCTGAAAACTGGGCAAACATACCCATGCGAAGCACTCAGAATATCCGTGATTACACCTGCGACGCGTCAAAGAATCGCTTTGCGTGCAAAAACTCGGCCTCTTTGACTTTCGCAGTCTCTTCGGCTTCTTCGTCGACGCCCCATTGTTCCTGCTGCCAAAGTTCGTCCAAACGAGACAGCGTCCAAAGGTCCAAAACTGGCATGTGATCGCGAGCAGCCGCAAAGCCCAGGATCAATGATCCAGACAAGCCAACCAAATCGTGGAACGCTGCAAGTTCGAAAGCGGTGAACGCATGCGTTTGATCCGAAAGCGTCTTTAATGCCGCGTCATTCTGCGGTGCATGCATAACTCCGACAACCGGATGCAGTCGCGCACCCAAGTCTCTCTCTGCCCAGTCCAAAAGAGGATCCCAGAGTTCGGCTTGCCGGTCTACCAACGACTGCGGCCCGTCCGCGCGGTAACACAATAAATCGCTGTCGCCATAGGCAGCCAACATACCGGCCACTTCGGCATGTTGCACAGAGACTTTGTCGATCGCCGCATTCGCACTTCGGGTGAATGGCATTGTTGCCGGGTTCACCACCTCCTCCTGTGCGTCCCATTCTTGGGCGATTTCGCGGGCCATCGTTTCCGTTGGTGCAACGAGCCGCGCTTTCGCAGGCGTTTTCACGGGCCGGCCATCTAGATTGACAGCGAAACCATCATCCAGTTTTTCCACCTGCGCGGATGTCCAGAAGCGTTTGACCTTCCAGTCGCTCATGCCGGGTCACTCCATAATCTGTTCAATGCCGGAACCAATTGGCCAAAATCAGAAAGAACCTCTAGCGAAGACGTCAGCGATTCTTCTGGGTGATACCCCCAATCGACCCCAATAAATGGAACACCCGCAGAAACCGCCATTTCCATGTCGAAAACCGTGTCACCGACCATCACCGTGGCCTCAGGCTCAACACCGGCTTCGGCCATTGCAGTCAAGATCATGGAAGGATGCGGCTTGGATGGGTGATCATCAGCGACCTGCGTGGTAACAAAATGGCTTTGAAGCTCATGTGCCGCGAGCAACGCATTCAGGCCACGACGCGATTTCCCGGTGGCGATACCAAGCAGCCAATGAGGTACGTCAAAAGCGGATTTTAGCGCTTCCAGACAACCGGGATAGAGGTGGGTTTGGCTGGCACTTCCGCTTTCACGCCGGGTCCGGAATTGAGTGCGATACCCGTCAGCCAAACGAGCACGCACCTCTCCGGTGCTACCTGGAGCTAAAACCTCCATCGCTTGGTCAAGCGACAGGCCCACAATTGACAAAACGTCTTTCCGATCTGGTGCGGGCAAGCTTTGTTCGGAGAAAGCAGCAGACATACAGGCGATGATTTCATGCTGGCTGTCTACCAGCGTGCCGTCCACGTCAAAGATCACCAGCCGCAGTGGATCGGTCATTTCAGATCCTCGAACGGATCATCATCAGCCAGATCTTCGGTCCAGCCCAGTGTGTTCCAGCTGGCCTTCATGTGATCGGGCAGCTCGGCCACCAATTCAAGCGGCTTGCGCGTTACGGGTTGCTCCACCACAAGGCGGCGCGCATGCAGGTGCAGCTTTTTGCTGATGATCCCGCCCATTTGTGCGCCCCAACCATCGCCCAGATTTTCCTGCCCCGATCCGCCGTATTTGCCATCACCCGCAATCGGATGACCCATTTCAGACATATGCACACGCAGCTGGTGCGTGCGCCCGGTCAGCGGCTCCATCGCCACCCAGGCGGCACGGCTCGCCACACGATAGAGCGTGGCATATAGCGTATGCGCCCGCTTGGCGCCCGGTGTACTGTCGATATCGTGGGGATGCACGGCGATCATCTTTTCGCCTTCACCGCCCGCACCATGGCCCGGAGCCTTGACCAGCCCGGTCTTAATCTCACCGAGGTATGGCGTGGGCACACCCGCCACCAACGCCCAGTAAATCTTACGCGTGGCGCGATGGCGGAAGGCGGCGGTCAGCTCTTTGGCCGCCTCGCGTGTGCGCGCCATGACCAGAACACCAGATGTGTCTTTGTCCAGCCGGTGCACCAGCCGCGGCTTTTCCTCGGCACCGAATTTCAACGCCTCGGCCAGCCCGTCCACATGGCGGGTTTGCTTTGACCCACCCTGCACCGGCAGGCCCGATGGCTTGTTAATCGCCAGCACATGGTCGTCACGGTAGATCACACAGGATTGGATCATCTCGGCATCTGCCGGGCTGATACGCGGCTTGCGCTCGGCCACTGGCCGCTCCGCCCCTTCGGTGATCGGCAGCGGCGGCACGCGCACCTGCTGGCCCTCTTCCAACCGGGTGGAGGCCTTGATCCGGCCGCCGTCTACACGCGCCTCGCCCTTGCGGCACATCTTTTCGATGCGGCCTTGGCTGACGTGCGGAAACTTGCGCTTGATCCAGCGGTCAAAACGCTGGTCGCCTTCGCCTTCGGCCACCGTGATCATCTGCACACCACTCATGCCCAAAGCCCCCGCGCAAGTATCAGGCCCAAAGCCAGGCCCAGAACCGAAAGCCCAACAGACAACAGCATATACAACGCCGCGCTGCCGATCTGGCCCCGTTCAATCAATGTCATCGTTTCCAGTGAAAAGGCGGAAAAGGTGGTGAACCCGCCCAGCACTCCGGTCATCACAAAAGGCGACAGATGCGTTAGGCCGCGATGCGCTGCGGCGACAACAAAAACGCCCATCAGGAACGAGCCCACAACATTCACCGTCAGGATCGCCAGCGGAAATTCGGTTGGGCCCGTCAGGCGGATCATCATCACGCCCGTGAGGTAGCGCAAAGACGCCCCCAATGCGCCGCCAAGCGCCACGTATATCAAAGCTGTGCCCATGCCGCCCCTGTCGCGCCTTCGGCTGCGCCTGTCAAGGCGCGCGCTTGGCGCGCAGTTTCTGGAAATAGTCCAACCGCTTTTTCAGATCGCGCTCAAAACCGCGTTCCACCGGACCGTAAAGATCAACCCGGTCCATGCCGTCGGGAAAGTAATCCTGCCCTGAAAACCCGTCTTCGGCGTCGTGATCATAGGCATATCCGGCGCCATACCCCTGATCTTTCATCATCGAAGTGGGCGCATTCAGAATATGCTTGGGCGGCATGGCCGATCCGGTGTCCCGTGCCAGATTGCGCGCGCCCTTGTAGGCCACGTAGGCCGCGTTGGATTTCGGCGCGAGCGCCAGATAAATCACCGCCTGTGCCAGCGCCAGTTCGCCTTCGGGGCTGCCCAGCCGTTCGTAGGTTTCCCAGCTTTGTAGGCAATGCGCCTGCGCCTGTGGATCGGCCAGCCCGATGTCTTCGACCGCCATCCGCGTGATCCGACGTGCCAGATACCGCGGGTCTTCCCCACCTTCGAGCATCCGGGCGAACCAATAGAGCGCGGCATCCGGGTCAGACCCGCGCACGGATTTGTGCAGCGCTGAAATCAGATTGTAATGCGCCTCACCCGATTTGTCGTATTGCGCGGCGCGGCGCATCAAACGCGCGGCCAGCGCTTGCGGGTCAAGCGGCGCGTCAACCTTCCAGGCCGCCACCTGCTCCACCAGATTAAGCAATGCGCGGCCATCCCCGTCGGCCATCTCCAAAAGGGCCGCGCGCGCGCCATCATCCAAGGGCAACGCAACATCCAGCTCGGCCTCGGCGCGGGCCACCAGTGCCTCAAGCTCCGCTGTGTCGAGCCGATCCAGAACAAGAACCTGTGCCCGACTGAGCACGGCCGAGTTCAGCTCAAAAGACGGGTTTTCCGTGGTCGCGCCAACCAGAAGGATGGTGCCGTCTTCCATATGAGGCAGAAACCCGTCCTGCTGCGCTTTGTTGAAACGGTGGATTTCGTCGACAAACAGCAACGTGCCGCCGCCATTGGCCCGCCGGATTTTCGCCGCTTCAAAGACTTTGCGCAGATCCGGCACACCGGTGAAAATCGCGCTGATTTGCACAAAATGCAGATCGGTCTCATCCGCCAGAAGCCGCGCGATGGTGGTTTTGCCAACACCCGGCGGCCCCCAGAAGATGATCGACGACAAGCTGCCCGATTGCAGCATCACCGTTAGCGGACCTTCAGGCCCCAGCACCTGTGTTTGCCCGATCACCTCAGACAGGGTGCTGGGTCGCAGCCTGTCAGCCAAAGGGCGTTTTGCTGTGTCTGGCACAGCCTCGGGGGATTGATCAAAAAGATCCGCCATCGCCTAGAACCGCAACCGGATGCGCTGGCCACCCCGGATCAGGTCCAGCCGCGTGCCCCGCTCCGCGCGGGACAGACGATCAGCGGCTTCTGCCGATGTGGCAACGGCACGGCGGTCAATCCGTTGGATGATGTCGCCCCGTCGCAGACCAAGGCGCGTGCCAAGCCGGCCGGTTTCAGCAATGAACACGCCTTCGGCCCCGATGGGCAGGTTCATCTCGGAAATCACCGCTGGGTTGATCTGTGCCAGTGTGAGGCCGGGTATGGCGCTGTCATCGCTGAGCGTGATCGGCCTGCGCGGCGGGTCTTCGGGCGGCACCACAAGGGCCACGGGTACATCTTCGAACACGCCATCGCGCATCCGCGTCACGATGGCATCGCGCCCCTCACCCGCGACGGCCATGCGAAAGATCATCTCAGCCGGGGAATTCACCCGCGCGCCATCCACAGACAGGATCACATCCCCCACCTGAAACCCGGCGGCGGTGTAGGGCCCAACCGGGTGCATCCCCGAGATCACCACCCCCTCGGGCCGGTCAAGGCCCAGCGATTGGGCCATGTCCTGATCCACCGGCTGGCCTGCCAACCCGGCCCAGGGGCGCACAAAACGGCTGTTGCCATCGCGAGCTTGCGCCACGAAGGCGGCCACCAGATTGGCCGGGATGGCAAATCCGATGCCGTTTGAGCCACCGGAGCGGGTCAGGATCGAGGTATTGATGCCAATCAACCGCCCCGCCACGTCGATCAACGCGCCGCCGGAATTGCCGGGGTTGATGGGCGCATCCGTCTGGATGAAATAGCCAAAACCGCTGCCATTGGCCCCGCCCGACCGGGCAAGGCCCGAGACGATCCCACTGCTGACCGTTTGGCCCACGCCAAAGGGGTTTCCGATGGCCAGAACAAGCTCGCCCACCTCAACTGTGTCGCTGTCGCGCAAAGAAAGGGAGGGCAGATCTGCCGCCCCTTCGACCTGCAAAATGGCCAAATCGCTTTCCTGATCGCCCAAAAGCACACGCGCGGCGTATTCGCGCCGGTCGTTCAGCACCACGCGGATTTCCGTGGCCATGCCGACGACGTGGTAGTTGGACACCACGATACCATCGTCTGACAGGATCACCCCGGACCCCAGCGAATTCTGCACGCGCGGGCGGGGCTGGCCGAAGCCACGGAAAAACCGTTCGAAAAAAGGGTCATCCATGAACGGGTTCGTGGGCGCCGCCGTTTGCGTCACGCGCTTGGCATAGATGTTGACGACGGCGGGCGCTGCTTGTTTGACCAGAGGTGCAAAGCTGAGGCTGATTTCGCCCGATGTTTGCGGCACACGGGTTTCCGCGACGCTGAACTGCGCAGAGATCAGCAAGGCAAGCATCCAGATCAGACGCATGAGAAGGCCCTTGGTCATATTCATTTGGCCTCGTTGTGCCAGCCAGACACGTAGGGTGCAATCCACTTGGTTGCAGCGGCCAGGCCAGCGACCTTGGGAATTTGGCTTAGTCCAAAGGTGCGTGCAGGCGCGTTTGAGCGGTGACTATCCCGCCGCGATTGCCCACCTCGATTGAGCCATAGCGCTGAACAAAGCTGGGCGGCAATTCCCGATCACCGGCCAACGAGAGCCAGAGCCGAAAGAGATGCCGTCGATTTTCTGGCTCGGGCCAATCAAGAAACCCGGTGCGGTCATGCAACTGCGCATGGTTATACACGAATTGCATATCGCCCGGCTGCAACCGCATCGAGAAATGAAGCTCGGGATCGTTGGCGAGCCTGTCAAACAGATCCAACGCCTCTACATGAGCCGACGTGAGACGCATTGCCTCGTCAAAGCGTTGGGCGCTATCAATATATTGCCGTTGGTAAAACACGGTCAGCTTGCTATCGTGCCAAGTAAGCGGCGGGATATCCATGAACGGGCGCTCACCTTCTGGGACTTCACCGCGCCGGTCGGTGGCAATGGGATCGAACAGCAAAGCCAAAAGATCGGGCCGCGTTGCGCGCATGCGATTGTAGATCGTTTCGGCGCTGACAAGCAGGCTGTCGCCGCCTTCGCGGGCGTTTTTCAGGCACAGCAATCCCACCAGATCTGCGCTATCTGTGTGAAAGGTTTGCCGGGCTGAGGTTTGGTAGATGCGCGTATTGGTGTCTTCGGGATTTGCACCGATGTCACGTACATGGCCCAAGATATGCCCCGCCGCGTTTTGAGACCGCGCAGAGCCCAAATGGGCACCGATTCCACAGAAAATCGCAGCCGCTTCTTGTTGGCTGTAATGCGCGACGGGCAAACCGCGCAGCACCTCAACCCCGTTTCCATGGATCATCTTGCCCCGCAACGCCGACAGATGAGTGGCAAAGCGGGGCAAGGGAAAGTCCGCTGCTGTGATCTCACCGACGTCGCGACCAAGCTTCAGATAATGTGCTGCGGCTGCCTCCAGGTCATCAACGTCATCTTGTGTCAGATGGTAAAGCCATTGCGCCGGATCGGCGGCCATCTCTGCTCCGATCCATGCGGACGGGCCTTCGATACGGTCCGGCAATGTGTCGAGATCAATCATCACGCTCCCCTTTGAACGCATAGTGACATGCAACCCAATCTCTCCAAACAAAAAACCCGCCACAAGGGCGGGTTTTCAAGTCGCTTTTCAGCAAGATTATTCTGCGGCGTCTTCCGCTTCCAGGCGGGCTTTGTCAGCCGCACCTTTCGCGTCGCGGTCACGATCGACGAATTCGATGATCGCCATTGGCGCCATGTCGCCATACCGGAAGCCCGCTTTGAGAACGCGGACGTAACCGCCCTGACGCTCAGCATAGCGTGGGCCAAGCACGTCAAAGAGCTTGGCAACATACTGGTCTTCTTTGAGGCGTGCAGCCGCTTGACGACGGGCATGCAGGTCGCCGCGTTTGGCCAGCGTGATCAGCTTTTCAACGATCGGGCGCAGTTCTTTGGCCTTGGGCAGAGTTGTCTTGATTTGCTCATGTTCGATGAGCGAGCCGGCCATGTTCGCGAACAACGCCTTGCGGTGTTCATGAGTGCGGTTGAGGCGGCGGTAACCACGTGCGTGACGCATATTTCTATCTCCAATTTGTGCCCTCTACGGGCGATTTTGCTTTGTCTGGCCGAGGGTGCGTGCCCACGGCTCTCCTTGGGGCGTTTGCCCGGTGCGGTAGGGCGGGGTTCACCCCGCCGCCACCAAATTAAAAGTTGTCTTCGAACTTCTTGGCCAGATCTTCGATGTTGTCTGGTGGCCAGTCTTCGACATCCATACCCAGATGCAGACCCATGCCTGACAGCACCTCTTTGATCTCGTTCAAAGACTTGCGGCCAAAGTTCGGCGTGCGCAGCATTTCGGCTTCGGTCTTTTGGATCAAATCGCCGATGTAAACGATGTTGTCGTTCTTCAGGCAGTTTGCAGACCGCACAGACAATTCCAGCTCGTCGACCTTCTTCAGCAGAAGCGGGTTGAACTCCAGACCGTCGTCATCATCCTGACGCGATGCGCTTTCCGGCTCATCAAAGTTGACGAAGATGCCCAGCTGGTCCTGCAGAATGCGCGCGGCAAAAGCCACAGCATCGTCAGGCGTCAGAGAGCCATCCGTTTCAACCTTCATGGTCAGCTTGTCATAATCCAGCACCTGACCTTCGCGGGTCGGCTGAACATCATAGCTGACTTTCTTGACCGGGGAATAGATCGCATCAATCGGGATCAGACCGATAGGCGCATCCTCGGGCTTGTTCTTTTCCGCAGACACATAGCCCTTGCCGGTGTTGACCGTCAGTTCCATGTAGAGGTCCGCACCATCATCGAGGTGGCAGATCACGTGTTCGCGGTTCAGAATTTCGATGCCGGCGGTTTCCGCAATATCACCTGCGGTTACAACACCTGGACCTTTGGCAGAGATCGACAGACGCTTAGGCCCTTCGACTTCCATACGCAGGCTGACACCTTTGAGATTCAGAACGATGTCAGTCACGTCTTCGCGTACGCCAGCAACGCTGGAGAATTCGTGAAGAACGTTGTCAATTTGAACGCTTGTAATCGCCGCACCTTGCAGCGATGACATCAGCACGCGGCGCAGCGCGTTGCCCATGGTCAGACCAAAGCCACGCTCCAACGGTTCGGCCACAACGGTGGCCTGGCGCATTGGATCATTGCCGGGTTTGACGTCCGGCTGTTGCGGTTTGATCAGTTCCGCCCAGTTCTTATGGATCATGTTCCCTCCATTCCTGCCTGTCCCCATGTCCCAAGGTCAGGCGCCCGAGGTTTCAAATGCGTTTTTTTGCGCACGGCCGAACGCGTCCGTCCGGCCGTACGTAGAAATCAATCGTCAGACGCGACGACGTTTTGGTGGGCGAACACCATTGTGCGCAATCGGTGTCACATCGCGGATGGATGTGATCGTGAACCCGACAGCGGCCAGTGCGCGCAATGCGCTTTCACGGCCAGAGCCTGGGCCCTGCACTTCAACTTCGAGCGTCTTAACACCGTGTTCCTGTGCTTTGCGGCCCGCATCCTCGGCGGCCATCTGCGCAGCATAAGGCGTGGATTTCCGGGAGCCTTTGAAGCCCATTGTCCCTGCGGAGGACCAGGAAATCGCGTTGCCCTGAACGTCAGAGATCAGGATCTTGGTGTTGTTGAACGTGGAGTTCACATGCGCCACGCCAGTGGCGATGTTCTTGGAGACCTTGCGCTTACCGCGCCGTGCATCACGTGCCATCTATGCGCCTCCTTATTTCTTCTTGCCGGCAATGGCCTTTGCGGGGCCTTTGCGGGTGCGTGCGTTGGTGTGCGTGCGCTGACCACGCACAGGCAGGTTGCGGCGATGACGCAGACCGCGGTAGCAGCCCAAGTCCATCAGACGCTTGACGTTCATCTGCACTTCGCGGCGCAGATCGCCTTCAACGTTGTAGTTGGCGTCGATATGTTCGCGGATCTGCAGAACTTCGCTATCGCTCAGCTCATTCACGCGGCGCGTTGGGTCGATGCCCACGGCTTCGCAAATGTTCTTTGCTGATGTGTGTCCGATTCCGGTGATGTAGGTGAGGGCAATCGGAACCCTCTTCGCTGTGGGGATGTTGACCCCTGCAATACGTGCCACGTGGCATATTCCTTATCGTTGCGAGCCCGTAGTACCAGGCCCTTTTTTCACAACATAAGGCCCAAGGATTTTCGCCCTCGGGCCGTAGCTGATCAGGTGATCAGGTTGAGCGCGACTCAACCTTCGATTCTCATGCGAGATGCGGTGCATTACGGGCCATCACGCAAGGCGTCAAGCCCTAAACAACGGCACGCTTTTCCGACGCGCCAGATTGCGACTGGCTTTGCCCATCGATGCGCGACGTATCGGTGCGCATCGCCGTCGCTGCTTATTGATCGAGCACAGCCGCCATGCTGGCTTGAACCGTTGGAATATCTTTCAAACCGTCGATCTTGGTCAGCAGACCTTTGGCGTAATAATAGCCGATCAGAGGCGAGGTTTTCTTGTAATATTCCATCAGACGGATCTTGAGGCTTTCCTCGTTGTCGTCCGCGCGAACCGGCTGGCCTGCTTTGCGGGCATCTTCGGCGCGACCCACGATGCGTTCCACAAGAACTTCATCGTTCACCTCAAGCTCGATCACCGCATCCAGCGTTTGCGCTTGCTCTTCCAGCAACTCACCCAGCGCGTCGGCCTGAGCCAGAGTGCGGGGGAAACCGTCAAAAATGAACCCGTGGGTGTCGACCGATTCCAGTTGCTCGCGGATCAGGCCGATCACGATTTCATCGGTGACGAGCTCACCGCGATCCATCACGTCAGCAACAACTTTGCCCATTTCGGTGCCACTTGTGCGCGCTGCGCGCAGCATGTCGCCGGTTGAGAGCTGGGTCATCCCGCGTGTTTCCACGAGGTATTGAGCTTGGGTGCCTTTACCAGCGCCGGGAGGTCCTAGGAGAATAATATTCATTTAACGTCGTACCGGGTTCTTTTTTCCACGCCGCTTAGTGCCAGACTTACCGCGCAATTGCGAGCGTTCAATGAGACCTTCGTACTGGTGCGCCAAAAGGTGGCTTTGAACCTGCTGAATTGTGTCCATCGTGACAGACACCACAATCAGCACCGATGTGCCGCCAAAGTAGAACGGAATGGCAAACTGGCCGCGCAGGATTTCGGGCAGGATACAGACCGCCGCGAGATAGGCAGAGCCAAGGACCAGTACGCGGTTGACGACGTATTCCAGATATTCTGCGGTCTTTTTGCCAGGGCGAATGCCAGGCACGAACCCGTTCTGGTTCTTCAGGTTGTCCGCAACATCGTCAGGCTTGAAGGCCACGTTGAACGTATAGAAATAAGCAAAGAAGACGATCATCAGGATGAAGAAGATCAGATACAGCGGCTGACCGGGTCCAAAGTTGGCCAACAGCCAGGACATGACCGGGTTGGTCGAATTGCCCGAGAACGTGCTGATCGTGACCGGCAAAAGCAACAGAGAGCTGGCAAAGATCGCAGGAATCACGCCCGATGGATTGACCTTGACCGGCAGATGGCTGG
Source organism: Paracoccaceae bacterium (assembly GCA_013214665.1). Lineage (GTDB taxonomy): Bacteria > Pseudomonadota > Alphaproteobacteria > Rhodobacterales > Rhodobacteraceae. The sequence goes on from JABSSA010000272.1 coordinate 10,753, forward strand.
AGCCGCCATCGTACATCTTGCCGCCCGCAGCCTGGCGGCGCGGGTATTGGATATGGATCTTGCGCAGCGCGCGTTCCATGAAGACGACGAAGGTGATCGTGGCAATAACCATCACAATCACACCGATGATCACAGCCGGGCTGAGCGCGCCGGAACGGCCAGAGGCAAAGAACTGAGCCAATGCTGCAGGCAGTTCAGCGATGATGCCGACGAAGATGATCAGGGAGATACCATTGCCGACGCCGCGCGCGGTGATCTGTTCACCCAGCCACATCAGGAACATGGTGCCGCCCACCAACGTGATCACTGTGGAGGCCCGGAAGAAAAGGCCCGGATCGGTGGCCAGATCGCCCGTTTCCAAACTGACGGCGAGGCCATAGGCCTGCAAGGTCGCCAGCGCCACGGTGCCGAACCGCGTATACTGGTTGATCTTCTTGCGGCCCATCTCGCCTTCTTTTTTCAACTGCTCCAGCTGTGGCACCATTGAGGTGAGCAACTGAACAATAATCGACGCCGAGATGTAGGGCATGATGCCCAGCGCAAAGATACCCATTCGCCCAAGCGCACCGCCGGTGAACATGGAAACCATGCCCCCGATGCCCTGACCGGCCTGTTCCATAAAGTCGCGCAGTGCCCCACCGTCGATACCGGGCACCGGGATAAAGGTGCCAAGGCGGTAAACGATCAGCAGACCGAGCGTGAACAGGATGCGATTGCGAAGATCAGTGGCCTTACCCAAAGCGGACCAAGAGGTGTTGGCGGCCATATTTTCGACGGCGGATACCATATGCGATGCGTTCCTTGTCGTTTCTATACGTCGTTTGTTTTAAACGGCGTTTATGCAAAACGCCGCCCGGCGAGGTTTCGTCGAGCGGCGCATCAAAAAACCTGCAACGTCATTTAGGCGGAAACAACCCAACCCACAAGACGCCACACTGTTTGGTGACTGAGTTTAGGCCGCTGCCGTGCTCAGGCTGCCGCCCGCTTTTTCCACTGCTTCAACAGCGGATTTGGACGCGCCGGTCACCTGCAGGTCAACTTTTGCAGTGATTTCGCCTTTGGCCAGAACGCGCACACCATCGAGCTTGCGGCGCACGAGGCCAGACGCAACCAGAGCGTCTTCGGTGATGGCCGCTTTGGCGTCGAGCTTGCCCGCGTCGATGAATTTCTGGATCAGGCCCAGGTTCACAACAGCAAAGCTCTTGCGGTTTGGCTTGTTGAAGCCGCGCTTTGGCAAACGCTGGTAAAGCGGCATCTGGCCGCCTTCGTAGCCATTGATCGCAACACCCGAACGGGATTTCTGACCTTTGATACCGCGGCCACCCATTTTACCTTTGCCGGAACCCGGACCACGGCCAATGCGTTTCTTGCGGTGTGTTGCGCCTTCGTTATCGCGCAGTTCATTCAATTTCATAACGCTTCTCCTTTGCCGGATGTGACCCACGAAGCGTAACGGGCCAACCTCGGCGTTTCTTGATTGTTGTACTGACCACCATGG
>JABSSA010000273.1 GCA_013214665.1 Paracoccaceae bacterium
AAAAGAGGTCATGTACGGCACCGGCGGGGACGAAGTGTTTGATGCCCGCGAAGGCGATGACACGATCCTGGCCAATTCAGGCAACGATATCATCGTGGCCAGCGCAGGCGATGACGTTATCAAAGGCGGCTTTGGCATTGACCGGGTCGTGTTTGCCGGGGAACTGGCGGAATACGATTTTGCCCGTGACGAAGACACGGGCGCGTTCATTTTCACGCACACTCTGGTCGGTCAGCATGGGTATAACGAAGGCACCGAAATCATCACCGAGGTGGAGTTTTTCGACTTCGGGACAGAGACATTTACCAAAGAGCAATTTGACAACGCGGTTGTGGGGCAGTCCGTGCTCGACGGCAACGGCCCACCCGGCGCACGCACGACGAATAATGATGAGCTGATCTTTCTCAATTCCGGCGGATCACTGATCAACGGATTGGTTTTGAACGGTAAAACGTTCAACGGCGTGAACGTGGTGGATGCCCTTGGCGGGGATGATCGGATCCACGGGACCCTCGGAGATGATTTCATCATCGCAGGTGCGGGCAATGACCTGATTGTGCCGCGCGGCGGGGATGATGCGGTGGATGGCGGCTCTGGCAACGATACGTTCCAGGTGTTCAACATCGGCCCCAACAACACCCATTTCATCGATCTGGAAGACGGAACATCGCGGCGGTCGGGCGAACGGGTCGAGCTTTTTGCCGTGGAAAACACGATCACACAGCACGGCGGATCGACGGCCCTTTTTGGGACGGCAGATACCAATGTTCTCTTTACCGGCGCCGGACGCGATTTGATCTTTGGTCGCGACGGGGATGACCGGCTTTTCGGCAATGCCTCCGAAGACGGATTGTTTGGCGGGCTGGGCGTTGACCGTCTTCGCGGCGGGGATGGCAGCGATTTTCTGGCGGCATGGGATTATTCGGATGAAGGATCGGCCGAACTTTATGACGGGGAAGGCGGCGGCGATTGGCTGGTTTATGCCACGGGGACCGCCGGGCTGGACGCGCTGGACGATTTTGCCAACGGCAAATTTGATGCGCTGAACCTGCGCACGGATCAATACGAAGCCAACGGTTCCGGCGGGCGCGTGGTGATCCGCGCCAAGGATGGCGAGGTGGACCGGCTGGATGCGCAGGGCAACATCATCGCAACCGATATAGCGCGCAACATTGAAACCTATGTGGGGTCAAACGGGGCAGATACGCTCTTTGGGGATGGTGAGGCCGATTACCGGCTCACCATTGACGGCGGGCCGGGCAACGATGTGATCCATACATGGGGCGCGGATGAGATCAATGGCGGTCGCGGCAGTGACGTCTTCATCGTTGAGCGTGACCCGGCGGGCGGCGCTTTTGCGCAGGCCATTGATGGCGGCCCGGGCGCGCGGGACTACGACATTGTGGATATGCGCCAGGCCGGAGATTCCCGGTTTATTGTCAAAACCAACGGTGTGAACCGGTTCGAAGTGGTTGTGGCCAGCAAGGATTTCTTTGGCCCGCCTCTGTCTGCTCGGGGCTCCGATTTCACCGTCAAGGAAGTGCAGGAATTTATCCTGGGCGACAATGACGACTATTTCCAATGGGGCACAGGCAGCGACGGCACCGTTTATGGCGGCAAGGGCAATGACTACCTGATATCGTCCAACCAGTTTGGCCAACAACTGCCTGTGTTTCAGGGTGGTGATGGCAACGACACCATTGTTCTGGAAGATGGCGGCGCCGCGTTCGGTGACGAAGGCGATGACCGGATCGAGGTGCACGCCGGCGGCAAGATCTCGGCCGAGGGCGGCTGAGGCAACGACACGTTTTATATCACGCGGATGGAAGACCGGGTCGCGGGTGGCTTTGGCTATGACAGACTGATCATCAACCCGCATCAGGGCGAAGGCCTTCGGCTGAACCTCTTTACCGGGATTGCGACGTCAGACAATTACATCTTTCTCGACGACATCACCGATTTTGAGGAATTCGTCACCTCAGATGCGCGCGACACTGTGACAGCCAGCAATGATGGCGATCGTTTGATCCTGCGGGGGGGGCAATGACACCTCCACAGGTGGTGATGGCGATGACCAGATGTTTGGCGGCGATGGCAACGACAGTCTGGAAGGGCGCGAAGGCAACGATTTCCTGCACGGTGGTCTGGGCAATGACACGCTGTCGGGCAACGCGGGCACCGATACGATTGATTACAGCTTTGCCGCTCCCGGTGGGGCCGAGGGGGAGATTGTGGCGCAAGGCTTTGCGGCGGTCACGGTGAACCTTTCCAATGAGCGTGCCGAAAGCGGCGGGTTTGTGGACCGGCTCAACAGCATCGAAAACGTCTATGGGTCGCCGTTCAGCGATCACATCACCGGTGATAATCGGGCCAACCTGTTGTCAGGCGGCGTGGGGCAGGACACGCTGATCGGTGGTGCGGGGGATGATACACTGATTGCAGGCACCTCTATCGGCACACAATTCGAAGAAGAATTGCACGGCGGGGAAGGGGATGACCTCTTGCTGCCGGGCGTCGACAGGTTCGAAGCTTTCGGCGGGTCGGGCTTTGACACGCTGGATTTCTCGATTGAAACCGATCCCGGTACGCGCGGCGGCAAATCCATCGAAATCGACATTGATTTGCACACGGGACGTTTGTCTCGGGATGTCGAATTTGGCGAGATCGTCTGGGCGGATGATGGCAGTTCCAGCTTCCGCATGTTCGAAGGCCAACGCGTGCTGCCCCAAGATGTATATCGCAAAAACCCGTTTTATGCGCTCAGCCAGGCTGACAATGACCGCAACCTGCCGGACGGTGACGAAGACGATGACAGCCTGCCCAGCTTTGCCGTTGAAATCGAGACCCGGGAGAGGAGCAGCACGAACGAGATCACCGAAATCTCCAGCATCGAAGGGGTGCGCGGCACGATCGGCAACGACACGATCCGC
>JABSSA010000274.1 GCA_013214665.1 Paracoccaceae bacterium
ATTCCGAGGCATCTGTGGTGGACCTAATTGCCAATGTCCGGCCTGCATTTGAGCTGATCGAAGATCGTGCTGCTGATTACACAAAGCTCGATGCGTTCACACTGATTGCTGACAATGCCTGGTGTGGCGGTATCGTTTTGGGGGACGTGATCAAAGAGTGGAGGAACCTAAATCTGAACGATACGCCATCTTGCATACGACAAGTCGCGCAGCCCGACGAGGCGACCAATACGGGCGCGGCAAATCCGTTAAGTTCTTTGGCTTGGGTGCTAAACCATTTTGCGGAACGTGGCGAAACCCTGTCGGCTGGCGAACATATCATTACCGGCTCTGTGGCGCGCACACGATTTCCTGTCATTGGTGATCACATTTCTTATGAGGTTGCCGGATCAAGGGTTGAAATGCGCGTGGTTTAAGTAGCCCTCAGCCAGGCGAAATTAAATGTAACGACTTTATAAACAAAATCCCAACCAGCCCTTGCGGTCCCCGGCGACTCGTTCTACATCGCTCGGACGATATGGCGCGGGATGGAGCAGCCCGGTAGCTCGTCAGGCTCATAACCTGAAGGTCGTAGGTTCAAATCCTACTCCCGCAACCAAATCAAAAGAACGCGCGGCGCCTCTGGCCCGCGCGTTCTTTGATTCTGACTTGGGTGTTTCTGCTTTGATCGTGCAATAAGTGCGAAACAGCTGTTTGGACGAGTCGTGGACACTGCGTTTTTCATTTTCAGCAAGATTGCGCGGGTTTTCCTCCGCGTGGATACATGGCTGCTTTTGGTATTGCTGGTTATCTTGCTGGCTTTGTTGGCCCATCGATACACGCTTGCACGGCGTGTGACGCTCGCCTCTTTGGTTGTCTTCACGACTCTGGGCGTTGTTCCCGTTGGCGAATGGATGATGCGCCGTATTGAGCTGACCTATCCCGTCAATCCGCCGATTGCAGAAGTGGATGGCATTATCATGCTGGGCGGATCTGAAAACCTGCGCATCACAAAGCAATGGGACCAGATCCAACTGGGCGATGCAGGGGAAAGGTATCTTCATACGCTCGCTTTGGCGCGCAGGTTTCCTGACGCCAAAGTCATTTTCGTGGGCGGCAGCGGTAGCCTCACCGACGCATTCAATATTGAAGCGGCCGAATCCTCATTGGCCAAAAGGCTGTTTGCAGAACAAGGTTTGGATGACGCGCGGCTTCAATTCGAAGGATTAAGCCGCAACACATCTGAAAACGCGCGCTATGCCTATGCACAGATTGCGCCTGGCCCCGACCAGACTTGGGTCCTGGTGACTAGCGCTTTCCATATGCCCCGCGCGATGCGCAGCTTTGCCTCAGCAGGATGGCAAAATGTGACCCCTTATCCAGTAGATTTCTACACTGCTGGCCGCTGGGATCACTTGGGTTGGACACCTGTTGAACACTTCTGGGTTTTGAACGTGGCCATCAAAGAAACGATTGGTGGTATTGTCTATTCTGTTCTTAGCCGCTGACAAAAAGCTTGCTTTGCTTCTGACTTCTGTACACTTCTGTACATAGATGAATGTAAACGGAGCGTACCATGACAGATGTGATCATCATTGGAACCGGGGTCATAGGCACCGCCGTCGCGTTTGAACTGAGCAAACGGGGCTACAAAACCCTATCCGTCGACCGAAATTCGGTGATTGGCCAAGGGTCTACTGCGGGGTCCTGCGCGATTATTCGCATGCATTATTCCACATTTGATGGCACGGCGTTCGCGTGGGAAGGGTATCACTATTGGCGAGATTGGGCAGAGTATCTCGGCCTTCCGTCTGACGCTGAACTGGCGCAATTCAAACAGTGCGGGTGTCTGGTGATGAAGACGGCGGAAAACGATCAGATGGCCAAGCATCTGGAAACCAGCCGCGCATTGGATATTCCTGTCGAAGAATGGGATGCCCAGAACATCAAGGACCGTCTGCCGATTTACGCCCTCGACCGTTTTGCGCCCGCCAAGCGGATGGAAAATCCAGAGTTTGGCCAATCCGACGGATCGCAGTTGGGTGGTGCTGTGTTTTGGCCGCTTGCCGGGTATGTGACAGACCCGGCGTTGTCTTCGCAGAATTTGGCAGCCGCCGCAGCACAGCATGGCGCGCAATCCCGCTCTGGCGTTACGGTTACAGAGATTTTACAGGCCGAAGGCCGTGTGACCGGCGTCAAGCTGGCCGATGGAGAGGAGCTGTTGGCACCGATTGTGGTGAATGTCGCGGGCCCGGGATCGGCGCATATCAACGCTTTGGCCGGTGTGTTGGACGACATGACCATTCAAACGCGGCCGTTGCGGCAAGAGGTGGCGCATGTGCCTGCGCCTGCGGGTTTTGATTTTGAGACAGATGGCATGATCGTCTCTGACAGCGATATATCCTGCTATGTCCGACCCGAGCATGGCAATCATATCCTGATCGGCAGCGAAGACCCGGAATGTGATCCACACTATTGGGTGGACAATGACACCGATTATGATCGTGAGTTCACGGATCAATGGACAACGCAGGCGATGCGTTTTGGCCAACGCGTGCCGAGCCTTGGGATACCTTCGAAAACACGCGGCGTTGTTGATCTTTATGATGCCTCGACCGATTGGATCCCGATCTATGACAAATCCGCGCTGGATGGTTTTTACATGGCCTGCGGCAGCAGCGGGAACCAATACAAGAACGCACCCATCGCGGGCAAGTTGATGGCGGAGCTGATCAGCTATTGCGAGGCCGGCAATGACCATGACACCGCACCGCTGCAATTCCATTTGCCCTACATCGACAAGACGGTGAATGCGGGCTTTTATTCGCGGAAACGTGCCATCAATACAGAAAGCAGTTTTTCGGTGCTGGGATAAAAGAATTATATCGCCCCAGCGGCTTGACTTTGGGGGCCGCTGGCGGTGTATCTGCGCCGATCTTTTCCAGCCTTATGAGCTTCATCATGCACGCCTATCGCACGCATTCCTGCGCAGACCTGAACGCAACACATGTGGGCCAAACCGCCCGCCTTTCTGGTTGGGTGCATCGTGTGCGCGATCATGGGGGCGTGTTGTTCATCGACCTGCGCGACCACTACGGCGTCACGCAGGTTCTGTGTGACCCCGACAGCCCGGTTTTCGCCGAGGTCGAAAAGGTGCGGAGCGAATGGTGCATCCGCATTGATGGTGAGGTGAAGGCGCGCGATGAATCGCTGGTGAACACCAAAATCCCGACGGGCGAAATCGAAGTCTATATCCGCGATCTCGAAGTTCTGGGCGCGGCGTCTGAACTGCCGCTGATGGTGTTTGGCGAACAGGAATACCCCGAAGAAACCCGTCTGGCGTATCGCTATCTTGATCTGCGCCGCGAAAAGATGCAGCGCAACATGACCATGCGCTCTGATGTGGTGTCTTCGATCCGCCGGCGCATGTGGGATATCGGGTTCCGCGAATACCAGACGCCCATCATCACGGCCTCCAGCCCGGAAGGCGCGCGGGATTTTCTGGTGCCGTCACGCCTGCACCCCGGTAAATTCTATGCGCTGCCGCAGGCGCCTCAGCAGTTCAAACAATTGCTGATGGTGTCGGGCTTTGACAAATATTTCCAGATTGCGCCGTGTTTCCGCGATGAAGATCCGCGCGCTGACCGTTCGCCAACGGATTTCTATCAGCTTGATATGGAAATGAGCTTTGTCACCCAGCAAGACGTCTTCGATACGATCCAGCCCGTGCTGCGCGGTGTGTTCGAAGAATTTGGCGGTGGCCGCAAGGTTGATCAGGATTGGGCGCAGATTTCCTATAAGGATGCCGCGCTGTGGTATGGCACGGACAAGCCTGACCTGCGCAACCCGATTAAGATGCAGGTTGTGAGCGAACATTTCGCAGGCTCCGGTTTTGCGATCTTTGCCAAGCTTCTGGAGCAAGAGGGCACCGAAGTGCGCGCCATCCCTGCGCCCACGGGCGGCAGCCGCGCGTTCTGTGACCGGATGGACAAATTCGCCCGCGCCGAAGGCTTGCCGGGCATGGGCTATATCTTCTGGCGCGATGGCGAAAACGGGCTGGAGGGCGCGGGGCCGCTGGCCAAGAATATCGGGCCAGAGCGGACCGAAGCCATTCGCGAACAACTGGGATTGGGCGCAGGCGATGCCGCGTTTTTCCTGGGCGGCAAGCCTGCGGCGTTTGAACGTGTGGCGGGCAAGGCGCGGGTTCATATCGGGGATGAGCTGGGCCTGACCGAAACCGATCGGTTTGCCTTTGCCTGGATCGTGGATTTCCCGATCTACGAACAGGACGAAGAAAGCGGCAAGATTGATTTCGAACATAACCCGTTCTCCATGCCGCAGGGGGGAATGGAGGCGCTGGAAGGCGATCCGCTTTCCGTGCTGGGCTATCAATACGACCTGGCCTGTAACGGGTATGAGCTGGTGTCGGGCGCCATTCGGAACCACAAGCCTGAGATCATGTTCAAAGCCTTTGAAATTGCGGGCTATGACGAAAGCGAAGTGCGCAAGCGGTTTGGCGGGATGGTCAACGCATTTCAGTACGGCGCGCCGCCCCACGGCGGGTGTGCGGCTGGCATCGACCGTATCGTGATGCTTTTGGCGGATGAGATGAACATTCGCGAGGTCATGCTCTTCCCGATGAACCAGCGGGCTGAAGACTTGATGATGGATGCACCGTCAGAACCAACCAGTGATCAGCTGATGGAATTGGGTCTGCGGGTTATCCCGCTAGACGATTGATCGTCTAAAACCATTGGAAAATGATGCGGCGTTGCCTAACGTCGCATCATGTCACGTCAGACTGATATCCCCCCACGTGGTGCCCCAGTAGAAAACTGGACGCCTCCGATCGTGCCGCCAGCCGACCTATGTCTGGATGGGCGCTATGCACAGGTGCAAAGCTTGTCGGCGGACAAGCACGCCGCCTTGCTTTATCGGACATATGAAGGGGCCGACCAGGTGTGGGATTATCTGCCCTATGGCCCGTTTTCTTCGGCGGCGTTGTATCATCGTTGGGCGCGGGATGTCTCCGGCCAGCTTGATCCGTTTTTCGTGGCCATTCACAACAAGGAAACACGCGCCTTTGAAGGGGTGGCCAGCTTTTTGCGCATAGATCCCAAAGCGGGTTCGATTGAGGTGGGTCACATCAATTTTTCACCCGCGCTTCAAAAGACGCGCGCCGCCACAGAAGCTTTGTTTTTGATGATGGCGTGGGCGTTTGAACAGGGCTACCGCCGGTTTGAATGGAAATGTGACGCGCTCAACGTTCCGTCCCGCCGCGCTGCACAGCGTCTTGGGCTGAGTTATGAAGGCGTGTTTCGGCAAGCGACGGTCGTGAAGGGGCGGAACCGTGATACGGCGTGGTTTGCCACGATTGACAAGGAATGGCCCGCCTTGAGCGAAGCCTTCCGCATGTGGCTGGATCCGGCGAATTTCGATGACACCGGCGCACAGAAAGAACGCCTTGCGGACTTCACACGGTTGGTGCGGGTGGCGGACGATCCGACACTGTGATCGTATCACCGGTTGCTGTGTCCGAGTTTCAAATTGCAATGCGGTTGGTCAGCCTTTCCCGCAACAAATCCGCGACGATTGCCGATTCCGATAGAGCCGCAGCTCCCGATTTTCGTTGTAGCGCAAGACTGTGTGCGGCATCGGCTAACACATGGTCTTCGGCCAACGTGGCCACACCTGACAAAAATTGCGCCACGTAATCCAGATCGCTGGGGTTCGTGAGCTCTTTCAGCACTTCGGAAATGTGCACCATGTCATCTCGGTAAGCGATTGGATCAAGCTTTGGCTTTTCGTCTGGTAAAACCCGTGCCCCCATTGGGCGGCGATCTTCGGGCAAGTGTGAGAGGATTGCCTCTTGGAACACGCCCAACGTTTCGATGGGTTTGGCCAGAAAGCCATTGGCGCCCGCATTCAAAGCGCTCTGCGCCCCGTCGACGTCACCGGAGGTGCCGAGGATTACGTCAGGGCGCGCGGCACTGTGGGCCATGTCTTGAATGAGATCTGCACCAAACCCATCAGGTAAACCCAGATCGACGATCACAACACTTGGCTGGTACATTTTCAGATGCTTGCCGGCTGCACGCAGGCTGTCAGCGCGGCGAATGCGTGCACCGCTGCGCAAACACATGAGCCGGATTGCCTCGCTGGCATAGCGGCTGTCTTCGATGGCCAGGACGGTTAAGCCAAGCAACGGTCGATTGCGCGTTGGTGCGGGAAAATTTGGCGCGTAGTCGTTTTCTGAATCCATTGGCCTATCCTTACCTTGTCGCTGAGAAAGACTTACGCAGCGTTGCCTAATGGTGGGTTAACAACGTGTCGCACTTGCCCTTGTCGCGGGCGTGGCGGATAAGCGGCACCGTTGAAGCAAGGAGAGACAGATATGATTGGCCGATTGAACCATGTCGCAATTGCCGTGCCGGATTTGGAAGCGGCGGCAGATCAATATCGTTCCGCTTTGGGGGCAAATGTGGGCGCGCCACAGGATGAGCCGGATCACGGTGTGACCGTGATTTTCATCGAACTGCCCAATACCAAGATTGAGCTGCTGTATCCTTTGGGCGAGAACAGCCCAATCCAGGGTTTCCTGGACAAGAACCCGTCAGGCGGCATTCATCACGTCTGTTATGAGGTCGAAGATATCATCGCGGCGCGGGACCATCTGAAAGAAACCGGCGCGCGCGTGCTGGGCACAGGTGAGCCGAAAATCGGGGCGCATGGCAAACCTGTGCTGTTCCTGCATCCCAAGGATTTCAACGGCTGTCTTGTTGAGCTGGAACAGGTCTGACACCCATGGGCGTGACCTCTGCATTGGTGCTGTATGCTGTCATCTGGTGGATGGTCTTCCTGATGGTGATCCCTGTGCGCCTGAAAACCCAAGGTGACTTGGGCGAAGTAGAACCGGGCACACATGCCGGTTCCCCTCAGGTTCACAACCTCAAGAAAAAAGCCTGGATCACCTGCGGCATTGCCTTTGTGATCTGGGCCATCGTCGCTGGTATCATCATCAGCGGTTGGATCACGCTGGATGATCTTAGCTTCTTTGACCGGGCGCTTGAGCCGCTGTGAGGCGGTGATACAGGTGCGTGAAGGTGGCAGCCCCCAAAATCGGGATCACCAGGTTCAGCAGCGGAATAGACAGCGGCATCGCCATTAAGGTGCCGGCGACCCAGATCGTGCCTGCGTGATCGCGGCGCAATTCTTTTGCGCGCTGTCGACCAACACGGCGGGCGGCGACCAAAGTGAAATATTCCCGCCCCAACAAAAAGCCGTTCAGCGCCCAAAAAATCAGAATGTTGGCCACCGGCAGCAGCACATAAAGCAGCAAGGCCAACAGGTTTGCGGCGACAATCACCCCAAGAAAATTGATCGTGTCTCTTAACGCATCGGCAAACGGAAGGCCCTGTGCCTCGGGAAGCCGAGGATAATGCTCGTCTTCAACCGCCTGTGCGACGTCTTCCAGAAAAAGGGATGTGATGGCTGAGGCCACAGGCACCATCAAAAAAACGGACAAGACCAGCATCAACAAAAGGCTGCTAAAGCTGAGTATATCGTCAAACCAGGTGATTTCGCCCACCAGCGGAACATTAAGGCTGTCGCCGATCAACCAATCCACCAGATAAACAAGGCCTGCGGTGGCGCCGATCAAAAGTGCAAGGGTCAGCGCAATGCCTATAAACAGAACCCGGCGGAACCGGGGATCGCTGAATTGCCCTAGCGCATCAAAAAAGCTGGAAAAAATCAGGTTGAGACCCATGTCACAACCTCCTCAAGGTTCGGCCGTGGCCTTTCGGGCGGGGTGGCGCCTTCGGTAGCGATATGAACAAGGCCCGCGATACGCTCGTTTTCAGCCAGGCCCAGTGCTGTTTGACGCCAGACTGGATCGTGGCTTGGCCAGCCAGACAACCAATTCGCGCCCCAACCTGCGGCAAGGGCCGCATTCAGCAAGGCAAGGCACACGGCACCCGCCGAATAGGTTTGTTCGATAGCTGGTATTTTATCTGAGGGCTTTTGAACCTCGATCACCGCAATGGCCAATATGCCAGTATCAAATTGGGCGCGCCCCTTTGCGATTTTCTCGGGATCCATACCCATGTCTTCGCCCCGCGCGGTGACGGTTTCGGCCAATCGCGCCATGGCGGGCTGTTCGATGACGATGAACCGCCAAGGTTCAAGCTTGCCGTGATCCGGCGTCCGCGCGGCGGCGGTTAAAAGCTGTGTCAGCTCTTCTTTAGATGGGGCAGGGGCCTGCAACGTTTTCGCAGGGCGCGATCGGCGCGACAGCAGAAATTCAAGTGCCGCTGGGTTTGGGCTGAGCATATGTTAAGCCTTTTTACTTTCCAGGTACATGTTGGAAGAGCCGTGGGCCAGATCAAGGGGTCAAAGACCGAGTTCCTGCGCGATGTGGTCAATTTCCCCCTTCAGAAACGCGTCAAAGCGCGGCCCTGGCTGACGTTTGTCAAAGGCTACGGCAAAGGGATCAGGCGCTTGCGTCTCACTTCCGGCCAGCATTGCAATAGTGGCGTGACCACAGAACGGCACATAGGCTTCGGAATAGCCGCCCTCATGCACCAAAACCAGCTTGCCGCCACAGACGCGTTCAGCCAGATTTTTTATCTTGCGGGTCATTTCCGAAAAGGTTTCGGCAGTAGCCAACATCGATGACAGCGGATCAATCACCGCTGCGTCGTATCCGCAGGCGACAATGATGATGTCAGGCTGAAATGCTTCGATAGAAGGGATGGCGATCTTATCCATGGCGTGCATGTAGGCGGTGTGCCCTGCTCCGGCGGGAAGTGGTACATTCACGTTATACCCCAGGCCCGCGCCTTTTCCCCGGTCGCTGGTGTCGCCTGTGTCCAGCGGATAATTGTGCTCTTGGTGGAACGAAATCGTCAAAACATCGTCCCGATCATAGAAAATCGCTTCGGTGCCGTTGCCGTGGTGCACATCCCAATCCAATACGGCCACCTTTCCGCCGAACCCATCCGCTTTGGCCGCTTCTATGGCAATCGCGATATTGGCCAGAAGACAGAAACCATTGGGGAAATCTGGCAGGCAATGATGTCCCGGAGGGCGTGAAAGGGCATAGGCGTTGTCATAGTCACCGCGCAACACTGCTGCAACGGCCTCTTTGGCCAGTCCGGCAGACAGCGCTGCAATTTCAAAACCGCCTTGACCAAAGGGTGTCCGCTGTCCCAATTCACCGCCGCCTGCATCGGACAGGCGTTGGAACTCGTCGAGATAAGAGGCCGGGTGCACGCGATCAAGATCTTCTCGGGTTGCAGGCGATGCGGATGGCGTAGCCAGTTCGCGGCTCAAACCGGTCACGTCCATCAGGTTTTTCAGGCGGCGCTTGGTTTCCGGGTTCTCGGGCAATCCCCCTGCTGCCAAAGGTTGAACAAGACCCCCCACAGGTGCCGTGAACGCGTAGTTTCCGCCACTGTGCCAAAAGGTCTGTTCGTTCCAATAAAATGCTGTGCTCATTGCATGTTCCCTTGCGATTGCGCGGAACGTTGCACAGCATTGTGTGGTTGTCTATCGCCTGCTCAGTCCGCTTCGGCCAGCAGTGCATCAATGTCGAGGCGGGCATTCACCATGCGCAAAGACCCGTCTGCATCGCGCGGCCAGTCTTTTGCATCGCGATCGCGGTAAAGCTCAATTCCGTTCCCGTCCGGGTCGCGGAAATACACAGCCTCTGAAACGCCGTGATCCGCCGCGCCATCAAGTGTGACGCCGCTTTCCAACACACGTTGCAACGCAGCGCCCAAGCTCGCACTGTCCGGGAAGACGAAGGCCACATGATAAAGCCCCGCCGCGTTGACTGGGGCGGGGCCGCTCCCTTTGGAATGCCAGGTGTTGAGGCCGATGTGGTGATGATAATCACCAGCCGCCAGAAAAGCAGCCTGATCGCCTGAACGTTGCGTGACACCAAATCCAAGTACGCCGCTGTAAAACGCAATGGCGCGGTCCAAATCGCTGACTTTCAGGTGGATGTGGCCGACGCGCACATCAGTTGGCACTGTATTTGTCATCCCAAAGATCTCCTGCATGTGTTTGCGGGCTCAACTTGGGAGCCGCAGCACGCACGCAAAACCCCAAAACACGCACAGGTTTGGTGCGCAGGTGATTTGTGTTGACGGCACCGGCGCATCCCGCACACGGTAGGGAAAACCCCGCGGCCAAGTGGGGAACCAAGGGAGATGCCAATGACCAAGCCATGGGAAAAATACTATTCGGACGAGGCCAAGGCCTTTGATCTGGCCAACCTACCGGTCCAAATGCTGCATGAGCTTGCAGATGAAGCGGCCAAGGAACACGGACCGAAACCGGCGCTTACGACCATTCTGCCAACGGGTGCGGAAACGACGATCACTTATTCCGAACTGTTGGATCACGCGAACAGCTTTGCCGCATATCTGCGTGAAGTCGTTGGTGTAAAGCAGGGGGATTGCGTGGCACTCATGACACCCAATTGCATTGGCTTTGGGGTGGCATCACTTGGTATCGCCAAAGCGGGCTGCATCAGCACGAATGTGAATCCGCTCTATACCGCAGGCGAGCTTGAGCATCAGCTCAACGACAGCGCTGCGCAGGTTTTGGTAATCATGAACCTCTTTGGCGACAAAGTGGATGCGGTGGTGCCCAAGACCAACGTGCGTCAGGTTGTTGTGCTGTCGATCGTGGATTTCTTTCCAGGCTTGAAAAAGGCACTGCTTGGTTTCGTGCTTAAGCGTGTTCGTAAGGTTGTGCCGGATATTGCGACCGCGCATGTCACCTTTGCCTCTGCGCTCGCGCAAGGCAAACGCCAGACGTCGGCCGCAAAGCTGTCGTCGTACGTGGATGGTATCACGCCAACGCACACCGCCGTTTACCAATACACCAGCGGTACCACCGGCCGCAGTAAAGGGGCGGAACTGCATCATCAGGGCATTCTGAGTAACGCATATCAGGCCCATTTGCTGACCGAGGATCAGATGAGTGGGAACGGGGAAACCACGCTGGTGATTTTGCCGCTCTACCACATCACCGCGTTCACGTTGATTTTTGTGGCCGGAATGCGCACGGGCGGACACGCGATTTTGGTACCTAACCCCCGCCCGCCGTCAAACCTGAAGTCCGCGTTCGAAAATCATCAGGTCACATGGTTTACCGGGATCAACACATTGTTCGCCGCTTTGCTGGCGGAACCGTGGTTTGACCGAAAGTACTTTGAAAATGTCCGGTTCAGTGGCTCTGGCGGCGCAGCGCAGCAAACGGGTGTGGCAACCAAATGGGAAGAGGCCACCGGTATTCGGATCAATCAGGGCTATGGCATGACCGAAATCTCTGGCGTGCTGACACTGAACCCACCGGCCGACAATCGCTTTGGCACTGTGGGGATTCCAGTTCCAGGAGCCGAAGTGCGGATCGTCGACAACGACGGTAACGACGTGCCGTTGGGAGAGCCTGGCGAAGTGATCGCCCGGTCGCCCGCCTTGATGAAGGGATACATCAACCGGCCTGACGCCACCGCCGAGACGATCGTGGATGGCTGGCTGCACTCTGGCGATATTGGGGTGATGGATGCGGACGGGTTCATCGAGATTGTCGACCGCAAGAAGGACATGATCCTCGTTTCAGGATTTAACGTGTCACCCAATGAGATCGAGGATGTAATTTCGACTATCCCCGGCGTGGTGCAGGTGGGCGTGATAGGGATCCCGGATGAGAAAACAGCCGAAGCACCGGCTGCCTTCATCGTGCGCTCCGATGACAGCGTGACCGAAGAGGCAGTGTTGGAAACCTGCCGGGCCGGGCTGACCAACTACAAGACACCCCGGCGGGTCGAGTTTGTGGATGAGGTGCCTGTCACGCTATCCGGTAAGGTGCTGCGGCGCGAATTGAGGGATAAGTACATCGGATAAACGAGGCGCCGGGCAGCGAATTTTTGACTACCTAAATGAGGTGTGTGCTGACCACCCGCATGGGACGGCTGGCGCACGCAACAGTTTGACGAATTTGCAAAGGAGTATTTCATGATCATTGCCGGCGACAACAATTTTTCGGATATCGACACGCCTCAGGAATGGCTGAGGGATATGTTCGGTGCTATCGAAGCGGAGCGCATACTGAACAACGACAGCCCTTTGTTGGATCTGTTTTCAAACGACACAGGCCTCATGGCGGAGTATACGTTTCGGGACGTCGAGATATCAGGTACGCAATCCCATCAAATAAAGTTCAACTTTGTCGAAACCGACAGCAATTTGCCCGTTGAACAACGCGGTATCGTCTCCATCACCATCACCACCGAACGACAGGAATTCGGCGCCATAGTTACAAATTCTGCGATGGTAACCTTTATTCGGGACATCTCTATCTCCGACTATGCAGCGGCAGACTCGCAAGATGCATTCGACCAACTTTTGATGCCGGCCACCGGCCCCGGTTTCTTTTTCGATGACCGCGGATCATCTTGCGATGATGTGACCACCGGGTTTGCTACAAATGATTTTTTCACGCTGGGCGCGGGTTTTGACACCGTGGAATTTTCTGGGCCACGGGTCGATTACACGGTCGCGATCAATCCAACGGGGGTTACTGTGACCGACCGCAAACCGGGGCGCGATGGATCCGACAATACGTCGGGCGTGGAAAAGCTGCGTTTTGACGTTGTTGGCACCTCGCCCGATGACTACGACGTTTTGGCTTTTGGCCAAACAGTCGATCTTGAAGAAGACGAGTTCGAGAGTTTTGTTGAACTCTACATCGCCTATTTCAACCGTGCACCTGATGCGCTGGGCCTGGGGTTTTGGGGATCGGCTTACGCCAACGGCACGACGCTCGAAGAAATGGCTGCTCTCTTTATTGATCAGGATGAAACCCGCGCGACGTATCCAGGAGATCAGACAAATTCAGACTTTGCGACTTCGGTTTACGGTAATGTGCTGGGGCGGATTCCTGATCAGGCGGGCTTTGATTTCTGGGTTGGTCAGCTGGACTCGGGAAGCGTATCGCGGGATGCCTTCATCCTTGAGGTTCTGAAAGGGGCCAAAGCCGCACCGCCAGATGGCGCGAGCCAGGAATTTATGGACCAGCAAGCGGCGGATCAGGCCTATCTCAGCACAAAGACCGATATCGGCGCCTATTTTGCCGTGCACAAAGGCATGTCCAATGTTGAAAACGCCCGTGCAACGATGGAGTTGTTTGATGGCTCTGCAAACAGTCTTCAAGCCGCAGAAGATGCAATAGATGGGTACTATGCCTCAGCTTCCGCTGCAGATGGAGGCGAGTTTCTGATGCCTGTGGTTGGCGTGCTCGCGCTGCCTGAATGGGCCATCGACTAAGTTGTTTGCATGGAGGGCGGGCGCAAAGCCCGCCCCGCATCATTTGATCATGCCAACGATCTCATAGGTCTTGGCTAGAATTGGCGCCGTGATCTCCCGCGCTTGTTCTGCGCCATGGGCCAGAATGCGGTCAATCTCGGCCTGATCGTTCATCAAGCGCGCCATTTCTGTCGAAATTGGCGCCAGCTTTTCCACGGCGAGCTCCGCCAGCATTGGCTTGAATTCAGAAAAGGCTTTGCCGCCCACATCCGTCATCACTGCGTCGACCGACATTTCGGCCAATGCCGAATAGATGTTGATCAGGTTGCGCGCCTCCGGCCGCTCTTCCAGCCCTGCGGCCTCGGACGGCAACGGTTCTGGATCGGTTTTGGCCTTGCGGATCTTTTTGGCAATCGTGTCTGCATCGTCGGTCATGTTGATCCGCGACGCATCTGATGGGTCAGATTTTGACATCTTTTTCGATCCGTCCCGCAAAGACATGACACGGGTCGCAGCCCCTTCGATCACGGGTTCGATGACGGGAAAGAAATCCACCTCGAAATCATGGTTGAACTTGATCGCAATGTCGCGCGTCAGTTCCAGATGCTGTTTCTGGTCGTCGCCCACAGGCACATGGGTTGCGTGATAAACAAGAATATCTGCAGCCATCAAAGCTGGATACGCAAACAGCCCGAGCGAGACGTTTTGCGCGTTCTTGCCCGCCTTGTCCTTGAATTGAGTCATCCGCTGCATCCATCCCATGCGGGCGACGCAGTTAAAGATCCACGCAAGCTGTGCGTGCTCTGGCACCTGGCTTTGGTTGATCAGGATCGACTTGGACGGATCAATGCCTGACGCGATAAAGCCCGCAGCAAGTTCGCGCGTGTTGTGGCGCAGATCAGCTGGGTTTTGCCAGACGGTCATCGCGTGCAGATCCACCATGCAATACACGGTTTCAAAGCTGCCTTCGTTCTGCATATCCACAAAGCGCTTGAGCGCGCCAAGGTAGTTGCCAAGCGTGAGACCACCGGACGGTTGAATGCCGGAGAAGACACGTGGCGTGAATTGTGTATCAGACATGGGCGCAAGACCTCTGGGCAAATGTGCCGGGTCGGATTACCCATGGGCGCAAACCCCGTCAAGGAGCGTTAAGGCATGCCGCTAGACTATGACCCAAGCCCAGTGAACCCATTGCCTCCCGTGGTCTGGGCTTTGTTCTTTTCCATTTTCGGTGTCGAGTGCATGTTTGCGCTGGGCGAGGCCGGAATTATCGGCGGACCCGGCGCCATCGGTTGGCGGCTGGCGGCGATCCGGGATTACGGATTTTCAGGCGAAGCCTTTGACTTCATGCTGAGCAATGGAATCTTGCTGGGCGAACATCTGGTGCGGTTTGTAAGCTACGCATTCGTGCATCAAGGGTTCACATCCGCGCTGTTGTCAGGCGTGATCCTTTTGGCGATGGGTAAGCTGATTGGCGAAGTAATGGGGCAGCTGGCCGTTGTGGTCATGTTCTTCGGCTGTGCCGTTTTCGGGGCTTTGGCTTTTGGTTTGTTGACGGATGAGGCCTGGATGATCGGGGCGTATCCGGCGGTTTACGGCATGATTGGCGGATATACCTATCTCATCTGGCAGCACCTGGCTGGCACGGGTTTGCGACAGCTTAATGCCTTTCGCCTGATTGGCGTTCTGATGGGGATCCAATTGCTTTTTGGCATCCTGTTTACGGTTGGCTACGGCTGGATCGCCGATCTTGCAGGGTTTGTGTTTGGGTTTGCCGTTTCGCCTGTGTTGGTGCGAGGTGGCATTGCACATCTGCTTGAAAAGCTGCGAACGCGGTGACGCGGTTACCCGCGCCGGATCGCGCTACGCAATTCGGAAAACCGCATCGCGCGAAGACCATGCGCAAAAACAAAATAGGACGCGGCACCCCCAAAAATCAGCGCGGCCAGTGCCAGGTATCGCAAACCAGGTGTGCCCAGCGATGAGGCCAGCACAACGTTGAGCGCCCACAAAACGCCGCCCATCAGCGCAGAGGCCGCAAGGATACGCCAGATCCGGCTGCGCAAGCGTGTGTCAAAACGCGCGACCTCTCCCATGCGCAGGCTGCCCAACCACAACATCACGACCATCGCCCAGGCCGAGGCGCTTGTGGCGATAGCGGGGGCCATCCAAGCCAAGCTTGGGGCAAGACCAAATGCCAGCGCTGCGTTCAGCACCATGGCGGCCAGCGCGTAGTAAAACGGGCTGCGCGTGTCGTGACGCGCGAAAAACAGAGGCTGCTGTATCTTCTGCATCACAAAGGCAGGCAGGCCCAACCCATAGATCGCCGTAGCGACCGCGATGGCGGCCGCGTCATCTGCGTTTGTTTCCCCACGCTCAAAGAGGACGGACACCAGAGGCAGTGGTACTACGACAAGCGCAACCGCGGCTGGCACGGTCAGGAACAGCGCAAATTCAGACGCACGTGACAGGGCGCTTTGCCCGCCCTCTGTGTCTCCTGCCTGTAAACGGCGCGACAGTTCGGGCAACAGCACGATTCCAACGGCGATGCCGATCACACCAAGCGGCAGTTGATAGAGCCGGTCAGCGGCAAACAGCCAACTTACCGCACCTTCAAATCTGGAAGCGACCAGTTGACCAACCACGAGATTGATCTGCATGACCCCGGTTGCCAAGGCTGCTGGGATCGCCGTCTTGAGCAGCAAGGCCACGTCTGGCGACACCTTGGGAAACCGCAACGACAGCGGCCCAATGGCTTTTGACGCAGCCCACCAGGTCAGCGCCAATTGCGCCACGCCCGCCACAGGCACAGTCCAGATCAACCATGCGATCAAAACGCCATTCGTCAGATGGGCGATTGTTAACGACCCGACGATCAGAATGTTCAAAAGCACGGGTGCTGCCGCTGCAACGGCAAACCGCCCAGTGGCGTTTAGAGCACCGGAAAAGAGCGCGGCCAGCGACATGAAAAAGATGTATGGGAACATGACCCGGCCATAATCAACAGTGAGGTCAAACCTTTCGTCGCCAGAAAACCCCGCCGCCGTGATCCAAACGAGACCGGGCATAAAGATCATGCCAAGCGCTGTCAGTGTTAGCGTCGCCAACGTCAGCCAGGCCAGCGCATTGCGCGCAAATTCAAGAGCGGCGTCGCGGTCTTCGACCTTTTTGGAAAAGATCGGCACAAAGGCGGAATTAAACGCACCTTCGGCAAAGAACCTGCGGAACATGTTTGGCAAACGGAACGCCGCCACAAACGCATCCATCAATGGGCCCGGCCCAATCAAGCTGAGGATGAGAATTTCGCGCACGAACCCCAACACGCGGCTGAGCATGGTCCAGACCCCGACCGTCAACACGCCAGAAAGTAACCGGATGCGCGCCACTGCTCTGCCTTTCGCTATCCCTGTCTTGGCCTAGCGCCGTTCGTCACATCATGGCAAGGGGGCTGGCAAATCAGACGTCATCTTGTGCCCTTTCGCTGCCCTCGGCAATCGCGGTGCGCAGACGCTTTTCCAACGTACGCTGCTTGGATTCAGTGTAAAATTTCAGGCCGAACATGTCTTTGACATAGAAGGTATCAACAACCTGTTCCCCATAGGTGGCAATCACGGCATTCGCGACATAGACGTTTGAGGCCGCCAATGTGCGCGTCAAATCGTGCAGCAAGCCGGGGCGGTCGCGCGTGTCCACTTCGATGATGGTGTAAATATCGGAGCCTTCGTTGTCGAAGGTGATATGCGTCGGCACCTGAAACGCTTTTTCGCGTTTTTTAACCCGGTCGCGTTCAACAATGGCATCGCGTGTGACCACCTCACCCTTGAGCGTGCGTTCCAGCATCCGCCGCAACCGCGGCAGACGCGACGCATCATATGGGTTGCCGTCCGCATCCTGAATCCACATCGCATCGGTCACGTAACCGTCTTTGGTCGTGTAGCTGCGCGCATCAACCACATTCGCACCAACCAGCGCCAAAGCTCCGGTCAGCCGGGCCAGAATGCCAGGGTGGTCTTGCATGGCAAAACAGGCGCGCGTGGCGTCCCGGTCTTCGTCTGGCAACAGGTCGATGGCGATTTCGCCATCCTTGATATCCCGAAGGAGACGGGCAAAAACCTCATGCGCTGTGACATGAAGGCCTTGCCAATAGGGGTCATAGTGGCGATCCACCTCAGTCTGAATGTCTTTGCGCGACCAACCATCCAGACGCGCGCGCAACGCTTTCTTGGCCTCGGCGCCCCGGTTCTGACGGTTGAGATCTTCCAAACCGGTTTCCAGAGCGCGCCGCGTCTGGCGATAAAGCGCCCGGATCAAAACGGCTTTCCAATTGTTCCAGGTGGAGGGCCCCACACCGCGGATGTCGCAGACTGTCAGAACACACAGCCGGTTAAGCCGCTCAACCGTCTTAACCGCCTTGGCAAAGTCCCGAACCGTGCGGGGATCGGCAATATCGCGTTTCTGTGCCATGTCTGACATCAACAGATGATATCGGATCAACCATTCGATGGTTTCGACCTCATCCGACTTTAATCCCAGCCGAGGCCCAACCTTACGCGCAATCTGTGCCCCCAGGATCGAATGATCTTCGGGGCGTCCTTTGCCTATGTCGTGCAACAACAAAGCAATATAGATGATCCGCCTGTTGATCCCTTCTTGCAAAATGCTTGACGCAACAGGCAATTCTTCGACCAATTCACCCCGTTCGATCTGTGCCAGATTGCGGATACACTGAATGGTATGCTCGTCCACCGTATAGCTGTGATACATGTTGAACTGCATCATGGCGACGATCGGGGCAAACTCAGGGATCAACGAGGGCAGCACGCCCAGCTCGTTCATCCGTCGCAAAGCGCGTTCCGGATTGCCGTGCTTGAGCAACAAATCAAGAAAGATGCGCTGGGCCTCAGGGTTTTTGCGCATGTCGTCATCAATCAGATGCAGATTGGATTTGATGAGCCGCATCGCGTCTGGGTGGATCAGCATCCCCGTGCGCAACGCCTCTTCAAACAGGCGCAGAATGTTTACTTTATCGCTCAAAAAGGCCTGGCCGTCTTCAACATCAATGCGATTGTGAACGACCCTGTACCCGGCCTTGACCTTGGGGCGACGCTTGAACAGACGTTCTAGCAAAGGCTCATCTTTCACATGCATGGCTTCCATTTTCGTCAGGAAGATGCGTGTCAGATCCCCCACCTGCGTGGCGTGGCGAAAGTAATCCTGCATGAACAATTCAACGCTGCGGCGGCCACCTTGGTTGGTGTATCCCATCGCCTCGGCGACCTGCACCTGCATATCGAAGGAAAGCTGTTCGGTGGCTCGATGCGCAATCAGATGCAGATGACCGCGCACAGCCCACAAGAAATCTTCGGCTTTTGCAAAACTCTGAAACTCGTCTTCGGTAAAGACGCCGACACTGACCAAATCAGCGGGATCGTGTACGCCATGAATGTATTTACCAATCCAGAACAGCGATTGCAGATCGCGCAGTCCGCCTTTGCCTTCTTTCACGTTCGGCTCAACCATATACCGCTGGCCCTGCCGTTCGTGGCGCTTGTCGCGCTCGGCTAGCTTGGCAGCGATGAAGTCCCTGCCTGTGTTCTGGAACAGCTCCGTTTGTAGGCGGTGCTCCAAATCCGAGGCGAGCCGCTTGTCGCCGGTCAGATACCGGCTTTCCAAAAGGGCGGTGCGAATGGTGTAATCTTCCTGGCCCAGACGCAGACAATCCCGCACCGTGCGACTGGCATGACCCACCTTCAGCTTCAGATCCCACAGGATATAAAGCATCGTTTCGATGACGCTTTCGGCCCACGCCGTAATTTTGTAAGGCGTGAGAAACAGTAAATCGACGTCTGAAAAAGGCGCCATTTCCCCGCGCCCATAGCCGCCAACCGCCATGACCGCGATTTTCTCGCCCTCTGTTGGCGTCGGATTTGGGTGGCGAATTTCGGTGGCAAAGCGCAAAGCAGACGTAACCAATCGGTCCGTCAGCCAAGAATACGAGGCCGTCATCCGTCGGGCCGCAAAGGGGTCGGCTTGAAATGCCTCTGCTATGGCGTTGCGTCCGGATTTTTGAGCCTCGCGCAGATGCGCAACGACGTTTTGACGTGCGTCTTGCGGATCTAGCGCTCGGCAGTCTTCGATCAGGCGGTCAAAGGCGTCCGCATCAAACAGATGCTCTTCCGGGCAAAGCAATGTGTCGGCTCGGGTGTGGGTCTTTGGGGTTGTGACGACCAAGTTACGATCCTGACCCACCAAATGCCTGTGGCGCAGGTTCAATAACGACCACTTGTTGTTCCTGGATCGTTGCAACGGCGAGCCCGCGTTCGTTGGACCCATCTGCGCGCAGTCGGAAAATGCCTGTTGCGCCCTGATACCCGGCGCCCTGGATCAATGAGGCTCGGCTGAGCGCGTCACTGTCACCTTGGCTCACCAATGCACCGATTGCCGCGATGCCGTCATAGGCCAGACCGCCAATCGGATGCGGCGCGCCGCCATAGGTGGTTTGATAGCGTTGCCCGAACGCCGCAGACCGATTTGGATCGGGCAGCGCAAACCAACCGCCTTGCACGCCGGGCAAGGCGAGCGTTTGAGGCGGAATGTCCCAACGGGTCAGGCCGATGTACTGCACGGTCTCGTTAGAAACCCCGGCCTCGGGCATCAATTGTGTGAGCAACGGCAAGGCACCCGAACTTGGGGCGGTCAGAAAAACGGAATCGGCGCCCGAGCTTTCCACGACGGTTCGGATCTGCGGAATGGCTTGCACCACACCCTGCTGTGAAAGCGGATAGCTGGCCGACCCGGCAAAGGTTGCGCCATTGCCTGCCAGAGCATTCTGAATCGCGTTACGGCCCAACTGACCTGCAACATTCTCACCGTGGACCACGGCGATATTCGATTTTCCCTGGCGCTGGGCATAGCTGACGAGGCGGTTGGCCGTATTGTCAAATGTAGGGCCCAGAACAAAGACATTGCCGCCAGCGATGGACGCATTGTTGGAAAAAGACAGAACGTTCACACCAGAACTGGCCACCGCGACACCTGCTGCGTTGGCGGCTTCCGCGTATACAGGCCCCAGGATAATGCGCGCGCCGTCATTGACCGCAGCGGTGGCTTGCGCGGCTGCCGTGGCGGCATCGGCGGCGGTGTCATAGACCCGCAGGTCGATTGCGACGCCTTCCAGATCCGCGATGGCAAGCCGCGCGGCGTTTTCCAGAGATTGCGCCAAAACCTGATCACCTTCTGTGCCAGAGCCTTTCGGCACCAGCAACGCCACCGGAACCGGCTTGGAGGTGTCGATGCCAAGGCCAGAGCCCAACCCGCCAAAATCAACAGGCTCACAGGCCGCCAATGCCCCGAATGCCAAGATCGCGGCGCCATGTTTCAGCTTGCGGTGCAGGTGAGTTAGTCGGCTGAACATCGTAGAGCCCCCCAATGAACGTCTTAAAATCGCTGTACTCTTTGACAAATAGCGATACGACGTCTTGATAGACAGAGGAAAGGTGAATCTGCCGTGAACTTTCAAAAGGGCACGCTTCCGCCGGGGCTTACGTTTGTGGGTGTCCCAATCGGCAGCGCACGTGATGTCACGTTGCGCGCGCTTGACACGCTGGCATCTGCGGATGTGCTGGTCGCGGAAGACACCCGCACGATGCGCAAATTGATGGATATCCACGGTATACCCCTGGATGGCCGGAAAATGATCAGCCTTCATGATCACAGCACGCCTGCAAAACTGGAAGGATTGGTGGATCTGGTGCGCGGCGGCGCCAGCCTTGCCTATGCGTCCGAAGCCGGGATGCCTGCAATTGCTGACCCCGGGTTTGAACTTGCGCGCGCAATGCATGACGCGAACTTGCCGGTGACATGCGCGCCTGGCCCGTCCGCTGCGGCAACCGCATTGGCGGTCGCAGGTTTGCCAACGGACGCGTTTATGTTTCTGGGCTTCTTGCCGAACGCACAATCCGCCCGGCGCCAAGCCATCGAGGCTGTGGCCGATGTGGCGGCAACTCTGGTGCTTTACGAATCTCCTAAACGGCTTGCCAAATGTCTGGCCGATCTTGCGACCGTGCTGGGCGACGACCGAAACGCAGCTGTCTGTCGGGAGCTGACGAAAAAATTCGAGGAGGTCCGACGCGGAAGTCTGTCAGATTTGACTGCTGCGTACCAAGGCGCCAACGTGAAAGGCGAATTGGTTGTCTTGGTGGAACGCGGCCATTCGCCAATTGTTAGGGAAATTGACCTAGAGAATGAGATCAAAGCGGCTTTGTCTTCGATGTCGGTGCGGGATGCGGCTGATGCGATTGCCCAAGCGCACGGTGTGAAAAGGCGAACGGTTTACAATTTGGCTCTGAAACTTTCGGCGGAGGAACAGGATGACACAGACAGGTAGGTCGGCAAAGGGCGTGACGGGGTCAACCTCGTATCATTCCGGCTTGTCTGCGGAGCATCAGGTGGCCGAACGCTATGCGCAAGCTGGCGCACAGTGGCTTGAACATCGCTGGCGCGGATCTGCAGGCGAAATAGACCTGATTTTTGAAAAAGATGACACACTGGTGTTTGTCGAGGTGAAATCATCCCGCAGCTTTGACGGTGCATTAAACAGCTTTCGCTCGCGCCAGGTGGCGCGTGTTTGCCAGACAGCCGAAGAATTCGCCGGGCGCTTTGGCGAACCTCGTGAAATCCGGCTTGATCTCGCGCTCGTGAACGGTGCGGGTCAAATTCGAACGCTGGAAAACGTTTTGGCAATGGGCTGACCATTGCGTTACCGCGAATGCTGCGCCATC
Organism: Paracoccaceae bacterium; assembly: GCA_013214665.1. Taxonomy (GTDB): domain Bacteria; phylum Pseudomonadota; class Alphaproteobacteria; order Rhodobacterales; family Rhodobacteraceae. The sequence continues at coordinate 22,079 of JABSSA010000274.1, forward strand.
TAAAAGGCGCACAAATGCGGAGCGTGAAATGAAGATTGCCTTCCAGATGGACCCAATTGGGGACGTCGACATCAACGCCGACAGTTCTTTTCGTTTGGCCGAAGAGGCGCAGAAACGTGGGCACAGCCTGTTTTTCTATACGCCGGACCATCTGGCTTACGAAGAAGGCCGGATTACTGCGCGGGGGCATGACCTGACCGTGCGCAGAGAACAGGGCAATCATGCAGATCTAGGCCCGGAAAAGCAGGTTGATCTGGCCGAGTTTGATGTGGTTTGGCTGCGCCAGGATCCCCCGTTTGACATGCACTATATCACCTCAACCCATCTGCTGGATCGGCTAAAAGGGGATGTTTTGGTGGTGAACGATCCGTTTTGGGTCCGCAATTATCCGGAAAAGCTTCTTGTGCTTGATTTCCCGCAACTGACCCCACCAACAACCATCGCCCGTGATCTCAAAACGATCAAAGCGTTCAAGGAAAAGCATGGCGATGTCATCCTCAAGCCGCTGTATGGCAATGGCGGCGCAGGCGTGTTCAAGCTGGGCGTGGAAGATCGCAATCTCACATCGCTTCATGAGCTTTTCACCAACTTTTCTCGTGAGCCTCTGATTGTACAAAAGTTTCTGCCGGCCGTGTCCGCCGGCGACAAGCGGGTGATCCTGGTGGACGGTGCGCCGGTTGGTGCGATCAACCGGGTGCCTGCTGCGGGTGAAACACGCTCAAACATGCATGTGGGCGGCCGCCCTGAGAAAGTCGGGCTGACGGATCGGGACCGCGAAATTTGCGATACGATTGGCCCCTTGCTGAAAGAGCGGGGGCAGGTGTTTGTGGGCATCGACGTGATCGGAGAGTACCTCACCGAAATCAACGTGACCTCGCCCACCGGCATTCAAGAGCTTGAGCGCTTTGATGGGGTCAACGTCGCAGGCCAGATTTGGGACGCGATCGAGGCGCGTATGGGGTGAGCTGGCAGGCGCGTCTTTTGTGCGCCGCGTTGCGCACATTTGAAAAGCCGAAACTTGCGCGCGCGGCTGACCCATATGCCGCCCGGCGTGGATTTGAACGCAGCGCAAGGCTTTTCTTTCGCGCCCCGCGCGGCACAACCCAGCGCTGGGTTCAACTTGGATCGCATCACGTGCTTGAGGTCGCCGGTCCGTGGGTCACACGCCAGAGCGCTGTGTTTTACGTGCACGGCGGGGCCTATATCATGGGCAGCCCTAAGACCCATGCCGCGATGCTGGCCTGTCTGTCGCAACGAACGGGTATGCGGATTCTCATGCCGCAATACCCGTTAGCGCCCGAAGCACCATTTCCTGCGGCGTTTGATGCCATTTGCGATGCCTACACGGCTTTCACAGCGGAAAAGGCCGACATTGTTCTGGGAGGGGACAGCGCCGGTGGCGGGCTCGCCTTTGCGCTTTTGGCGCATGTCTTGCGGCACAACCTGCGCGTGCCAGTGGGCGTTTTTGGGTTTTCACCGTTTATGGACCTCACCTTTTCCGGCGGAACTATCCTGTCGAATGCTGGGCGTGATCCGCTGTTGCCCGCGGACCGGGCGAAGGACATTGCGGGTTATTACCTTGACGGCGCCGACCCCAAAGACCATCGCGCCAGCCCGTTGTTTGCAAACTGGTCTGACGCGCCACCCATCTGGTTGACCGTGGATGAGACCGAGATTTTGCGCGACGATACATTGCGGTTTCATGCCACGTTAAAGTCGTTGGGTTGCCCGGTCGTGCTGCACAAAACCTCGGGTTTGCCGCATGTTTGGCCGATGTTTCAAAACTATCTGCCTGAGGCCCGCGATACTTTGGACACACTCTCTGACTGGATCACGCGTCTTTTGGCAGAGACAGGCGAAAGCTGACGGCTTCGGCGAGATGCGGTGTGGCGATGTCTGGTGACGCGTCAAGATCTGCAATCGTGCGTGCTACACGCAAAATGCGGTGATATCCGCGCGCAGACAGGCCAAAGCGTTCCGCCACACGGGCCAATAATGCGCGCCCTTCTTCGGTGAGAACGGCCACTTCTTCCAACGCCGCCCCGGATGCGTCTGAGTTTGAACGCATCCCACTGTTTTCGCCAAAACGCGCCGCTTGCACGTCACGGGCCGCTGCCACGCGTGCGGCCATGGTCGCGCTGGTATCGCCGGTCGCTGGTAAATCGAGGTCGGTGTATTCGACCGGAGGCACATCCACGCGCAGGTCAAACCGGTCCATCAATGGGCCAGAAATGCGCCCCATGTAGTCGTCGCCACACATAGGCGCCCGCCCACAAGCGCGGGCCGGATCAATCAGATACCCGCATTTGCAAGGGTTCGCGGCTGCAACCAGCATGAATTTGCAGGGGTATCGCACGTGGGCATTGGCCCGCGCGATCATGACTTCGCCTGTTTCGATCGGCTGGCGCAGCGTTTCAAGCACGGGGCGTTGGTATTCCGGGAACTCGTCCATGAACAAAACGCCGTTGTGGGCGAGAGAGACCTCACCGGGTTTCGCATTCCGGCCGCCACCGATGATGGCCGCCATCGACGCGGTGTGATGTGGTTCGCGAAAGGGCCTGTGGCGCGAAATTCCGCCTTCTTCGATCAAACCGGCCAGAGAATGGATCATTGAGGTTTCCAAGGCTTCGTGGGCTGACAGCGGCGGCAATATGCTGGGCAGTCGCGCGGCAAGCATGGATTTGCCTGAGCCCGGTGTTCCGACCATTAAAAGGTGGTGCCGCCCCGCAGCAGCGATTTCGAGTGCACGCTTGGCGCGTTCCTGGCCTTTGACATCTCGCAGATCGCGCGATTGGACGTCTTTTTGCACCTCGCCCGGCTGCGCAGGTTCCAAAGGGGCCTGTCCGGTATAGTGCCGCACCACATCACCCAGATTTGCAGCGGCGATTACCTGTGCATTGCCTACCCATGCGGCTTCTGCGCCCGACGCCTTTGGGCACAAAAGACCCCTGTCCGCCTCAGCGGCGGCCATCGCAGCGGGCAAGGCACCGTTAACAGGAACAAGCGCGCCATCGAGCGAAAGCTCGCCCAACGCCACCACCGTTTCCGCGATGTCTTTGGGTAAAATCTCGATCGCTGACAACAAGGCGAGCGCGATCGGTAAATCGAAGTGCGACCCCTCTTTTGGTAAATCTGCCGGAGACAGGTTGATTGTTATCCGGCGGCTGGGCAAAGCGATCGACAAAGAGGCCAGAGCGGCGCGCACACGGTCGCGCGCCTCAGACACGGCTTTGTCAGGCAGGCCAACAATGGAAAACGCGGGCAATCCGGTTGAGAGCGCGCATTGCACCTCAACCTCGCGGGCTTCCACGCCCTGAAACGCGACTGTATATGCCCGTGCGACCATGTGTTTTGCTTAGATCGCAGATGGTTAGCGATTGGTTAATCTGGCGCAGGTGTGTCCGGGAAGGCCAGTTCGACAAAGGCGGGCCATGCCATCGGATCTGCCACGGTCTTGTCGCGGCAAAATGGGTTGCAGAACCCAAACACGCGACCGTCTTCCAACTGCAAACAGTCCTTTGCGGCTTTTCCGGAATAGGGGCATGCGTCGTTTTCGGGTGTCTGACCGGTGACAGCTTTTGCCGCAACAGTCGCGGGCCCCGGCCAATCAAGAACGGCGTGGGTTTGGGCATACCGCTCCAGAACGACACCATTTGCCAGCGCCATGCTGCGCCAACGACGGAAAGCCGGGTCGTTGAGGTGCGCGGCCACATAGCCTTGTGCAGGGGCGGAGACAGGCAAGGAAAACCCGGCGATGCGCGCAGCCACGGGTGCGTAAAAGGCATCGGCAATTGAATAAGCACCACATAGCCACGGGCCATCGGCCTTGCATATGTCGCGCGCATAGGCCCACAGCGTTTCGATGCGAGCCAGATCAGCGCGTACCTCGTCGCTCGGGTTGGACCAATCGTAGCCTGTGTAAAGGCTCATGGGGCAGGCGGTGCGCAAGGCGCTGAAGCTTGAGTGCATCTCGGCTGTGATCGCCCGCGCGGCGGCGCGATGGGCCGGGTCTTGCGGCCAAAGGCCCGCGCCCGGATGGCGGCTGGCTAGTTCTTCGGCCAAGGCCAAACTGTCACCCAAAACCACGCCATCTGGCGTCTTGATTGCAGGAACCGTTCGGGCCGGTGCGAAGTTGGGCATTTGGTCCGCGACAGTGGCCGGATTGGAAAAAGATACGAAAGAAGTGTCACGCGGGATGTTGAATTTTTCAAACAACAGCCAAGCGCGCAAAGACCAAGAAGAATAGGCGTAATCGCCAAGAACAAGTTTGTACGTCATGACCAGATGCTAGCCAAAACCGCTGGTTCGGCTCAAACAAAAGCTTGTTATGGAGTTGATCAGGGTTGGTGATTGATCTGTGTGGCCGTGCCCGCCGCAGGGTCGAGCACAGTGACCGACAGGGGATCGATCTTGTGCCCCAAAACCTCTTGCGCGCTGATCCCCAAGACGGCCTGAACTTGCGTCAAGATCACGCCGAAATGGGCCACAACGATGATATCGCGATCTGGATGATGTTCCGCGATCCTGCGCACACCAACGGCAACGCGGGCCGCGCTTTGGTTCCAGCTTTCGCCACCGGGTGGCGCTGTGTTACCCGGCGTTTCCCAATAGGCGCGGCTTAACGCTTCGTCTTTTTCGGCGATCTTGGAAAAATGCACACCGTCCCACGCGCCAAAGTGAAACTCGCGCAGGTGTGGGTCATGCGGCAAACGGGTGCGCCGATCTTGCAGCGCATCGGCGGTCATCACGCAACGCCGCAAGTCGGAAGACACGATTAACGCATCCTGCGGCAGGAACGCGTTCAGCCTTTCAATCTTGGCAGTATCCGACAGGTCAGAGGGCACGTTACGCCAGCCGGTGAAGGTTTTTTGATGCGTCGGCCCATGCCGTACCCAATACCAACGGCTCATGTGAACTTACCTTTCAACGCCAACGGAAGCCCGGCAACAACGTTGATCACCACATCCGCCGCCTCTGCGGAGCGTAGGTTGAACCGTCCTTGCACATCCCGAAACCGCCGCGCCAGCGCATTTTCAGGTACGATGCCTTGTCCCACCTCATTAGAAACCAAGACCACCGGCGCGGCACAGGCTTGGATGGCCTCAAAAAGTTCTGCCTGCGCTTCGGGAATGTCGCGTTCGTCCATCACCAAATTGGTCAGCCACATCGTCGCGCAATCAATCAATACGGCCTGATCGCTGGTCGCTTCGGCCAGCGCGCTGGCCACATCAATTGGGGCTTCGATGGTCGTCCATCTGTCGTCGCGACGTTCTTTGTGAACGTCGACGCGCACTTTTGTTTCTTCGTCCCAGATGCGCCCCGTGGCGATATAAGTGGGGTCTAAACCGCTGTTATTTATTAACATTTCAGAAATCAGTGATTTCCCTGAGGCAGCTCCACCTAGGACAAATGTCAAAGGGGGCAAGTTTTTTACGTTATCTAAGTGAACCAAATCCATGGTCGCCGCGTACATAAAACAAGTGCGCATAACAAGACTAACATCCAGGGGGATGACGCAATGGCTTTGGATTCTGCCCGCGACATGTCTTTGTCGCGGACCGCGATGAAAGCGGAACTGCTCGACGCCGAGACTGAACTGGCGCTCGCTTATGCGTGGCGTGACCATCGCGATGAAGCGGCGCTGCATCGGTTGATCACGGCCTACATGCGTTTGGCGATCTCGATGGCGTCCAAGTTCAAACGGTACGGCGCACCAATGAATGATTTGATCCAGGAGGCGGGTCTGGGCCTGATGAAGGCGGCAGACAAGTTTGACCCGGATCGCGGTGTGCGCTTCTCAACATATGCTGTTTGGTGGATCAAAGCGTCTATCCAAGACTATGTTATGCGCAATTGGTCGATGGTGCGGACCGGTTCGACCAGCAGCCAGAAGTCTCTGTTTTTCAACATGCGCCGTGTGCAAGCGCGTTTGGAACGTGAACATGCTGCTTCCGGTGAGCCGCTCGACAAACATCAGCTGCGCCAGCTGATCTCAACAGAGATTGGCGTGCCATTGCACGACGTTGAGATGATGGAAGGGCGTTTGAGCGGATCGGATTATTCGTTGAACGCGACGCAATCGGTTGATGATGAAGGTCGTGAATGGATCGAAGCGCTGGAAGACGAAAGTGCGCAGGCGGCAGAGGTCGTGGAAGATTCGCATGACACCGAACAACTGCGCGAATGGTTGCTTGTGGCGCTCAATGGGCTGAACGAACGCGAACGCTTTATCGTGCGTGAGCGAAAGCTGCGTGATGATCCGCGCACGTTGGAAAGCTTGGGCCAGCAACTCAAACTGTCGAAAGAGCGTGTGCGCCAGCTTGAGGCTGCGGCTTTCACCAAGATGAAGAAAAGTCTTGAAAATCAGAGCCATGAGGTGATGCACTTCCTCGCATGAGGGTTCTGTATGGCTTCGTGCTGCTTTGCGCAGCGTTGATACAGGCCGCACGGGCAGAGGTGCCCGCTGCGGCCTTGTCGTCCGATATTGTTGTGTTGGGCGAAATTCATGACAATTCGGCGCACCACGCCGTTCAGGCACAATGGGTCGACGCCATTGCACCCAAAGCGCTGGTGTTTGAGATGCTGTCAAACGCCGATGCCGAGGCTGTCACACCTATGGTGCGCATTTCGCGGCAAACCTTGGAACGGGCGCTGGGCTGGGCTGACAGCGGATGGCCCGCGTTTGAGATGTATTTTCCGATTTTCGCAGCAGCACCCACGGCCAGGATTTATGGAGCCGAGGTGGCGCGCGATCAGTTGATGGCGCTGCATGGTGCAGCTTTACCCGATATCGCCGGGGATTTGGCCGCACCCTACAAACTGGATCAACCGCTGCCCGAGGCACAGATGGCGGCACGCCTGCAGCTTCAGCACGAAGCCCATTGCGAAGCGATGCCGCGCGATATGTTGCCGATGATGGTCAATGTGCAACGGCTGCGGGATGCAGCCCTTGCTGATGCGGCTTTAACGGCCTTGAAAGACACAGGCGGCCCGGTTGTGGTGATCACGGGCAACGGTCACGCGCGTTCGGATTGGGGGGTGCCCTTTGTCATATCTCAGGCGTCTGATACTCAGGTTTTCGCTTTAGGTCAGGCCGAAGAAGGGCTGATCACGACCGATGCCTTTGATCTGGTTCTGGATGCCCCTGCGGTGGATCGCCCCGATCCTTGTGCGGCGTTTCGCTAAGGCTGGTTCTTTGTCTGGCAGGGGCGTAAGGTTCCGACAGCCAAGAAAGGGCGCATATGTTGGCCAATAAACGGATATTGCTAATCATTTCCGGCGGAATCGCGGCGTATAAATCACTGGATCTGATCCGGCGGTTGAAAGAGCGCGGCGCATCGGTGACGCCGGTCATGACCAAAGCGGCAGAACAGTTTGTGACACCTTTGTCGGTCTCGGCGCTGGCCGGAGACAAGCTTTACCGCGACTTGTTCGACCTGACAGACGAAGCTGAGATGGGGCACATCCAATTGTCGCGTTCAGCCGATTTGATCTTGGTCGCTCCATGCACCGCCGATTTGATGGCGCGCATGGCACAGGGGCGGGCGGACGACCTGGCCTCAACGCTTTTGTTGGCCACGGATACGCCTGTCATGGTCGCTCCGGCGATGAATGTCCGCATGTGGGATCATGCCGCCACACAGCGCAATCTGGAAACCTTGCGCGGTGACGGGATCGTTTTTGTCGGGCCAAATGACGGTGACATGGCCTGCGGTGAATTCGGTCCGGGCCGAATGGCGGAGCCATTGGAGATTGTCGCCGCAGTCGAGGCGCATTTTGCAGGCGGGCCATTGCAGGGCAGGCATGTGTTGATGACATCCGGCCCAACCCACGAACCTATTGATCCGGTGCGCTATATCGCCAACCGTTCGTCCGGCGCACAGGGTGCGGCGATCGCCAAAGCGCTTGTGGCGCTGGGCGCGAAAGTAACCTTTGTCAGTGGTCCGGCCTCGGTGCCGATGCCACAAGGTGTGCAACTGGTGCCGGTGCAGACCGCGCAAGAGATGCTGGCGGCAGTAGAGGCGGCTTTGCCTGCGGATGCGGCGGTGTTCACGGCGGCCGTTGCGGATTGGCGGGTTGAGGGCGCTTCTGATCGCAAACTCAAGAAATCGAAAGACGGTTTGCCCACGCTGGCGTTTGCCGAAAACCCCGACATCCTCAAAACCGTTTCGCATCTCACATCAGATCGGCCTAGCCTTGTTGTGGGCTTTGCCGCAGAAACCGATGACGTGATCGACAACGCAGTTGCCAAGCGCACGCGCAAGGGCTGCGATTGGATTGTGGCCAACGATGTGTCACCAGAAACCGGCATTATGGGCGGCTCTGAGAATGCTGTGCACTTGATCACTGATGACGGTGTCGATACGTGGCCACGCATGTCGAAAGACGATGTCGCGCGGCAGTTGGCCGTAAAACTGGCTGAGGCGCTGGCATGAGTGGATCTGTGCGGATTAACGTCGTTTGGGATGCGGACGCAGACACAGACCTGCCTCTGCCAACCTATGCCACGTCCGGTGCGGCTGGGGCGGATGTTTATGCAAATTTCCCCAATAAACGCGGTATAGATCTGGCCCCGGGCGCGCGCGCTTTGATCCCGACGGGGCTGCGTTTCGCGATTGAAGACGGCTACGAGGTGCAGGTGCGTCCGCGTTCAGGGCTTGCGTTAAAGCATGGCGTGACCTTGTCCAATGCGCCCGGCACCATCGATTGCGACTACCGTGGACCGGTGGGTGTGATCCTCGTCAACCATGGGGCAGAGCCGTTTTCGGTGCGTCATG
>JABSSA010000275.1 GCA_013214665.1 Paracoccaceae bacterium
CATCGGCGCGGTGATTTTCGATGAATTCCACGAACGCTCCATCAACTCCGACCTAGGGCTGGCGCTCTGTCTCGAAGTGGCTGAGGCGCTGCGCGAAGATCTGCATCTGATCGTAATGTCGGCCACGCTGGATGCGGCCCCTATCGCCCAGATGATGGGCGCGCCGGTTGTCACCTCCGAGGGGCGCGCCTTTCCGGTCACGCCGGTACACCTGCCCAAGCCCCGGCCCAAAGATCAACGGCTGGAACATGCCATCGCTGATCTGACCACGCAGGCCCTGCGCGACACCAAAGGTGACGCGCTGGTGTTTCTGCCGGGGGAAGGTGAAATCCGGCGCACTGAGACCGCGTTGACCAAAGCCCTGCCCAAGGGCTGCGTGATCGCGCCGCTCTTTGGGGCGATGCCCTTCAAGGCCCAGCAAGCGGCTTTGACCCCTGATCCGGCGCGGCGCAAAATCGTACTGGCCACCTCCATCGCTGAAACCTCGCTCACCATCCCCGGCATCCGCGTGGTGGTGGACGCAGGCCTTGCGCGCCGCTCGGTCTTTGATCCCGGCACGGGCATGGCGCGGCTGATCACCGAACGCGTCACCCGCGCCGAGGCCACCCAGCGCGCAGGCCGTGCGGGCCGTGTGGCCGAAGGCACCGCCTATAAGCTCTGGACCAAGGGGGAAGAAGGCAGCCTCGCCGCCTATCCCCAGCCCGAGATTGTCACCGGAGATCTGTGCGCATTGGCGCTGGAACTGGCGCTCTGGGGCGCGGATGAGGGGGATCTGGCCTTTGTCACCGCGCCCCATGCGCCGCGTCTGGCTGAGGCGCGCAATGTTTTGCAGATGCTGGGCGCGCTCGACGGGCAAAACCGCATCACCGCGCATGGCCGCGCCATCGCCCGCCACCCGCTGCACCCACGTCTGGCCCATATGCTGACCACCGCCGGGCGCGACGCGGCCCCGCTGGCGGCGTTGATGGGCGAGCGTGATCCGCTGATCGGTGTGCCCCCTGATCTGGGCCAGCGCCTGCGCGCGCTGAAAAACCCCAAGGGCTTTGGCAAGGCCGTGAACCAGGCCGCGATGAGCCGCATCACCGCTGAGGCCAAGCGGCTGGCCAAATCCGCCGAACCGCGCGCCCCGCTCAGCGCGGGCGCAATGGCCGCGCTGGCCTATCCCGACCGCGTGGGCCTGCGCCGACCGGGGCAAGACACCGCGCGGTTTCTGCTGTCGGGTGGCAAAGGTGCCGTTTTGCCCGATGACAGCCCGCTGGCCGGTCAGCGGCTGATTGTGGCGACCGATCTGGATGGCAACCCGCGCGAGGCCCGCATCCGGCAAGCCGCCCCCATTTCAGAGGCAGAGCTGCGCGATCTTTTTGGCGATGCCATCGCCTGGCGCAATGTCTGTTCCTGGTCCAAACGCGACCGCAGGGTGATTGCGCGCCAGCAGGAGGCGTTGGGCGCGCTTGTCTTGCAGGATCAGCTTTGGAAAGAGGCCGACCCCGCCGATATCGCGCGCGCGATGTTGGACGGGGTGCGCGATCTGGGGCTACGCCTGTCTGCGGCGGCCCAACGCTTTGTCGCGCGGGTGCGTCTGTCGCAAGACAGCACGCTGCCGGACATGTCAGAAACCGCGCTGATGGAAGATCTGGAAGACTGGCTTTTGCCGCATCTGGGCGGTGTGAAAACGGTGGAGGATTGGCGCGGATTTGACTGCCTGCCCGCGCTGAAGGCCCGGCTTGACTGGCCCCAGCAACAGCGGCTCGACAGCGACGTGCCTGCGCATTTCACCTCACCTCTGGGGCGCAAGGTGCCGATTGATTATGGCGGCGATCACCCGGCCATTTCCGTGCGTCTGCAAGAGGTGTTTGGCGTCACCGCCCATCCGCAGGTCGGAGGGCGCCCGCTGCAAATCACGCTTCTGTCCCCAGCGCAGCGGCCAGTGCAGGTGACGATGGACCTACCGGGCTTTTGGGCCAGCTCGTATGCGGATGTGCGCAAGGATATGCGCGGGCAATACCCCAAACATCCCTGGCCCGAAGACCCGACACAGGCCGATCCGACATTGCGCGCCAAGCGAAGGGGGACGTGAGGCCGGCGCAGGCTGGAATGGATCGTTGCGGCGAGCGTCAAAGCACCACGACAGGTTCGCGCCCGACCCCAAGGGCGGCTGTGCAATATGCGCAACACCGGCCCCAAAGAACAAACGCTGCAACCACTTGAGCGTTTCAACACTTCGCGCCCGCCTTGGGGGGCGGGGTCGGGCGCGAACCGGATCACTGCGTGATCCGGGATGGGTTTCCCCCCATTTTCCGC
>JABSSA010000276.1 GCA_013214665.1 Paracoccaceae bacterium
CTCACAACGTCCAAGCCATCATGCAAATGCACATCGATCTCGCGCAAAAGCTTCAACGCATCTTCATCCGAATACCGCTTCCAAACCATCTTCATCCCCTCCTGTGACACTGAAATAGTGGCCCAGTTTTACGGGGCTAAGTCAGAATACGTTCTGCATTGATGTGTTCCTTTCGTTCGGTTCTATCGTGGGCCAATGATGCCCCATCGATTCATGCGTTCGGACCATCAATCGCGTTCTTTGGTTCAGTGTGCCCTACTCAGATCGCTTGTCTGGCTTTCGTGCTGCCACGCGGTGAGGACTGCGTGTTTCCAACACGTCAGTGAGAAGCCGATTTGCGGAGGCGATCCTTCGGTCAGGTCAGTCGCAACACGGTTCGACCAATGCCGCCTGGGCTTTCCAGTGCAGCAATTGCATTGCGATAGTCCGCAAATTCGAATTCCCGGTATCGCGACGCATCAAGAACACCGTTTGACACCTGCTTGACGAGGCCATCCAGCGTCTTGCCATTGCCTCGGTCTTCGAACAGATAGCCAACCTTCTTTCTGCGCAGGATGTTTCCTGCGAGCGGGGTCAGGTGCTTCGTCGGGTCCACCGGAACAAACGTCCCATTCGGTGTCAGGAGGTGCGCCACTTGTCCGAAATGAAGCCGGTTTGCGAGATCAAGGATCGCATCAAACCTGTCTTTCAGTGCCTCGATATTCGTTTCCTTATAGTTCAGCACCTTATCGGCGCCCAGCGACCGCATGATGTCCAGACCATCAGGGCCGGATACTGCTGTAGTCTGCAGACCCATAGACTTGGCGATCTGGATGGCAAAGACCCCGACCCCGCCGCTTCCACCATTGATCAGGACGGACTGCCCGGATGTCAGACTTGCAACATCGTTCAAGGCGACGAAGCTCGTTTGAGCTCCAAGGGGAAAGGCGGCAGCTTCAGCAAAGCTCATGCCGTCCGGAATGGTGGCGACATAGTCCTCTGGGACTGAGAGCAATTCTTGATGGGTTTTTGGCCCCTTGATCAAGTGCGTGTAACCAAAGACGCGATCACCCTTCTGGAATTTCAAGCTGTCTTCCAGGACCGTTCCGGAAAACTCCAAGCCCGTCCGAACCTTGGACCTCACACAATATAAGTTGAGGAAGAAGTTGTGTTTGCCATCCGCAATCTCGATGTCAGTCGGGTTCAGGGATGCATAGTGAACACGAACCTTAACCTGTCCTGCGACGAGATCTGGCTCAGCGACGTCAGAAACGAGGTTCAAGGTGTGGTTCAGATTGATAAGGGCTTGCATCGAAGTTTCTCCGTTTGGGTCGATTGACCTAAATTCTGTGAAGTGGCTAGGTCAATTGACCCAATCTGTCAACGCCGTTATTGCAACACGCGTGCCCGCCCCAGAAATACATGGGAAAAAAGGATGACGACCACGAAGACCGAAGCTCGGAGACAATCAGTGCTGGATGCGGCGCAGTCATTGCTGGTGGAGGCCGGTGGTGCCGCTCTTACGATGCGAAAGGTGTCTGACCGCGCAGGTATCAGCCTGGGCAACCTGCAATACCACTTCCCCAAGCGCGAAAATCTTTTGACGGCACTTCTACAGCGCTTCCTGAGCCGCTATGAGCAGGAGTTAGAAAGCCTTGATCTCGTCCCTTCCGGCAGTCTGCAGAACGATCTTGAGGCGATCTTCCTGCGGATTCTGCAGAGCCCTGACTTCGAAGTGGCTTGCACATTCTTCATGGAAATTTGGGCTGCATCCAACCAGAGCCGCGAGCTACAGCAGGAGCTTGCCGCTTACTACCATCGCTATACTGAGGTCTATCGGCGCATCCTCGTTGCATTAACCGACGGAAGAGCCGCTGCATCCAGTATCAATCAGGCCATCAGCGTCGCGCTACCGATGATTGAAGGCCACTGCGCGACCCGGGCCGCGCAAGTAGTCACAGACGAAGACTTAGCGAAAGACTGGGCACGGATGTTTGCGGCGTCCTTGCGTTCAAACCTTTGATTGCCCGCACTGCCGGTTAGGTTGAACTCAAGCTAAGAGGTCCGCACGTTTTTGAACTAGCTTTGAAAAATGAACTTAGCGATGGCATCAAACAACCGCTTTGCGCCAAAACGGCCAGTTGGCGCGCTGCTTTCCAAAGTAAGGAAAGTCCGCCAAGCGGACGCTTACCGCAGTTTTGTTCTAGTAAGTGACCGATGCGAGTGTGGCGAAGGTCTGGTTTAGCCCATTTTGCCCGTTGCTGTAGCCTCGTTGAAAGTCTGTTTTGTGGCTAATGACATTTCAGACTAAACCTGTGCGCTCAGGTTTGGCAGATTGGGTTTTAAGCTACCACCGTTTGAATCATGTTTAGCAACCAATCGTGAAGCGGATTATGCGCATCCCGGTTGTGACGAACTGCGTGCAGATGAAATGTGCCCCCATCAATTGGCAGAGGGCGATGCGTAATATTGAATCGTTCTGCGTTCTTTTCGGCAACCCGGCTGGGTAGCGTCACCACAAAGTCGGAGTTTTCAACGATCAATAGAGCAGAGAAAAGCGAAGGCACGATGGTTTGGATGTTCCTCTTGTGGCCGTGTAGGTGAAGCGCATGGTCAACCATATTTCGGATCGGCCCATGGGGCGAAATCAAAAGATGCCGCGCGGCGGCAATCGATTCAAAATTGAGATCCTGCTCGAACAGCGGGTGGTTTTGGCGACCGGCAAGGACGTAATGCTCTGAATACAGTTCTTCGGCCACGAATGTCTTTTCGCTTCCCAATGGGAAATCGAAGTACCCAAGAGCAAAGTCAATGTTCCCCTGGACCAAGGCTTCCAGCGCATCGAGGTTCTGATAGGGGAAAGCGTGCACCCTAATATTGGGACTCACCTTTCGGAGCTCTGTGACCAATTGAGGAATGACGTGGGTCAGCTCATAGTCGAACGCGCCGATCCTAAGATCCGTTTCAGCTGAGGCAGGATCGAATGCGACTGTCCCTTGGAGTGTTTCGGAGATCATTCGAACAATCCTGCGAACCTTTGGCTCCAGTTCGCGCGCGAGCGCGGTGGGCTCTAGGCCGTGTGCGCGCCGCAGAAAAAGTGGATCACCATAAAGACTGCGAAGTCTTTTCAACGCGTGACTGACCGCCGGTTGAGTCAGTCCCATCTCTTTCGCGACGGCCGTGGCCTTGCGGTGCCGCATGGTTCCCAGGAACACCAACAGGATCGTGGTGTCGACCAGTCTGAGATCAATGTCATTTATATCTCTCATAGAATGAATTCATTATTGCGAAACACACCGTTCGTCTAGCCTTTAAGAACGTTCAATCGATTCTTGGCGGGGCAATGGCGGAAATCCAACTTCGAAATGTCGGTAAACGATGGGGAAGTTTTGTCGGCGTCGACAACTTCGATCTCACGATTGCGGACAAAGAATTCCTGGTTCTATTGGGTCCTTCTGGATGCGGCAAAACCACAACAATGCGCATGATTGCGGGGCTTGAAGACACCAGCGAGGGCGAAATCGCAATTGACGGCAAAGTGGTCAACGATCTTGAGCCAAAGGATCGCGATGTGGCGATGGTTTTCCAAAGCTATGCTCTCTACCCGAACATGAACGTCTATGAAAACATTCGATTTCCGCTGAAAGTCCGTGGCATTGATCCAGCGACCCATGACGAAAGGGTGCGGCGTGCAAGCGCGATGGTGGAACTGGATGAGTTCTTACATCGCCGACCCGCCGAATTGTCCGGTGGTCAACGCCAGCGTGTGGCATTAGCGCGGGCCATTGTTCGTGAACCAAATGTCTTTCTGATGGACGAACCATTGTCCAACCTGGATGCAAAGCTTCGGGTTTCGACACGCGCGCAGATCAAAAACCTCAGCCATGAATTGGCGGTAACCACAATATACGTCACACATGATCAGATCGAAGCCATGACTTTGGCCGACCGAGTCGTGATCATGAAACAGGGCGTGGTTCAACAGGTGGGAACGCCTGTTGAAATCTATGACAGGCCGGCAAATGCGTTCGTTGCCAGCTTCATCGGCAATCCTGCGATGAACCTGATTGATGGTGATATTTCTGGCGGACGGTTCCAGGCCGAGGGCACTATAATTCAAGGTCTGTCTGGTGCTGATGGCCCAACGACACTCGGTTTTCGCGCTGAGGACGCAGAAGTCGTGGCGTCCGACGGACAAATCAACGCACCAATATACACCATGGAACTGTTGGGCGATGCCACGATGGTTTCGGTGCGCATCGGCGGAGAATTGGTTGCCGTGAAGGCTGACAAATCCTTCCGGGCCGAGATCGGTGATCCAGTGTCGATATCGGTGAGATCAGAGCATTGTCATTTGTTCGACAAGTCGAACGGAGAACGTATCGGGGACTAACCCCGAGACAGATACCGCGAAAGCGGAACACTTGGGTGCAGTCTTCGAAGGTGCACCCCTAACGCAAGGGAGAGAAGAATGCTTTTTAGAAACTTCATGGCAGCCGGTGCTGTCGCAAGCCTAATGGGAACGGCTGCATTTGCAGATTGTGGTCCGTCAGGCAACTCGGTCCGAATTCTCGGATCCGACTTCCCGGCTATCCAAGCTGTTGCAGGTGCGGCTGAGGCCAACTGCGGTTCAAACGCCGGGGAGTTCACGATCAATTTGCGCGACAACACGCGTGATATGATGAACCAGGCGCTAACGCCCAACCCGGCTGAATACACTTCGGTGATCGTTGCGAACTCAACCCTTACACAGTTGATGAACGACGACCTTGTGCGCCCGCTGAACGATCTTGTCGCAAAGTACGGATCACACCTTAGCCCAAATCAGCTGATCACTATTGATGGAAACGTCATGGCTGTGGCCTTCATGGCGAACTCTCAGCATCTGTTCACACGCACAGATATTCTTGAGCAAGCCGGCGTCTCGGGCACGCCTTCTACGGTCGATGAAATCATCGATGCGGCCGAAGCAATCCGTGCGGCTGGTATCATGGAACATCCAATTGCGATGAACATGAAAGTTGGCTGGAACGTCGGTGAAGTATTCAACCTGTTTTTCTTGGCCCATGGCGGTGAGATGTTCCAGGCGGGTTCTGCTGAGCCAAACGTCAACAGCCCGGCTGGTCTGGCCGCGTTGGCTGACATTGCGCGCCTTGCTGAATACGCACACCCCGACCACCTGAGCCATGCGTCCAACGAAACGCAAGCGCTTTGGGAAGCTGGTCAAGTGGCGATGGCCATGATGTGGGGATCTCGTGGTGGCGCGGTTCTTGACGCAGAAGGTTCAACGGAAGAAGTCACGTCGAACACCCTGTTGTCGGCAGCGCCAACAGCCGGCGGCGGTTCCATTCCGGCAGCGACCCTGTGGTGGGACGGCGTTACGATTGCCAAAAACATCGCAGATGCTGACGCCGAAGCAACGTTCGCGGCGCTGGTTGGAGGCTTGAAGTCTGACCTAATGGCTGAACACAACGACAAGGCGATCTGGCTGATCGACGGCTTCACACCTGGCCCGGCAGCGGCTGGCGTTTCAGCAACGGCGGCTGGTGGCGCAAAACCGTACCCGATGATCCCGTACATCAACTTCATGCACAATGCATTGGGTTCGGAACTGGTCGATTTCTACAAAGGCACCGAGAGCGCTGAAGACGCGCTGGCTGACGTAGAAGCGGCGTATCGGACGGCCGCAAAAGAAGCGGGTTTCCTTCAGTAACTCTCTGCTGAAGAAACCACGCGCGAGGGGGACCTTCGCAAATTTACCTCCCCCTCGCATTCAAAAAAGACAATCATCACCGGATGA
The DNA here is from genome assembly GCA_013214665.1 of Paracoccaceae bacterium. Lineage (GTDB taxonomy): Bacteria > Pseudomonadota > Alphaproteobacteria > Rhodobacterales > Rhodobacteraceae. The sequence goes on from JABSSA010000276.1 coordinate 5,780, forward strand.
CGAACCATGAAACACCGTACATTCTTTTGGTTCATACTACCGACGCTATCAGCGATGATCCTATTCATTGCTTTGCCGATTGTGTCTGTATTCATCCAATCCCTTTTCGTGGAACACGAGCAAGTCTTGGTCGTATCCGAGAGTTGTGGACCATTTGGGTGCACTCAGACCACTTCGATTGACACAGAAGCAACCGAAGCGTTGAGGGCGGATAGCCCCCTTGGTCAGTACAATGGCTTGGGAACCTATTTTGACCGGTCGCATTTGGCCACAGCGGAAGTGGCCGAGATTTGGAAAGCTTCCACCGGATTGGCGTCTTTTGTCGATGGCATCATGGATTTGAAATTCTACAAGGCGTTGGTCTTTACGCTGACCTACACCTTCGTCGTGACTCCTGCGGTTTTGATACTTGGGCTTGCCATCGCAGTGGGTGTGAACAACCTGCCCAAAGCCTTGCGCGGTATCGCGATCTTCATTTCGCTGTTGCCGTTTCTCGTGGCGACGATCGTTGGTTCCATGATCCTGTCTTGGATGCTGGATGGTGAAGGGATCATCGGCGCGACGTTGCAAAACATCTTCAACGACCCGAGTCTGACAATAAAATCTTCCACGCCGTTGATGTGGATCGCCCTGATTATCTACGGCATTTGGCACACTTTGCCGTTCAGCTTTATTGTTTTCTATGCGGGGCTGCAAACCGTCCCGGGTGATACCTTGGAGGCGGCCAAGGTCGACGGCGCCAATAAATGGCAGACCATGATCAACGTCGTGGTTCCGCATCTCATGCCGCTTGTGTCTTTCGTGACCCTGATGCTTCTGATGGACAATTTCCGGGTGTTTGAACCCATTGTAAGTTTTCAGGCGGAAGCGCACGCACAATCGCTCAGCACCTTTATTCTAAGTGATCTACGCGAAGCCGGGAATCCGCTTTACGCATCCGCTGGCGCCACGTCGATCCTGACGATCATTGGTGTTGCCATCCTGTTGAGCCCGGTCGTGGTCCGCACCTGGCGCGATTTTTCTGCGAAATCCCATTAAGGAGACGAGTTCATGGCAACGAAAGCAGAATCCCGTCTCACAACTTTCAAGTTGGTGTCTTTCGCGCTGGTCGGCGCTTGGTTGATTATCGCTGCATTCCCATTCCTTTGGACAATTTGGGGCAGCTTCAAAGTCCAAGGGGATTTCTTTTCAAAGGCCGATTGGACCAACGCGGTCTTTGGTGTTTTGACGACTCGGGAGACCGGCGGAGCGTTCACCAGCAACGGATATTTCGGCGCTTGGGTTCAGGAAGAATTCTGGAAAAATGTTCTAAACACCTTGGTCATCGTATTCTTCACGGTGATCATTTCGCTTACCTTCGGCACCTTGGGGGGCTATGCGCTGGCACGATCTGGATTTCGCTACGCGTTCTGGATTTTGATGGCCGCACTGATCTTCCGCGCGATGCCCCATATCACGCTAGTGTCAGGTTACATGTTGCCATTCTTTGAATGGAATATCTGGGGCCTAAAGGGCACGGCCATCATCGTTCTGGTGGCGATCAATCAACCCTTCACTTTGTGGATGCTACATAGCTTTTTCAAGAACATCCCCAAAGACATGGACGAAAGCGCGATGGTCGACGGTTGCACACGTTTCCAGGCCTTCTGGCACGTGATAGTTCCGGTGATGTGGCCGGGTGTGATCACCACGGGGCTGTTCAGCTTCCTTTTGGCCTACAACGACTACGCGGTCACCTCGATGCTGCTCAGCAAACCTAACGAAACCATGGTCCCAGCCGTGGCCAGCTTCCTTGGTTCCGTCCAGGTGCAGGGCAACATCATGTTCGCGGTTGCAGCTGTTGTATCGGCAACAGCTCCCCTCTTCGTGCTGATCCTGTTCTTCCAGCGTCAGATTGTAAGCGGCCTAACCGCGGGAGCGGTAAAGGGGTGATGTCGGTTCATGACGCCAACAAGGGCAAGGTCTCGAAACTGCGGGCGGCGTTTTCGAGTTGCGATGCAGATCAGGTCCGGCAAGCCATTTTCGATATTTTTGCGCCGACCGCATCGATACGTCTACAGCACCCTTTTAGGGAACTGACTGGCCCGAGTGAACTTTGGGACAAAGTTTATGCGCCTTTGTTTGGCGCCATGCCAGATTTGGAACGACGAGATTTCATTCTGATGGCAGGCCCGCGCTGGGGTGAAAGAAAATCCGGCGATTGGGTTGGCCTTGGTGGGAATTTTGTCGGGACATTTTCGTCCCCTTGGCTGAATATTCCGCCTACGGGCAAACCCATCTTCATGCGCTACCATGAATACCTGCGCTTTGAGGCGGGAAAAGTGGTCGAGATGGAGGGGCTCTGGGACATACCTCAGTTGATGTTCCAAGCAGACGCATGGCCGATGGGGCCTCAGAAGGGTGTCGAGTGGATGTGCCCGGGGCCTATCGATGGTGCCGGGATCGTGTCCCAACCTCATAATGCACGGGCATCTGAGGATTCTGCCCGTTTGGTTTGGGATATGTTGCACGAGGTCCAAAAGGGCACAGCAAATAAGCCCGCTGAAGGTCTCGGAGGGTTCTGGCATGATCATGCGATTTGGTATGGACCCACTGGATTTGGAGCCGCCCGCGGACACGCCGCGATTGCCAATGATATCTTCCTTCAGTTCCGTCGAGGATTGTCCAACAACACGCGCCATCTAGATGACGGCGTGTTTTTTGCCGACGGAAATCTTGTGGCTTTCACTGGCTGGCCTTCAGGTACGGCGGTTCATAGTGGCGAGTACTTCCTTGGCCTGGCCCCATCTGGAAAGACGATTGAGAGATCTTCTTTGGATTTTTGGCACATCGAAGATGGTTTGATCAGAGAATGCTGGGTCATGCTCGATGTGATCGACCTCTACCGACAAATTGGCGTGAACGTTTTTGAGCGTATGCACGCGATGCAGGAAGCAAGAAATGCAGCTTGATACGATTAATGATGTTCACACCTACAACAAAACGGTGATCCAGCGACTGCGCGACGCGATGATTAATTTTGAACCTTGCTCGGTGCGGGAAATTCTGACGAACATCTGTGCGAAGGATGCGGTGTTTCACATGCCACACCCCTTCGGGGACCTCGTCGGACCTGATGATTTCTTTGATCATTGCTACCAACCGCTCTGTGACGCGATGCCGGATCTGGAACGCCGTGACTGGATCGTCATGGGTGGACGCACCGAGCATGGCGATGATTGGATCGGATGCGGTGGCCACTATATGGGCACGTTCGTGGCGCCTTGGCTCGATATCCCGCCAACCGGGCATCTGGCCCACATGCGCTTTCACGAATTCTACCGGCTGGTAGAAGGGCGTATTGTCGAAATGCAAACGCTCTGGGACATTCCAGAAGTCATGATGCAGGCGAACGCATGGCCGATGGCACCCTCACTGGGGCTCGAATTTTGCATCCCGGGTCCAGCAACGCTGGATGGAATTCAACCAGGACCCTGGGACGAAATTAAAGCCAACGAGTCGTGTCAACACGTTGTCGATATGCTCCACTACATGAAGAAACACCCGAGCCAAGGCGGTCCAGAAACGATGGAGATGCATCGTTTCTGGCACGACAAGGTGAACTGGTACGGACCAGCGGGAATTGGCACCGCCCGTGGGATCAGCGGCTTTCGCAACTGGCACCAAATTCCGTTTCTGAATGCGATGCCCGACCGAGGACAGTATTTGGACGAAATTACGTATCATTTCTTCGGGGACGGGGATTACTGCGCCGTTACCGGTTGGCCAAATATGATCCAAACCATTACAAATGACGGCTGGATGGGGGTTGCAGCCAGTGGTCAGCGCATCACCATGAAATCACTTGATTTTTGGAGGATGGAGAGCGGCAAGATCCGCGAGAACTGGGTTATGGTGGACATCCTGGACGCTTATCGCCAATTGGGCGTCGATGTCTTTGCCCGCCTAAGGGAATTCAACAAAGCCAGGGTTCCTGGTCGTATTTCTTTTCCGGTTGGTGACGTGTGAGTTTCTGACAATGAAAGGGTTTGATCCGAAATTCGTCGACATCCCGGACTACATCCTCGGGATTACCAAAGAGATTTGGGAAGATCGTCGCATCGCCAGCCTGCACGACTATTATGCTTCGGACATCGTCGTGCGCTCTCCAGCATCCGTTGTGGTGGGAAACAAGGACGTCATCGCCGCGACAATGGCCACACTGTCGGAATTCCCGGATCGCACCCTTCTTGGCGAAGACGTTATTTGGAGCGGATCGCCAGAAAATGGCGTGTTGTCGTCGCACCGGCTACTTTCGACCGCAACACACACGCATTCTGGCCTTTACGGCGCACCAACCGGAAAGAGACTGCAATACCGGATCATTGCCGATTGCCATGCCATCAATAATCAAATCGACGACGAGTGGCTCATCCGCGATCAGGGCGCGATTGTCCGGCAGCTAGGCTTTGAGCCGAAAGACTACGCCAAGCAACTTATCGAACGCGAGGGCGGACCAACAGCGTGCGTCGCACCTTACACGCCCGCCAACGATGTACCCGGACCTTACAAGGGAACAGGCAACGACAACGCCTGGGGCAAGCGCCTGGCAGGGCTGCTGGAACGGATCATGACGGCTGAATTTGACGCAATCTCCCAGGAATACGACCGCGCCGCTCAACTAGAATACCCAGGCGGCGTAAGTGCCTTGAGTTTTAAGGGCGCGGATGAATTCTGGATGGGGCTGAGGTCAAGCTTCCCTAGGGCTGACTTCAAGGTTCATCACGCGATTGGTCGCGATGATCCGGCGATGCCTCCGCGGGCAGCGGTGCGTTGGACTTTGCATGGCAAACATGAAGGCTATGGCGCCTTCGGCGAGCCAACCGGCGCCGAGGTCTTCGTGCTTGGCGCAACCCACGCCGAATACGCCGAACTCGTTGCGGGTCGTCCAAAATTGCGACGCGAATGGACGCTCTATGACGAAACAGCCGTTTGGAAACAGATCTTACTACAAGTTACTTGATCCTAGCCGTATTGGGATAGCACGAAATGATCCGGAGCAGACGGTATATTCTGTAGTGGCGAAGGTTCACTCTGTCCCACACAGTGGATATCCGACGAGCTTTGACCGATGACGGGTCCACCAGCTTAGGGTCAGGATGCATTGATTTCCCGAGCGCTGTGTGATTCACGGCTCCGAAAACGGAGCGGTGACTTGAGCAACCTATTCTGGCTGACCGACGCACAGATGGCGCGTCTGAAACCCTACTTTCCAAAGTCGCACGGTAAGCCAAGGGTCGACGACAGGCGAGTTCTGAGCGGGATAATTTTCATCAATCGCAATGAGTTGAGGTGGCACGATGCTCCTGACGCCTATGGCCCACACAAGACGCTTTATAGCCGTTGGAAGCGCTGGAGCGAAAAGGGCATTTTCGCGCGGATGATGTTGGGGCTGGCTGCCGAGCACGGCGAACAGAAGACAGTTATGATCGACGCGACCTACCTGAAGGCACACCGAACAGCGACCAGCATGGGCGTGAAAAAAGGGGGCGTGGCCGCCTGATTGGCCGGACCAAAGGCGGCATGAACACCAAGTTGCACGCCATCTGTGACAGCCAGGGACGCCCGCTTGACCTCTTCGTCACCGCTGGACAGGTCAGTGACTATATCGGCGCACGGGCATTGTTGGGCGGTTTGCCAAAGGTCGAATGGCTGCTCGGAGATCGAGGTTACGACGCCGACTGGTTCAGAGATGCGTTGAAAGACAAAGGGATACGCGCCTGCATCCCTGGGCGAAAACAGCGCAAGAAGATCGTGAAATACGACAAGCGTCACTATAAACGTCGCAACCGCATTGAGATCATGTTCGGCAGGCTCAAGGATTGGCGGCGCGTCGCAACCCGCTACGACAGGTGCCCAAAGGTCTTTCTCTCGGCCATCGCGCTCGCCGCCGTCGTCATCTACTGGTTATGGATCCTGACCCTAGGGCGCTTGAACCAACCCGCTGGAGCAACGTTTGATCTTGTATCCATGAGGGAGGATCTCTTGCGGCAGATGAAGACCCATCCGGAGTTGGGCCGCACCGACGTCGATTTTTCGAGACTTCTTAGGAGTTGGTTCAACCCCGGATTTCTTGTGTTGAAACAAGTCGACTGGATGGCCCCGGCGTCATTGCTAGACAAGATCGTAGCATATGAGGCTGTTCATGAAATCGACGATCTGGATGATTTGCGGCGCCGGTTAAGCCCGCCAGACCGGCGCTGTTTTGCTTTCTTTCACCCAGCCATGCCCGACGAACCCCTGATATTCGTCGAGGTCGCGTTGAGCGATCATATTCCTGGGTCAGTAGATGATGTTTTGTCCGAAGGACGTGAGCCGCTCTTGCCCGAACAGGCAACGGCTGCTGTGTTCTACTCGATTTCAAACTGTCAGCAGGGCTTGCAAGGCATCAGCTTTGGCAACCTTTTGATCAAACAGGCCGCGAAACAGCTGTCTTTGGAATTGCCGCAGCTGACCCACTTTGTGACTCTATCGCCAATTCCACGATTGAATTCTTGGTTAGCCGAGCGTTTGGACGATTATGACATTGGCCACATCGCATCAGCGATGCTGGATGGTAGTGCGTCGCCCAAAGACATCCGGGCCATTGCCGCCCGCTACCTGCTAGAGGCGAAACGACAAACAGGTGATCCGGTAGATCCTGTCGCCAGGTTCCATCTTGGCAATGGCGCAGAGATATTCGACGTGCACGCAGAAGCCGACAGTTCGCCCAATGGAAGGGCCCAGTCGAGCGGTGCGATGGTCAACTATCTTTATGATTTGAAGCAAGTAGAGCGCAACCACGAGGGTTTCGCATTGCGCAGACAAGTCGCGGCATCTCATTCAGTGAGATCTTTGGCAAAATCTCAGTTCAAAACAAAACCAAGCAAACTCGCGTCGTAAAGATCGGCGCGTCTGTAAGCTTGCCTGCCGCACCCAGGATCTCTTTGGCAACGGGTAGGAGACCGAGCAGGAGCTTCGGATAAAGGGCTTGGAGAAAAAACGGCGCTTTGTGTTCGGGATGTGCTGCGGGGATGCCCCCAGGGCGCCAACGAATTGCAAAACGCGGAGGGCAATTCCAAAAACAGCCGCGTCTCATCATTCGCTTGGTCTTATTGGATAATACAAAAGCGGTGGGCCTTCCCGCCGTTGGTTCGACGAAACCGAAGGCCCACACCAAACCCTAAGGTCAGACGTCGCCGGTATATTCGCCGCGCGCGGGGTAGCTGTTCTTGATTGCAAAATCGAGCGCCCCAACGAGCTCGGAAAAATGCGGCCGGACAAATGGCATGGTCTGGGTCGAGCCGTAGTAAAGCGATTGTTCAGGCGTGACCATGAACAGGCCAGGCTCAGAGAACAGTGCCGGTTCTTCGATCCCGATTGAAGTTTTGCCGCGCGAGGTCGAGATGTATAGCCCCCACTCGCGTGCTTTCTCGAGCGACAAGTCGTAGGCAAATCGCAGCGTGTCTGCTTCGATCTTTTCGGCCATGGCGCGCGCGCGGTCTTCGCCGTCTGAGCTGATGGCGATGGTGGTCACGCCGCGCTCTGCGAAATCTGCAACCCGTTTCTGAAACTCTGTAAGATAGGTCGCGCAAATAGGGCAGTGCAGGCCACGATAAAAGCAGATGACAGTTCCGCGCTCGGACTTTTCGTCAGACAGCTTGAAGTTGCCATGATCAAGCGTCGGAAGATCCAGATCGGGGGTTTTCTGGCGGGGAATGAGCATAGAGATTCTCTCTTGATGTTTCGTTGCAATGTCACCGTACAGACATTATGGTCGGGAAAATCCAATTAATCTGATCAAAAATCCGAAATGCAACAATTTGACCGTCTGACGACCCTCATTGACCGCTTCAAGCTCACGGTTTCGCCCGCAGCGGAGGATGAAGCAAACCTGATCGTTTTTGCCACGGCAAACGGCACGCCAGACCGGGCTGTTTTTTGCACGCGCGACGCAGGTTCAATACCACTAGAGGGGCCAGTTCTGTTTTACGCAAGGGTCGACTGGAGCGGGCCAAACAATCCCTTTTTGAAGGCGCTTCCGGAAACCGTGCATTTTGATTTGTCGCATGACCAAGACAGCATTGGCCTCGCGCAAATGATGTTGTCTGAACTGACCGCGCATCGGTGCGGAGCAGGCTCTGTTTTGAGCCGCTTGGGCGAAGTGTTGATCGTTCGGATGATGCGCGCTCAGATTGAGACTGGCTCCACGCAGCCGGGGCTCCTTGCAGGGCTCTCTGATCAGCGATTGAGCCGGGCGATTGTGGCAATGCACGACCGCCCGGGGCATGCGTGGCGGAACGAAGATCTCGCGGCCCTCGCCGGTATGTCGTTGAGCCGATTTGCAGAAACATTTCTTGCAGAGGTCGGCGAGCCACCTGCCAAATACCTGCGCCGATGGCGGCTGATTTTATCGCGCCAAGACATTGTAAAGGGTCATCGCGTGGATGCAGTTGCGCGGCGCTATGGCTTTGCGTCGCCAGAGGGGTTCACCCGTGCGTTCAAAAAGCATTATGGCGCGACGCCAATGTCGTTGCGCAGCGGGCGCCCCGTTTGATCCTGACCTAACCGCGCTTCACGCGCTCTGCGATGGCCAAACCAGCGGCGACGCCCGAAGACCAAGCCCACTGGAAATTGTATCCGCCGAGCCAGCCGGTCACGTCGACGGCTTCGCCGATCGCATAAAGGCCCGGAACATCCCGTGCTTCCATCGTTTTGGAGGACAGCGCAGAGGTGGCGATGCCCCCCGCGGTAACCTCGGCCTTGGCGTAACCTTCGGTGCCCGTCGGCTGAAACGTCAACGCCTCGAGGAGCGCGGCCGCTTCGCCAAGCTCCGCGTCGGAACAATTCCCAAGCTCCCGCTCAAGGCCAATCCGAACGGCAAGCACCTCTGCAAGCCGTGTGGGCAAATGGCGCGAGAGCGCGGCCTTGAGATGAGACTTTGGCATCTCCTTGCGCGCTGCTCGCAAGACCGCCTCAGCGTCCGGCAAGACGCACAAGGACACGAGGTCGCCCGGAGACCAGTAGGATGAGACTTGCAAGATCGACGGGCCGGAAAGCCCCTTGTGCGTAAAGAGCGCGGCCTCTTCGAAGGCCATAGTGTTGACCCGCGCTGTTGCCGGAAAGGCGACGCCCGGTATGCTTTTGTAAAGCGCGTCATGCTCACCCAGCGTGAACGGCACAAGCGCCGGTCGCGGGTCAACCAAGGGCAAGCCAAAGCGGCGCGCGATGTCATAGGCGACACCGGTCGCGCCCATCTTGGGGATGGAGGGCCCGCCCGTCGCGATCACAAGCTGTTCTGCTGTCGCGCCTGCCGCCTTGAAGCGACCATCTGAGTGGCCGATGTCACCGATTTCAGTCGACAAGCGAATATCGACGCCACCGCGTTCACATTCTTCGAGCAACATGGCGACGATCCGTCGGGCCGACCCGTCGCAAAACAGCTGACCCAGCGTTTTTTCGTGCCACGCGATGCCATGGCCTTCCACGAGCGCCAGAAAATCCCATTGTGTGTAACGGCTTAGCGCAGATTTTACGAAATGCGGATTTTCAGAAAGAAAATTCTCAGGTTCCGTACCAGTGTTGGTGAAGTTGCAGCGC
>JABSSA010000277.1 GCA_013214665.1 Paracoccaceae bacterium
CGCGAACCGCCCCCGCTTCTTTTGGACAAAAATACTCGCGGGGGTCTGGGGGGCGCGCCCCCCAGCTTTGTCGCTTTATGCGAGGCTTGGCAGCCAAAGTACAATGGCCGGGAACGCAACAAGCAGCGCAATTGTCACCGCATCCGCAATAAAGAACGGTGTCACGCCCTTGAACACATCCTGCACCGTCAGATCATCGCGCACTCCGGCCACAACAAAACAGTTGAGCCCAATGGGCGGCGTGATCAAACAGAACTCCGCCATCTTCACCACCAGAATACCGAACCAGATCGCACACATCGGCCCGCTCATGCCAAAGGCACTGTCCGCCGCAGAGACAAACTCACCCCCGTTCAGCGCCATCACCGCTGGATAGACCACGGGCAGCGTGAGCAGCAACATGCCAATCGCATCCATAAACATGCCCAGCACAGCGTAGGCCAACAGAATGCAGATCAGGATCAACATCGGAGACGTGTCCAGCGCGGTGATCCAATCGGAAAAGGCATCCGGCAGCTTAGCAAAGCCAAGAAAGCGCACATAGATCAGCACACCCCAGATGATCGTAAAGATCATGATGGTCAGCTTCGCGGTCTCCAAAAGCGCTTCTTTCAACTGGCCCCAGCGCATCCCGCGATAGAGCGCCATGACAAAGACGATAAACGCCCCCACAGCCCCGCCTTCGGTCGGCGTGCCCCAGGCATCGCCAAAGGGGTTGTAGACAAAGAAGATGATGATCACGACCACCGCCACAATCGGCAGCGCAGGCGGCAGACTTTCAAAGCGTTCGCGCCATGTGAACCCGCGCACCGGGGGCCCGATGGTTTTCAAGCCCACCGCAAGGCTCACGATCAGCACAGCATAAACGATGGCCGAAAAGACGCCCGGAATGAAGCCAGCAAGCAAGAGCTTGCCCACGTCCTGCTCCACGATAATCGCATAAATCACCAGAATGGCCGAGGGCGGGATCAAAGAGGCGAGCGTGCCACCCGCCGCGCCCACACCAGCCGCGAATTGCTTGTTATAGCCGATCTTCAGCATTTCCGGGATGGCGATCCGCGCAAACACCGCCGCCGTGGCCACCGATGCACCGGATACGGCCGCAAAGCCTGCCGTGGCAAACACGGTCGACACCGCCAAGCCGCCCGGTACCCAGGCGATCCAGCGTTTGGCCGCCTCAAAAAGCGCGCTCGTTAGCCTGGCGTGATACGCCATATAGCCGATCATGATGAACACCGGGATCAGGCTCAGCACCTGGGCCGACACTTTGGAATGCGGCACTTGCCCTGCAATCTGAAACGCTTTGCCCAGCGCGCCATCCCAGATTTCGCGGCGTTCGTTGAAGAAAAAGAACTTTTCAGCGGCATAGTTCGTCTTGTCCCAGAAAATCCAGATCAGACCAACAAAGCCCGCCAGACCGGCTGCAAAGGCCACGCGCATCCCCAGGATGACGGCCAACAACATGCCGCCCGAGACCCAAAGGCCGATGGTTGTTTCTTCCATCAGTCAGATCCTTCCAGGCTTTCAGCTTCAATCCGGGCTTGCTCCGCCACCGACAGGCTCAGAGGCACCGCCGCCGGGTTTTCCAACCCCAGCACAAAAGCGCGGCCATAACCCCAGGCCTGCAACAGCAGCCGCAGCGACAGAATGGCAAACGCGACCGGCACAATCAGTTTCGACGGCCAGGTGGGAATTCCCACGTCGATCGAGCTGTCGCGCGAACACAACGGCACGGTGCAATCGAAAGAGCGGTCAAAATGCGCCCAGGATCCCATGATCAGCGCCACAACCAGCACCAGCATCAAAAGGACCGAGATAAATTCAAATAGCCACAGCGTCCGCCCCTTGAGCGCGCTCACCAGCATATCCATGCGGATGTGCGTGCCGTCGCGCGCCACATAAGAGACGCCCATAATCGCAATCAGTGGCATCATCGCTTCGATGTAATCGACATAGCCCAACATGGGAGAGGCGAAAAACTTGCGCCCCGTCACCGAATAGACGGCCAAAAACATCAAGGAAAAGATCGCCAGCCCTGACAAGAGCGCACAGAGCCGTTCCACCGGCAAAAGCGCGCGATCCAATCGGCTGAGTAAAGTGGAATCTTCCAGAACCGCTGCGGATCCTGCCATAACACGCCCCCCCGGTATTGCGCGTTTGATCCGGGCGCATGTGGCCCGGACCGTCATTCAAATGAGATAGCCCATCAAGACAAACAAACGCCCCGAAGCATTGCCCGGGGCGTTCTGATCTTGGGGTTAGCTGCCCGACTTTGCGTCAGCCAGTGTCTTCACAACCAGATCATACAGCTCCTGACCCGGCAGGCCTTGGGCTTCCATGTCTGAAATCCACTGGTCGCGGATCGGATCAGCAGCCTTGGCGCGGAATTCCGCGATCACGGCATCGTCGATCTCAACCTTCTTCACGCCCTTTTCAGCCAGCACGCTGTCCCAGCGCTCAAGCAGACCGGCGTAGTTGGCCAGATAATGATCCAGCGCCTCAGAAACGGAGCTGTCAAGCGCTGCACGCTCGCTGTCGCTCAGCGCGTCATAGGCGTCGATGTTCACCACAACAGGGCAGTTCACCGTGCCGGGGTTCAGGTTGGCAGTCCACCAGTCGGCCTGGTTGATTGTGCCAAACGACAGGTGCGCGTGCTGCGCAAAGGCCACCGTATCCACAACGCCCGATTCCATCGCTTGATAAGCTTCGGTTGCGGTCACAGACGTTGGCACGCCGCCGACGGATTCAAACGCTTTGCCCAGACCGCCAGTGGCGCGGACGCGCATGCCTTCGAAATCGGCCAGCGTGTCGCGTGGCTCGCCTGTGCCCACCAGGTTGTACTGTGGCATTGGCGACGTCATCAGCAGCTTTGCGTTCCACTGTTCCATCTCTTCGGCGGCCGCTGGATGTGCGTAAACCGCGGCCGATACGGCCACTTCCTGTTCCAGGTTCTCAACACCCAGGAACGGCAGTTCGAGCACGGTGATCACACGGTTTTTGTCACGGTGGTAGCCCGCGCAGAACTGTGCCATTTCAAACGCGCCGATAGAAATGCCATCCAAGTTTTCGCGGTTCTTGGACAGGCCGCCATAGCTGATGTTCATGGTGAACTCGCCACCGGTCTTTTCAGAGACCAGCTCAGCCAGTTTTTCAACGTGTTCGGTGAACGCGCGGCGCTTGCCCCAAACCGAGACGTTCCATTCTGTGGCCAGCGCTTCGGATGCGAAAGCGAACGACACAGCGACAAGGGCCGTACGGCCCAACAACTTTTGCATGATGATCCTCCCAGTAACATGCGGATGTCTATGAAGTCATAATTGGCGCAATGCCGCACGAAGTAAATGAAGGAAAACGCGCGCGCCAAAGGCCAGGGCCTGCGGAAATCCGCAGAGCGCGTGGATCAGCGCATCGGGACGCCAGCGCGTTTGACAGCGGGCGGGATATTCGCGGGGGTCACCACATCCACGGTTGAAACCGCAACCGCCCCGGCAGGTGGCACAAGGTTGTGATGCTCCAAAAATTGGTCAAATGCCTGCCGCATGTCATGGCGCAAATCATGGTGCAGCACAAAATCAAGCCGCCCTTGCGCCAGCAGATCGCGATTGTCCTGATCAAGATCATGGGCGACGAAAACATCCGGACGCAGCCCGTGATCTTCGAGCACCGACAGGATCGACCGATTGCCGCCGCCCATCGAATAAACCGCCCGCAGATCCGCAAGCGCAGCCATTTCCGGCTCCAATACGCGTGACGTATCAACGCCAAGACCACTGCCCCCTTCGACCCGCACAAGCCGCAGGTCCGGGGCCAGCGTGGCGAGGCGCGTGGCAAAGGCGTCCATTCGCTCTTCTTCGCCCAGAAACCTTTCGTGGCTGCGCGTGGCCAGCACGGCGCCCGCCTGCGCGCCCACCGCCTTTGCCACCAGAAACGCCGCCGTGCGCCCCGCGCCTGCATTGTCGAGCCCCACGTAAGCCGCGCGCGCCGGTGCGGCTATGTCTGTCACCAAAGTGACCACGGGAATGCCCGCCTTGGCCAACCGGTCCACCGCGGCCCGTATCGCGCGCGTGTCACGCGCCTTGAGGCACACGCCGTGGCTGCCCCGTTTGAGAATGCGGTCGAGCGTGGCGATCACCTCCGGCGCATCCATGATCTCTTGCATCACAAATCTGGGCCGGCACACCGCGCTGCCGATCTGCGGCAGGATGGCCTCTGTTGCGGCCTGCACTTCGCGGCTGAACCGCGTGGGCGCTTCGATCACCACATCAAAAAACAGCCGCCGCCCCCGCGCAGACAGCTGCGCCTCTTGCCCCTCAAGCTCGGCAATAGCGGCACGCACCCGCGCGCGGGTCTGCGGGCTGACATGGGCGCGGTTGTTCAGCACCCGGTCCACCGTGGCCGGGCCAAGTGCCGCCTGTCGCGCAATCTCTTTGATCGGAAAGCGATGCGTCATTTGATGTGTTTTTGATGTGTTTTGCCGCTCAAATCAATCCGGCTTTGCGCCACACTCGCCCCAAGAGAGGAGATCCCCATGCGCGACATCGTTGAAGCCCCCACCGGATATTATGATCCAGACACCTGCGATCTTCACGCCTTTCAAGCGTTGATTGAGCAGAGCACCCAAGCCGACACCGTCCCCCATGCCGCGGCGATTGAAAAGAATATCCCCGTCTATGACATGGCCGCGCTGCGCCCGATGCTGGAGGATGCAGGCCAGCGGCGCGTCCTGATGGCCGAATGGGCGCAGGTGCTGCGCGTGGGCGCGGGCGTTGTCGCGTTGAAAAACACATATGCCGACACGCGCGTGATTGATGAGGCAACGGCCATCTACGACGCAATCATCGCGCAGGAAAAAGAGGCCTCTGGCGGCGGCGGGGATCACTTTGCCGCGTCTGGGGCCAATGACCGGGTGTGGAATTCGCTTCAAAAACTGTGCGAAGCGTCGCCGGACGTGTTTCTGCGGTATTTCGCAAGCCCCACGATTGCGGCGGTCTGCGAGGCGTGGCTGGGGCCGAATTTCCAGATGACCGCGCAGGTCAACCTTGTGCATCCCGGCGGTGCCGCACAACAGGCGCACCGCGATTACCATCTGGGCTTCCAAACGGCTGAGATCAGCGCCGCCTATCCCGCCCATGTGCACGATGTGTC
>JABSSA010000278.1 GCA_013214665.1 Paracoccaceae bacterium
CATGAAAACGGGCACCGGTGCACATCGTGACGATATCGGACGGCTCTACACCTATGTGCAGGTCGAAGAATTGACCGAATGGCTGAAAGATGTCGGTTTGACGCCCGTTGATACATGGGAAGGCGCGGAAAAAGGGCTGGCCGGTACAATCGATGCCTGGGTTCAGATACGCGCAACCAAAAATGGCTAAACTATTTGCGTATACAGACGGCGCCTGTTCCGGCAATCCTGGCCCCGGTGGTTGGGGTGTTGTTCTGATCGCGCGCGATGGCCAAGAGATTGTCAAAGAGCGTGAGCTAAACGGCGGCGAAGCGGACACAACAAACAACCGCATGGAGCTGATGGCCGCGATCACAGCGCTTGAAACACTTGCGCGACGCTCTCAGATCACTGTGGTGACAGACAGCAGTTATGTCAAAAATGGTGTGACAAGTTGGATTCACGGCTGGAAACGCAACGGATGGAAAACGGCGTCAAAAAAGCCGGTCAAAAACGTCGAACTCTGGCAACGGCTGGATGAGGCCGCTGCGCGCCATGATGTTCAGTGGGAATGGGTCAAAGGCCATGCGGGTCATCCCGAAAATGAACGCGCAGACGCGTTGGCGCGTGGCGGGATGAAACCGTTCAAAGACGGCAAATAACCAACAGCTATTGCGACCCGGCCGGGTATTTCTGCATCCAGCCAAGGCTTTCCGACGTCGGTCCACTAGGTTTGTATTCGGCCCCCAGTGGCTGCTCCCACCCCATCTCGGAAATTGCTTGGAAAATCGCCGAATACCGCAGCTCACCCTGATCCGGCGTCCCGCGATCTGGTACGGAGGCGAATTGAATATGCCCGATTGACGGCTGGTGCGCGCGCAACTTGCGGATCACATCGCCTTCGGTGCGTCCGACATGATAACAATCAAACATCAGTTTTACCTTGGGCGACTGCACCGTATCGATGATGCCCAGCGCGTCGGAAATCGTATGGTAAAAGTATCCTGGCGCGTCATTTGGGTTAAGCGGTTCGATCACAAGGGAAATATCGGTTTGATCCACCTGTGCCACGGCATACTTTAGATTTCTGATCAGCGTTTCCCGCGCCTCGGCACCCTGTGCCCGCCCCGCCATAACATGCACCGCGCCGGCTCCTACGATCTTAGCATAGCGCACCGCTTCATCAATGCTGTCTCGGGCTTCGTCTTCGCGACCGGGAAGCGCGCACAAGCCATTTTCACCGCCCGAAACATCGCCACGGCGTGTGTTCAAGCCCAGCATAGGCAATCCGGTTTCGACCAATGCCGCCAACACCTCCTGTGCATCAGCGTCATATGGCCAATGGCATTCTACCGCGTCAAACCCGGCTGATTTCGCAGCTCGGATCGCATCAGGCAACGCCAGCTCTTGCCACAAAAATCCCAGGTTCGCCGAAAATCGCATCAGTCGTCCCATTGCACATCAAATTTAGTTACGACGGCCTGAATTTGATCCGGGCTTAGCCCACGCGCCGGTGTGCCGCGCAGCATCAAGGACAAGCGCGCGGTTTCTTCCAGCTCTTCAATAGCATTGCAGGCCGCTTCAACAGTTTTGCCCGCCACGACTGGCCCATGATTGGCCAACATCACCGCGCTGCGTTTCCCTGCGAGGCCCCGCACCGCATCTGCCATGGCTGGGTCTCCAGGGACAAAAAAGGGCAACAGTTTTACCTTGCCCAACAACATAACGCTGTAAGGTGTCAGGGCCGGCAGAAAATTGTCTTCGTTCGCATCCGGCAGCATGGAAAGCGCCACAGAATTGCACGAATGCAAATGCACCACTGCTCCTGCCGTGCTGCGCGTTTCGTAAAACGCAGAATGCAGCGGCATTTCTTTCGTTGGCGGGTCGCCGTCAATCAACCGGCCCTTGTCATCAAAACGGCTCAACCGCGCCGGATCAAGGCGGCCAAAACTTGTGCCTGTGGGGGACACGAGCAATCCGCCGTCCTCGGTTCGGGCTGAAATGTTTCCGGTGCTGCCATGCGTCAATCCGCGATCAAACAGGGACTTAGACAAGACGCAAATCTGTTCTCTCAATCCGGTTTCGCTCATGCGTCACCCGCCAGAACTTTGTCTGCTTTCACAAAAAAATCTTCGGCTCCAAAGTTGCCGGATTTCAGCGCCAAAACCAAATCTGACCCTGCTCTAAGCGCTGGTACGCCAGGGTCAATTTCCGGCCCGATTTCAAAGTTTTGCACGGCCAGTCCTTCGACGATCGCACCAGATGTTTCACCGCCCGCTGTGATGATCCGGGTTGCGCCCTTGGCAATCGCACAGCGCGCAACCTCAGCAAAGAACCCCTCTAGCGCAGATGATGCAGCCTCTGCACCGAACTGTTTTTGGACGTTTGCCACAACATCGGGCTCTGCGGAGCTGTAAAGCAATGGCACCCCATCTTGGGCCATCATCCATTGCGCCATTTCGTCGGGCGCAACAGAATTTGAAAGCACGGCTTCAGCCGTAATTTCTTTGGCCGGATGTGTTTGGGCATGGTGTTTGATTTGCGCCCGTGTCGCTATGGAGCATGACCCCGAAAGCGCTATCGATTTGCCAGGCTGCGGTGACCACGGTGCCCTGCCCGGTTGGCATCCAAAATTGGCCGGCAGCCCAAGCGCAACCCCAGATCCTCCGGTGACCAATTTGGCGCTTTTCACAGCCGCGCCTATCTCCATCAGATCTTCATCGCGGATCGCGTCAACGATCGCATAAGTAACACCGGAGTCGTGCAACGCATCCAGATTTGCGGCGATTGTCGATCTGCCAGCAAACACGGTTTGTCCCGCGACATGCCCCACCGAATGCTTGGTTTGCGGCGCCAACCACCGCCGAATATCCGCATCCACCATCGGGGTCAGTGGGTGGTTTTGCATTCCTGACTCGTTTAGCAAAACATCTTTAACAAACAGATGCCCTTGATAAACCGAGCGGCCCGTCCCCGGGAATGCCGGGCAGAAAATGACACGCTCAGCATTCAGAACCTCAACCAAAGCATCCGCAACCGGGCCGATATTTCCGTCGCGGGTTGAATCGAATGTGGAGCAATATTTAAAGAAAAACTGCTCGCATCCCTGCGCCATGAGCCATTGCAAAGCGGCAAGCGATTGTTCTATCGCCTGTTCCACAGGGATCGTGCGCGATTTCAAAGACACAACACCTGCTTGCACATCTGGCGCCGCTGGCTCGGATGGAATGCCCGAATACTGCGTTGTGCGCATACCGGCTTTGGTCAGCGTATTTGCAAGATCGCTTGAACCGGTGAAATCGTCGCCAATGCACCCAAGTAACATCAAACTGCTCCCGGCAAACGCACGCCTGCTTGCGCCGCGTACACTTTCGCAATCGCGGCATCATCTTCTGCCCCAAGGCCTGCATCTACCGCTTTGCGATATTGGGCCAATGCGGTTTCGGTGATGGGGGCGTCAAACCCATTGGAACGCGCTATTTCCAAGACAATGCCAAGATCCTTCGGCCAAATATTCACTTGGCTGTGCGGCGAATAATCTCCTGCAACGACGTGAGGCGCACGGTTTTCCAGCATCCAACTGCTGCCCGCGCATTCAGAAATGACCTCTAGAAAGGTATCCGGGGTGACACCTTGCGTCATCCCAAACGTCAACGCTTCGGCCATTGTTGCGATGTGGACGCCAGCCAAGAGTTGGTTCACCGCTTTCATAGCTGATCCGGCACCAACCTGATCGCCCAGTTCAAAAACACGTTCCGAAACGGCATCCAGCAATGGTGCTGCGGCATGAAAAGCTTCTGGCGTGCCTGATGCCATGACGCTCAGTTGTCCGTTCGCGGCTTTGACCGACCCGCCAGAGATCGGCGCATCCAGATACAAAACCCCATATTCGGTACATTTGTCTGCCATACGCCGCGCAAATTCCGGGGCGACAGTTGCGCAGCCCAAGACGACAGCCCCCACATTCAAACGCGGCACAAGACCCTCTGCACCAAACAGCACGTCTTCTGTTTGCGCCGCATTCAAAACCACCACGGCGACTGCGCTGACCACGAGGTTTTGATCTTGGGCGGGCAATTTCTGCCCACCTTGCTCAATAAATTGTGCCATCCGCTCCTGCGAGACATCAGCGCCAAATGTGGGCAAGCCCGCGGCAAGTGCTGACAGTGCCATTCCCATGCCCATCGAGCCGAGCCCGACAATGGCCACCGCGTCTTTTGTATCATCCTCAGATGGCATGAGCAGAGATCCCCTTTGTTCGCACGTGACCTACCTGGGCAAGAAAAGCAGTAACCTCTTGTAAAGTAAACGTGCGCAAGCTGCGGAAAGTTGTTTCGACCGAAGCAAAACCACAATTTGAATTGCAGTCATCTGGAGGGTCACCGTGCATGCATGCCAGGTCTGGTTTAGAAATCTCGCCCCCAAGCAGCATTCAAAAGCCGTCCGAGTGTTTGCGGCTGACGCTCCAAGGTAACCGATATCGCCGTAGACGTGTCACGAAACGCGAGACCGTTCAAAGGATCAGAAAGAAAAGCCTGCGCTGCAGGGTCCAAATCGATCCGCACAATTGTCTTGTCGCCGCCATCCAGTGGTTCACGGTTCCGAACGCGCCCCGTCAATGATTGAGCCGCCCCGTTCACACCGGCTAGCGTCACGCTTAATCGCGTACTGGGTGAGAACGCCGAAATTTGCGGGTTTGGGACGTAGAGTTCGGCTGTGAAATGCGCTGCGCTGAGCGGGAAAGCCTCAATCCCAAGTGTTTGCTCCTCCGGAAAGTCGGAGTTTCGCGCGCGCCGAATTCGGCTCACACGCAAATCCTGTGTTGCGAAGACTTCGCTGTTGTCCCTCCATTTTTGCAGCTGATCGCGCCATTTTCTGAGATGCGCAATCTCAGAAAGTGCTTTTTGCGCCGCTGCTCCGGTTTGTCCCAAGATAGATCGCGAGACGCTCAGAATACGGCCGTCAATCTCTGCAATCTGCGTTTCAAGGGACTTTAGCTCGGAACGAAGTAACAACGCGTTCTGAGCTTGCTTTCTCAGATCCGCCTGCCCCGACGCCAATAGCAACTTTAGGGTTTGCACCACCAAGACACGCCTGTTTTCCAACAGCTTTCGATCTTGCTTTAGGTCTGCAACTTCGGCTTCGACCCGAATATGCATGGTGCGGCATTGGCGCTCTGCCTCAGTGTATGCGCCTGCGAGTGTTTTGTTCAAAGGATCGGAAAAGGGCTTCGAACGAAACCCGTTCAGGCAATTTAGAAAATACTGTCGCGCGCGTATCTCGCCGGTCACCGCCTCCACCGCTGCAGCCGCCCGTTCGACATGGACCTTTGCCAGCACGGATCCGGCCATTACCTTTTGGCCTGGCGCTGCGCTCAACTCGCTAACAAGGTTCTCCGGAGGCAAGGTAATCACGAATGGATCAGCCGCAGGCCGTAAGATACCGGTGATGTTGTCAACGACAGGCACCCGTACGGCACCGGCGACCAGCTGCGCGCCAAGGAAAATCGCCGTAAGAAACATCGCCGCCCAAACCGTCCAAGCGAGATGCGTGGTGATGCCGACATACCCGCGGGGCCGCACATAAGGCGCCGTATTATTAGGAATGTGCAGACGCATCCTGACGCAGCGCTCCTCCGGACCTTGGGTCATAGGTTTCGAATTTGACGGTCAGAAGTCTTTGTTCAAAGTCTGCATTGGTTTCAATTTCTGCCACTGTTCCCAGAATGGTCGCCAGCGGGCTAAGGCGCGTGCCTTGCCCCTGTCTTTGTAGTTCCTCGCGCGCGCGAGAGATCTGTGCCGAGGTCAATGGCGCATCGCCGTCTCGCATCCGCAAGAGGCAATGCCCGACGAAATGTTTGAACTCAAAAACCAACGCATCCGTCGGCGCATGACCGTGCGTGCCTTGACAGGACAACGCCAACATTTCTGACGCCAGCATGGCAGCCCGCCGCCGGTTCGCTTCATCCCCTGGACGCTTGAAATGAGACCGAATCCAGTTTTCAAGGTTCTCTTCGATTTCCAGCGTTCGTTGCCCAACAAATCGGGCCCACCCAGCATCCCGGCGCGTTCTGATGTCGTCCGAGCTGCCGAAATCGACGACGCGACCGTTTTGCATGACCATGATTTTATCGCAGGCTTCCAAAAGCTTGCGATTCTCGGTGACGATGATTGCCACACGCCCCAATCGCGTTTCGTTCTTCAACTTACTGAGGAACATGGCGACCTGTTTTTCGGGCAAACCGTCTTCCGGGCGGTCAAACAAATAAAGCGATGGTGCAATTGTCAGAGCGCGTGCCATGGCCAGCGTCTTTTTTTGCATATCAGGCAGGGCAGTTGCATCAGCGACTGCGCAGATTTGGTCGGCCAATTGGCTTGAAAAAGTCAATTGCTCCAGATGACGCCGCGCCGTGTGCAATGCGCCACCCTCCTGAAAACAGCTCAAATTGTTGGCACCGCTCGTTGGCAAGAGTATTGGCTGCGGCGGCAAGTGTACTGCAGGGACCGAAAATGCGCCTTTCTTTCGTTGCCAGAGGTCGGCGTTGTTGATCCGGGCCAAACCCGACACTTGCATAGTCTCCAAAGCGAAGGGATCCGTGAGGGTTTTCAGCAAGAGGCTTTTGCCAGCCCCCGTATCCCCCGTCACGGCCAACAATGTGCCCGGAGGCATCGAAAAACTGATATTGTTCAACAGTGTTGTGCGATCCGCCCCGGTCACAGAGAGGTTACGCACGACCAATCCCATATCGGGCAACGCATCATCAGCGACCGGTGTTGGCAGAATATTTGCCGGGTCTCGCAGCTCGGGTGGCGATGTTTTGAAAAAACTGCGCGTGCCGCGCATAATGCAGAAAACAGCCCATGCATTCAGCAATGCATTTGCAGAAACGGCATGGTGGGAAATAACATCCGTTGCTGCCAAATAACCGCCCGCCCCATACGTCGCAATAAAAGCCAACAATGTGAATGCGAGCACAAAGGCGGGTGCAAGCACATGTTCCCGCACAGGTTTTTGCGCGAGCGACCACCCCTCCATATCCCGGCCAGACAGAACCGAGGTCGCCTCGGTCAGCAAAAAATCCCAGTGGCGTTCATGGCCACGAATCCGCGACAAAGCGAACAACGACACCGCCCCAAGGCCCGCCGAAAAAATGGCTGCAAGCGGTAAGACAGGGTGCACAAGGGCCAAGGCAAATAGGGTAAGCCCCCCGGCAACCGCCTGTACCCGCAACGCAGTGCTACCGCGAATGTAGCGCAGACCGGAAAGCGCCCGCGCAAACGCAAATTCGAAAACAACCACGCCCACAATCGCCAATAGCGAGATGCCAACCAGCAAGGGCGATACAATCGTTTGCCCGTCTGCGACCACGATCGAGTGAAAAAAGATGGTAACCACAGCCAGCAATGCGACCAATACATAGGTCACAAAGGCATAGGCCCCGCCAACCCACAGCACCCATCCAGGGATTGTGCGATCCGATGCCAGCGGCGGCGCGGCCTCTGGCACATCCAACTGAGGAGCGGCCCCCAATCCATCCAGTTCAGATGTTTGCATCCTGCGATCCCTTCTTAGGTTGAGGGGACCGTACCTTCAGGACGTTAACAAAAAATGGGTGTGGTTAAGCACATCCAAATTAGGGCGGTTTTACCCGTCCCGCTCCATGATCCATGCGACTTCGGGAGCCGCAACAAAGCGCCATTTGCGCAGAGGCCCGGCCATGACATTCAGGTAATACATCTCAAACCCATAAGGCGCCCCACACGGATGATGCCCACGCGGGACAAGCACCACATCGCCATCGGCCACGGCCATTGTTTCATCCAGCTGCCCATCATCTGTATAGACACGCTGGATCCCAAACCCTGAGGCAGGGTTCAGCCGGTGGTAATAGGTTTCTTCCAGATAGGTGATCCGGGGAAAGTCATCTTCGTCGTGCCGGTGGCTGGGATAAGACGACCAATGGCCCGCCGGTGTGAAGACCTCTGTGACCAAAAGACTGTCGGCATAATCTTCGGCTTCCATCGCGACATTGTTGATATGGCGGGTGTTTGTGCCGGTGCCACGTTCAGTTAGCGTAATCCCATCAGGCCCAATGCGGCGGGCCTGATGGCCGCCTTTGCCCGGAGCCGAGCACACGGCAATGACGCAGTCTGTTTCTGCCGTGGCCGTCCAATCCGACCCGTTTGGGACATAAAGGCAATGCGGCGGCGATTTGTCAAACACGCTCATCCGTTCCCCCAAAACGCCCCAGTCCTGATCCGCCGCGTGAAAGGCTGCTTTACCTTCCACCATCACCAGAATGACTTCGCGATCGCCTGTTGCCTCGCGCACGGTCTCGCCAGGGCGCAGATGATAGAGGCCAAACCCAACATAGCGCCATCCCGCGCTTTGCGGCGTGATATCGTGCACCTTACCATGTGTGCCAAATGGCTTTCGCAAAAGATCTGTCATCACATGCCCTTTCCATGCATCGGGTCCAACGTCAGCCCGGCTTGGGCGCAAAGTCGGACGATATGATCAAAGCCGGTTTTGGCGTAGTCATACGGTGGCGCTTTTGCCGGATCTTGCTCCGCCTCGACAACGATCCAGCCCGAATAATCCACATCTTTCAGGATCTTGGTGACGGCCTCGAAATCAATCCCGCCATCGCCCGGAACAGTAAAGCCCCCCGCGATCACCGCCTCAAGAAAGCTGCAATCGCGGGTGCGCATATCCGCGATCACATCCGGGCGCACATCTTTGTAGTGCACGTGCAAGACGCGGTCTGACCATTTTCGCAACGTGCCCAAAACATCTGCGCCACCGAACTGCAAATGCCCGGTATCATAAAGCAAATGCACGTCGGGTGGGCTGGCCTCCATCAGCCAATCAATATCATCCTGATCTTCGACAAAGCTGCCCATGTGGTGATGATAGGCCAAAGGCTGGCCCATATCGGCCATCCATTTCGCCAACTCCCCAAGTTTGCGCGCATACGCGGTAACATCCGCCCGATCCAACTTTGGCCGCTTTGACAGAGGCGTGTTGATATCACCTTGCACCGTGTTGGAGCATTCGGCGTAAACGATGCAAGGGGCGTCGAGAGCTGCGAATTGCTCAACCTGCTGGCGCACAGATGCCTTTTCCGTTTCCAGATCATTGACCAACAGGTTACCAGAGCACCACCCACCGCAGAGTGCGATGTCGAACCCCGCAAGATAGGTGCGCAGCTCTTCTGTTCCCTCAGGCATCCTGCGCCCGCGTTCCGCGCCGAGATAGCCAATCTCACGCGCCTCTTTCAGCGCCTGATCCATTGTGTAGTCGGCCGTCAGATCCGGCAAATCGTCGTTTTGCCAGGAAATGGGCGAGATACCGATTTTGATCGTCATGTCACCCGCTTTCAGTTTGCGCGCAAACGGGCGATCTGTTCGGCATAGGTGGCGCGTGCTGCACGTACTTCCTCGCGGTCCGACACTTCGGGAACCGCAACGTCCCACCAGCTGCCGCCTGCGCCTGTCCCCGGATACGGATCCGTTTCGATGACAATCACCGAAGGGATATCGCGGCTGCGCGCCTCGACGATCTTGGCTTCAAGCTCAGCAATGTCGGCCGCACGTTCGGCGTGCGCGCCCATCGACGCCGCATGGGCGACAAAATCGATATCTGGCTGGGTTTCGGTATTCACCGACGTATAGAGATTGTTGAACTCCGCCCCGCCTGTTGCTTTTTGCAATCGGTTGATACAGCCGAACCCGCGATTGTCTGACATGACAACCACATACGGAATGCGTCGCATCACGGCTGTTGCAAGTTCGGAATTCGCCATCATGTAGCTGCCATCCCCGATAAAACAGACCACATCCGCATCCGGCCGCGCCAGCTTGACCCCCATCGCCCCGGCCAGCTCATAGCCCATGCAGCTGAACCCATATTCCATGTGATATCCGCCTTGCGCCGACCGCCACAAAGTGTGCAGCGCACCGGGCATTGTGCCCGCCGCGCACATCGCGACCGTGTTGGGCAATGCCTGCCGTTGAACCGCGCCAATCACCTGCGCATCTGTCGGCAATCCGGCGGTGTTCGGCGACGCCATCAGGGCATCGGTTGCCTCGTACCAGGCCGCACGCGCAGAGCTGTCGTGATCCGGCCAGCTTTGATCCCCCAGCGCTGCGCTGATCTTTTCCAGCGCGACTTTGGCGTCAGAAACCAACGACATGGCACCGTGCTTTCCGGCGTCATAAGCAGTCACGTTAATCGAAATCAGCTTGTGTTCCGGGTTGGCAAATACAGACCAAGAACCGGTGGTGAAATCCTGCAACCGTGTTCCAACACCAATCACAACGTCAGCCGCACCCAAAGCGATATTGGCGGCATCCCCGCCGGTAACACCCGGCGCGCCGAGGTTCAGACTGTCTTCCCAATCCACCGCGCCTTTACCAGCCTGCGTTTCCGCAAAGGGGATGTTGTGGTCGCGGGCAAACCGCAAAAACGTCTCTTCCGCGTCGGAGTAAATGACCCCGCCCCCCGCAATGATCATCGGACGCTTTGCGGCTTTGATCGTGTCGATAACCTCAGCCAATTCAACGGCGTCAGGTTCCGGGCGGCGCGTGCGCCAGACCTTGGGTTCGAAAAAGCTGACCGGATAATCATAGGCTTCCGCTTGAACATCCTGACAAAAAGACAAAGTGACCGGCCCGCACTTGGCTGGGTCCGTCATCGTTTGCAGCGCGCGCGGCAAGGC
>JABSSA010000279.1 GCA_013214665.1 Paracoccaceae bacterium
CAACAAGCGGGTCTTGAGGTGGCGTATAGCTGTCGGTCATGCAGGGCCGATGTGGCCTCGGTTTTCACCCACTTGACCACGATGCAGCAGCAGATGGTCCAACAAAACGCAGGCCATCATCGCCTCGCCCACAGGCACCGCGCGAATGCCGACACAAGGGTCATGCCGGCCTTTGGTGACGATTTCGGCCGCATCGCCGGATTTGGTGATGGTTTGGCGCGTTTGCAGGATGGATGACGTCGGTTTGACCGCGAACCGCACGACCACGTCCTGGCCTGTGCTGATCCCGCCAAGTATGCCGCCCGCATGGTTCGACGAGTACACAGGCTTGCCATCGTTGCCGATAAAGATCTCGTCCGCGTTGGCTTCGCCTGTCAACTCGGCGGCCCCCATGCCTTCGCCAATTTCAACGCCTTTGACCGCGTTGATCGACATCATGGCCGCCGCCAAATCGGTGTCGAGCTTGCCATAGATGGGTGCGCCGAGGCCCGCAGGCACGTTGCGCGCCACAACTTCGATCACCGCGCCAACCGATGAGCCGCTTTTGCGCAGGTCATCAAGATAGGTGGCCCATGTTTCTGCGGCTTGGGCATCAGGTGTCCAAAATGGGTTTTGA
Organism: Paracoccaceae bacterium; assembly: GCA_013214665.1. GTDB lineage: Bacteria > Pseudomonadota > Alphaproteobacteria > Rhodobacterales > Rhodobacteraceae. The sequence goes on from JABSSA010000279.1 coordinate 617, forward strand.
TCGACTTGGCCCATGTCAAACTGGTCACGGTTTGCTGCATGGGCGCCCATACGCACCATGTAGCCTTGGATTTCGATCTCGGGTGCCAGCGCGTGTATCGCCGCGCGCGCCAATCCCCCGGCTGCAACCCGCGCCGCTGTTTCGCGGGCCGAAGACCGACCGCCGCCGCGGTAATCCCGGATGCCGTATTTCTGCCAATAGGTAATATCTGCGTGGCCGGGGCGGAATTTCTCGGAGATTTCCGAATAGTCCTTTGACCGTTGATCGGTGTTTTCGATCATCAACTGAACGGATGTGCCCGTGGTCTGCCCTTCAAACACACCCGACAGGATTTTCACTGCATCGGGTTCGCGCCGTTGCGTGGTGTATTTGTTTTGCCCCGGCTTACGCCGGTCAAGCCAAACCTGAATCGCGGCTTCGTCAATCGGGACGCCGGGTGGACAGCCGTCAACAGTCGCCCCAAGGGCCGGGCCGTGGCTTTCCCCCCAGGTCGTGACGCGAAATAGATGTCCGAAGGTGTTCAGGCTCATAAAGTGCTCCGTCGCAGGCCGGGCTGGAAATAGACGCAAGGCCCTGTTTTGCCAAGGGGCATTGCCGATCTGGCTACGTTTCGTTTTGGGATGATGCTGATCCGGTCAGATCCAAAACCGCTGCGCTGATTATTAGAAAGCTGCCAAACGCTTCGCGCCAGCCAAAAACCTCATGTGCAAAAAGCGCCGCGGAAATGACACCCACGATCACTTCGCTCATCAATAACAATCCCACACGACCGGGACTCAGCAATAGGGTCGGCCAGATCGTGAGGAACAGCATCGGAAGCATATAGATCGTGATGAGCAGCCCAATATGGGTAAGTTTCAAAGCCTCCACAATCGTCAGACCCGCGGCAAACGTGCCGGGCAAGACCAGCATCGTCAGAGCGGTGACCGCAAACCCGCCAAAGGTAAAACTTACAACCTGTTCGGAGGCTGTGATGTTTTTCTCTTTGAAAATGAGCAATGTCCCGACCGACCAAGACATACCTGCAATCAGAGCCAACCAATCCCCCAAATTGCGTGGCACCGGCAGCCCATCGCCAAGCCCAAGTACGACCAGCAAACCAACCGCCGCCGCCAAGAGTGCCCCAAGGCGGTTTAGTGTAAGCCGTTCCCCTAAAAAGAGGATTCCTAAAATGGTGCTCCAAATGGGTGTGAGGTAGAAGAGAAGGATCGAGCGTACGACATCCGTCAAAAGCAGGCTGGTGGTATAGAAACTGAATGCGGCACCCGTGAACAAGCCGCACACAATCAGGGACAGCCCAAACTTTTGGATGCGGATCACCCGAAAGACCATGAGGCAAGTCAAAACGAGCGAGGTGCCAAAATAGATCATCAAACCGGCCCAGGCCCCGGGCAGGCCCAAAGTGCCCAGATACCGCAAAGGTATCCAGTAAAGACCCCAAAGTGCGCCCCCCAAAGTGAGCGCGATGCTGGCGTTAAGAACCGTTTTCGAACTTGGCATGGTCTTGTCTATCGGGAATGCCCTCTGAACGGCGCGATGATTTGGGCGCGCCGGGCCTGATGAATGGCCGGAGAACATCCCCAATAGAGATTGGGATCAAGCGAATTCGCGTCTGACCTGTTTAGGCTGCGACATCCTTCAGGCTTTGACGCGCTTGCAAAATCCCCAGAGCTGCGCGCGCGGCCTCTTCGCCCTTTTCGACAAAGTGCGCGCGATAGATGGCGTTATGATGATCGGTTTCCTGATATTGATGTGGCGTCAGGGACACCGACAAAATCGGAACGCCGGTATCCAGACCTGCGCGCATCAGCCCATCCACAACGGATTGCGCGACAAAATCGTGCCGGTAGATGCCGCCATCAACAACAAAAGCGGCGCAGGCGACGGCGGCATACCGGCCGGATGCGGCCAAATCACGGGCCATCAACGGCATTTCGAATGCGCCCGGCACATCAATGACATCGACCTGATTGGCGGGAATGACATTGGTAAATCCATCATAGGCGCGATCGACGATATCGGCATGCCAGCGTGCTTTGACGAATGCGAAACGGGTGTGTGTCATAAGACTTCTCCTTTGGTTCAGACACGTCACCCAAGGCGAAGTCGCACGGCGCACCGGCCCGTATTGGGCCTGTGGTCCGTACGTTCTCTTTCATCCGGACTGTTACCGTCGGCTCAGGCCTCTCACCTGATCTGCTGACCAACATACCTGTCAAGGCACGTTGCGCTCGCGGGCTCGCGGAGTCATGCTCCGCATACCGCCGGTGGGGAATTCCACCCCGCCCTGAGAACACTGCAATTTTGAACGATCGCGCAGACAGAGGCAACACGCACGTTGCGGCACAACATTCTAACCTAGCAAGGCGACTAAGGAGACTTCATGAAACTGATAACGGCAGGTGCATCGCCTTTTGCACGCAAGGTCGAAGTTCTGATTCGCGAATCCGGACTCGATGATTTGGTGGAACGGATCACAGTTGCAACGGCGCCGGGTGCGACGGATGCCACATTGAAGTCGGCAAACCCTATGGGTCGTTTGCCCGCATTGTTGCGCGAAGACGGACCGGCGCTTTACGACAGTCCGGTGATTTGCCGGTATCTTGATGCGCAGGCAAACTCAGGTCTTTACCCTGACAACGATTGGGATGCGCTGGTACTTGAGGCGACGGGCGACGGTATGATGGATTCGGCCGTGTTGATGACATACGAACGCCGTCTGCGCCCCGAAGCGCAACAGTCAGAAGAATGGATTGCAGCGCAATGGGATAAGGTCTCTGGCGCGATGGCGGCTTTGGAAAACATGTGGATGGCGCATCTGAAAGGAAAGCTGACCATCGGTCCAATCGCGGTGGCATGCGCCTTGGGGTACGTGGATTTCCGCCATGGTGATCGCGCTTGGCGGGACGATCATCCAGAGCTGGCTGAATGGTATGCCGCCTTTTGCGAACGACCTGCGATGCAAGCGACAGAGCCACAGGGGTAAATGCGCAGTTTTTCCCTGCAGAAATGATTCAAAAACAGACGCCTGCGACCATCTGCGCACCGAGAAGTCTGGACGACATCAGGGCACGCGTCTAAGTACCGTGCATATTGCTGCGCCTAGGGTGCGGCGTGCTAGGTATTGGTCAGAGCGTCTGGCCCGAGCAAAACGGAGAATACAACCGTGTCCACTGCTGAAGATCATCACGACCCAGAGCGGCGCGACTTCCTTTATTATGCCACCGCAGGTGCGGGTGCAGTTACAGCTGGCGCAGTGGTTTGGCCTTTGGTCAACCAAATGAACCCGTCCGCTGACGTGCGCGCTCTTTCGGAGCTGCGGCAAGATATCGAGATGGAGCCCGGCGAACAGATTCGCGTCCTGTGGCAGGGTAAGCCTGTCTTTATCCGTCGTCGTACGGAAGAAGAGATTAACTCTGCCCGCGACGTCCCGGTCGGCGACTTGCAAGACCCCGATGCGCGTAACGGAAACGATTACGGTGCACCGGCGACAGATGCGAACCGCTCATTCGGTGAGAATGACGAATACGTTCTGTTCATGGGCGTGTGTACGCACCTGGGCTGTGTGCCTGTGGGTGCTGGCGAAGGCGACTTTGGCGGTTGGTTCTGCCCCTGCCACGGGTCGCATTATGATATGGCGGGTCGTATCCGCCGTGGTCCTGCGCCTGAAAACCTGCACATTCCTGAATTCGATTTTGAGGAAGGCGTCGTCGTCCTCAAGAAACAGTATAAGCCGTAAGGGAGAGACACATGTCCGGAATTCCTCACGACCATTACGAACCAAAGTCCGACTGGGAAAAAGGCCTGCACAATCGCCTGCCTATCATTGGACTTCTCTACGACACATTGATGATCCCCACGCCCAAGAACCTGAACTGGATGTGGATTTGGGGCATCGTGCTGACTTTCTGTCTGGCGCTGCAAATCGTGACAGGCATCGTCCTGGTCATGCACTACACGCCGCATGTCGATCTGGCATTCGCATCGATCGAACACATCATGCGCAACGTGGAGGGCGGCCATATGATCCGCTACCTGCACATGAATGGCGCTTCGCTGTTCTTTGTGGCGGTCTATGCCCATATCTTCCGTGGCCTCTATTATGGCTCCTACAAGGCGCCTCGCGAGGTGACGTGGATCATCGGCATGCTGATCTACCTGTTGATGATGGGGACGGCATTTATGGGTTACGTGTTGCCATGGGGGCAAATGTCCTTCTGGGGCGCGACCGTGATCACCGGTCTGTTTGGCGCAATCCCATTCGTTGGCGAAGCGATCCAGACATGGTTGCTGGGCGGTCCCGCGGTGGATAACGCGACGCTGAACCGTTTCTTCAGCTTGCACTACCTCATGCCATTCCTGATTGCGGGTTTGGTCGTGGTGCACATCTGGGCGTTCCACACCACGGGTAACAACAACCCAACCGGTGTCGAAGTGCGTCGCACATCGAAAGAAGACGCTGAAAAAGACACGCTGCCATTCTGGCCTTATTTCGTGATCAAAGATCTGTTCGCGCTGGCCGTCATCTTGGTCGTGTTCTTTGCCATCGTCGGCTTCATGCCGAACTACCTGGGTCACCCAGACAACTACATCGAAGCCAACCCATTGGCGACGCCAGCGCACATCGTGCCTGAATGGTACTTCCTGCCATTCTACGCGATCCTGCGGGCCTTCACGCCGGATGTATGGTTGGTGATGTTTGTCACCTGGATCACCGGCGGCATCGTCACAGCCAAGTTCTTTGGCGTGATCGCGATGTTCGGAGCGATTGCCGTAATGGCGCTGGCCCCTTGGCTCGACACGTCTAGCGTGCGGTCCGGCCGTTATCGCCCGATGTTCAAGTGGTGGTTTGGCCTTCTGGTGTTCGACTTCTTCGTTCTGATGTGGGTTGGCGCCATGCCTGCCGAAGGCATCTATCCCATTATCGCGCTGATCGGTTCGATCTACTGGTTCGCATACTTCCTGGTGTTGTTGCCGCTGCTTGGCGTCATCGAAACACCTGATGCGCAGCCAGAAAACATCGAAGCTGATTTCGCAGCGAAGCACAGCAAGCATGTCGATGGCGGTAGCGCCGGTTCGACACAGCCCGCAGAGTAAGAGGACTTTATGATGCTGCGTAAACTAGCACTCAGCGTTGCTCTCAGCCTTGGCCTTGCAAATGGTGCAATGGCTGCTGGCGGGGCCGGTCATGTCGAGGATTTTGACTTCTCGTTCGAAGGCCCTTTCGGTTCGTTTGACACCAACCAGCTTCAGCGGGGTTTGCAGATCTACACTGAGATTTGTTCCGGCTGTCACGGTCTGCAATACGTGCCGATCCGCACATTGTCTGATTCCGGCGGTCCAGAGCTGCCGGAAAATCAGGTGCGCGCCTATGCGGAGTTCTACGAGGTCTTTGATGCGGACCTGGATGATTTCCGCCCGGCCAAGCCAACGGACCATTTTCCGGAATCCAGCTTGGAAAACGCGCCTGACCTGAGCCTGATGGCCAAAGGTCGTGCCGGTTTCCATGGGCCTTACGGCTCTGGTATGAACCAGCTGTTCAAAGGTATGGGCGGCCCAGAATATATCGCGTCGCTTCTTGTCGGCTACACCGGCGAAGAAAAAGAGCAAGCGGGCTCGATCTTTTACGAGAACACCGCGTTTCCAGGTGGTTGGATCGCCATGGCGCCACCGCTTTACGGCGATGACGTTGAATTTGCTGACGGTCATTCAACAGACCTGCACCATCTGGCCGAAGACGTTTCCGCATTCCTGATGTGGACGGCTGAGCCAAAGTTGATGGCGCGTAAGCAATCCGGCTTCGCCGGCGTGCTGTTGCTGACACTGTTGTCTGTTCTTCTGTACCTGACGAACAAGCGTCTCTGGGCGCCTGTGAAAGCCAAGTACAAGAAAAAAGACTAAGTTCGGCTCTGGGTTTTACGACCCAATAACATCGCTGAAACAAAGAAATTGCCCCGACACATCGTGCCGGGGCTTTTCTTCATAAAAATAGCTTTTTGTGCGAATGCTTTGGTTTTAAAAATCCCTTTTGTTGTCCAATAAATCCTGTGTTGCGCGGTAGCGGCGATCGGCTTCGATCACCCATTGAAAAAAGCCTTTGAAAGCACTCTTGTTTCTGTGCTCTGCGAATTGTTTTGTGTTCGTTTTCATGTTGTGCCCCGTGTGTCTTTGGCGCTTTGCCAATGTCCCAATTTCTGAAACCAACATGCGGTATTGCAGCTCTCGATTCTGTGAAGAACGCCACACAAATGTCAAAATTTGTGATTTTTTCTATTTTATTTCAACGTGTTGAGTGAAGTAGATCACATAACACGGCGGACAGGCTCAACTTGCGTGAAGTACGTCACATATCTCTTTCGTGGAATTTTGAGGTGCGAACGCTTTGGCCCGAGATTGCGCGTCGAACGGAAAAACAGACTTCTGTTTGACGCTACGGCAATTACCAAATATATCGCTCTCGAACTGTTGGGGTGCCCGGTGACGGGCTGAGATGCTGCACAGCAAACCCATTGAACCTGAACCGGTTAGGACCGGCGGAGGAAACAGGATATGGGCGCAATGCGTTTCCTTTTTCACCCGCAGTTTTGGCCAAATTTTTGGAAGAACGGCCAATGGTGAAAAAAGCTCTCTCAATTGCAGGGTCCGACAGCGGCGGTGGCGCAGGTATTCAAGCCGATCTCAAAGCGTTTACTGCGATGGGAGTTTATGGCGCATCGGTGATCACCGCGATCACCGCGCAGAACACCCAAGCCGTTACCGCGATCCACCCCGTGCCGGATGATGTGGTTGCTGCGCAAATTCACGCAGTTCTATCTGACATCGACATCGGGGCGGTAAAGATCGGAATGCTTGGAACGCCTTCATTGATCGAAGCTGTCGCCGACGCGCTAAAGGACTTTGACGGTCCTGTTGTTCTAGACCCGGTCATGGTCGCCAAATCTGGCGACACACTGCTCGCCGACAGCGCCATTGACGCGCTCAAGACGTATCTGGTGCCACGTGCAGATCTGCTGACACCAAACCTGCCCGAAGCGGCAAAACTCTTGGGGCCGGATGGGCCTGCTGAGGTTCTTGATCAGGCTGACGCGCTTTTGGCCTTGGGGCCC
>JABSSA010000028.1 GCA_013214665.1 Paracoccaceae bacterium
AGTGCGTGGGCTTCATCGAAATTGTACCCGGGTGGTCCATCGGCACCAAGATCGAGCATCATCTCCATCGACAGGCGGCGAAACCGGTTCGCGATCTGGCTCCAGTCCCGGTCGATCCCGTGGCGCGCACCGGCCGCCGCAAATGCCTCACGAAAGCCGGTGTGCCAGTCAAGCACAGTGCCACCGGTGTCGAAGGTCAGGGCTTTGATACCTGACAGCCTCATGGGATCAGCACCGTCGCGCCCAAGGTCTTGCCGGATTCTATCGCCTCATGCGCCTTGACCGCGTCTTTGAGCGGATACTCATAGTTGATGTTGGCATCCAGAATTCCGTCGCCGATGGCCTTGAACAGATCCCGCGCGGTCCATTCCAGATCGGACCGTTTGGCAACGTAATGCATGATAGCGGGGCGGGTGATGAACAGCGATCCGCGCCGGCCCAGATCCTGTATCACGTCCACCGGATCGGGCGGACCCGAGACGTGCCCATAGGCTGCACAGACCCCCATCAGGCGCAAGCAGTCAAGGCTGTCCTGCAACGTGTCCTTGCCAATGGCCTCATAGACGACCGCGCAGCCTTCGCCGTCGGTAACGTCACGCACAACGTCGACGAAGCTTTGCCGCGAGCGGACAACAGGGTAGTCACAGCCTGCCGCGCGGGCGACCTCAGCTTTCTCTTCAGTCGAGACCGTGCCCACCACGGTTGTTCCAAGCGCCTTGGCCCATTGGCAAAGGATCAACCCCATGCCGCCTGCAGCCGCGTGGACAAGGATCGTGTCACCTGGCTGCACGGCGTATGTGCGGTGCAGCAGGTAATGTGCCGTCATGCCCTTCATCAGCAGCGCGGCGACTTGCTTGTCGTCTAACCCCTCGGGCAGATGCAGCAGCTTGTCGGCGGGATAGTTGCGCACCTCGGAATAAGACCCCAGCGGCGGGATGCCATAAGCAACACGATCCCCGGTCTTAAAGCCGGTCACCCCGTCGCCCACGCCCTCCACAATGCCCACGCCCTCAAAGCCGATCACCACCGGTTCATCCGGAACCGGCCACGGATGAGATATACCGCCGCGGTGATAGGTGTCAGCATAGTTCACGCCCACCGCCGTGTGACGCATTCGCACTTCACCCGGCGCCGGATCAGGCACGTGCCAGTCTTCCCAGTTCATGCAACTGGGCGGACCCTTCTTGTGGATCACTTGTGCTTTTGACATGGTATCTCCTCCCTTGGTTTGTGCTTGCCCTCAGACGGCTTGCGCTGGCTGCAGCTGATTCAAGATATTGGTATAGGTCTCTTCGCCCTGCGCGCCGGTGACGAGATGTTGGTGGTTGAAGATCATCGCGGGCACGCCGGTGACGCCGCGAGACGTCCAGAACCGCTCTTTCTTTCGGACGGATTCAGCGCGCTCGCCACTTTCCAACATTGCACCAACCGTGTCGCGATCGAGACCAATGCTGGCGGCGACATCGGCGAGAACATCCACATTGTTGAGATCTTCTCGCTGGGTGAAGAACGCCGCGAACAGCGCCAGTTTCATGTCATGTGCACGGCCCTGATCTTCAGCCCAGTCAATCAGTTGGTGGGCGCGGAAAGTGTTCACCATCCGCATGTCGTCGGCATAGTTGAATGTGAACCCGAGCGCCGCGCCCATCTCGGTTAGTCGCGCACGCGCTTTGCGAGAGCCTTCGGGTGTGGTGCCGTATTTCGCGGCCAGATGTTCCCGCAGGTTTTCGCCTTCTTGCACCATATTGGGGTTCAGCTCGAACGGGTGCCAATGCACGTCAATGGCCACTACGGTTGCATTGGCGGCATGTGCCAACTGGTGATAACCAATGACGCACCAGGGGCAGACGACATCAGACACGATGTCTACACGAAGGGGGGTAAAGGCGCTCATCTATTCACTCCATAGATTTGGAAACTTGAAGAGACCGACCGCAGGCTGGACACACGCCCTGACGTGCCTGTGTTTCGGTTCGAACTTGTTTGTGAATGTGGCTGGCTGCCCGACGGGAAAGGCCCAACTCCTTGCGCAGGGCTTCTATTGATGTCTGCTCCTCTGCACAAATCGTGCCATCCTCCAGCGCAAGGCGAAACTGGGCTTCCAGGCTGGCACGGCGGCGGTGAAGTTGGTCGTTCAGGCCGCTTGCAATGATCCCGGCAGGCAACGCGGCCATGCCGATCCCGACGATGGTGATGATCGCGCCGAAGATCCTGCCTGCCACCGTTACCGGCGTCACGTCGCCGTAACCGACCGTCGTCAGCGTGGCCACCGCCCACCACATGGCGGCAGGGATAGAACCGAAAGCCTCTGGTTGCGCCTCATGTTCAGCCAGCCAGGCCCCGCTGGAGGCAAAGATCAGCATCAGAACAAGGATGAAGAAACCGGCCAGAAAGGCCTCGGCTTCTTCCTCGAACACCGCCAGCAACATGCCCAAAGCGGGTGAATATCGGGTGAGTTTAAGTAGACGGAGCATCCGAAGGGTCCGCAGGATGCGCAGGTCGAGAGGAAAGAGCATCCCCAGCACCGCCGGCAGGATCGCCAGTAGATCGACAATGGCCAAGGGGCCTAAGGCCCAGGCCCGTCGCGAATGAACCTCGGGGCTTTCAGGGGCCACCCACAACCGGGCCAGGTATTCAGTGATGAATACCAGCAGCGACACTCTTTCGAACCGGTCGAACGCAAACTGCCAGCTCGCATAGATCGGCCCGACCGTCTCGAGGATCACCGCGCCGACGTTCAGCGAAATGAGTACGATTAGCGCGATCTCCAAAAGTCGTGGACCATTGGCGTTGCGGTCGGGCCGCTCGAGCCACCAATAGACCCGGGCCCGCAGAGTGGAACTGGCTTCAATCATTGCGGAACGTCATCCAGGCTCGGCTGACGGGGACCACGATCTGCGAAAATAGCGCCGTGCCCCACAGCAAGTTGGCCACCAGAGACGGCACATGTGGCACGGCAAAGTAAGTGCCGATTGCGCAGAGTATACCGAAAAGGCGCACGTCCCCACGTCCAAATCTGGACGCGACGCGATCCTCTATATTCTGACGCAATACCCAGAGCATGGCGATATATCCCGCCAACCCGAAGCAACCGATGGCCGCGTATTTGACCGGGTATGGATCCCAGAAACCGATCTTTACCTCGGCCGCAAGTGCCACGCCTACCATCACCCCGCAGAGCATCAGCACCAGATGTGCCAGCCACCAGATGGCAATGGTTGCGGGTTTGTTGTCCTTGGGTTTGGCATTGCCGACAAAGTCGAAATAGATCCAGCACATTACGAACATCGACAGGCCGCCAATCACGAAATTGACCAGAACGTCGGGCGCGACCTTGTATATACCTTTCTCGGACAAGGTGACGACCAGCTTGAAAAAACCCTCTCCCAGAACGATCAGCGTCAACAAC
>JABSSA010000280.1 GCA_013214665.1 Paracoccaceae bacterium
GAACATGATAGTCGCGCGTGGGCAGCCAGAAGAAGCCCTTGCTGCGATAGATGCCGATCCCGAGATAGGTGTTGTAGACGTCCCAAAGGCGCTTTGGATGAAAAGGGCGGGGGTCGCGCAGGATGCGGCTGCCGATGTCATAGCTCTCGGGGGGGGCGATGGAGGTGGTGGCGTGGTCTGCCTCCCATTGTGTGAGCTCGGCCCCGAGGGTTTCGACCTGAGCATAGTTATAGGCGGGCATGGCCAGTACTTTTTCGAGGTTGAGGTTGCCCCATTGCATCGCCACGATATCGGCGAGCGGGTTCAATGGGTGCACGGCCTCGGCCACTTGTTGCAGCACATCGCGCGTGACCTTGTCGCTTTTGGACAGCAGGACGCGGTTGGCAAACATGATCTGTTCGGCCAGCAGGTTTTCCACGCCACGTTTGCCCGCTTGCAGATTGGCGCTGGCGCGGGGATGGATGGCGCGGCCAAGATCATGGTCTTGCATTAAGACAACGGTATCCACGACCGACAGAAATCCGTTCAGCTGCAGGTCTGGCATTTGGCGCATCGCGCTAAGCAATGGCCAGGGGTGCGTGCTGCCTGAGGTTTCGATGAGAAGGTGTGTGACCTCTCCGTCGGCCAGAACTTTGCGCACGGCGTCGGTAAATTGGGGGATCCCATCATCGGCGCTGATGCTGCCGCCGGGGATGGAGGCGAAATGCGGGCTGTTGCGCGAGATCACCTCGCTGGTGTCGAGAACGGAACCATCCACATCCAGCTGGCTCATTTCATTGACGATCACGCCCAGGGTAACATCGGGCAGGGACCGGGCCTGGACCAGAAGGCTTTGCATCAGAGTGGTTTTCCCAGCTCCGAGGAACCCGTTAAGAAGTGTTACCGGAATGGCCATGCGTTTGATCCAGAGGTGAAGCGGCTGCGAGTGATATAGGAACAAACGCCCGCAAGGGCCACCTATGCAGGGCTCAGATTTTGGGCTGCGCTTTGCATCCAGATGTCGAGCCGTTCGGCGGCGGCTTTGTCGAGCCGCAACCCCAGCTTGCTGCGCCGCCAGAGGATATCTTCGGCACAGGTGGCGTATTCTTTGGCCATGAGCCAGCGCACTTCGCGTTCGGTCAGAGTGGCGCCAAAGTCTTCGCCCAGATCCTCGGCCAATTTGGCATCGCCCAACAGGTCTTGGGCTTCGGTGCCATAGGCCCGGACAAGGCGCAGCGCCCAGCGGTCTGAGAGGAAGGTGTATTGCTTGCGCAGCGTAGCGCACAGCGCGGGAACACCATCCACTGGGAAATCACCGCCGGGCAAGGGGATGCCCGCCGTCCAGATGCCGGAGATGCCGGGCATAACAGTGCCGAGCTTGTCCAAGGCGTCTTCGGCCAGACAGCGATAGGTCGTGATCTTGCCGCCAAAGACATTCAAGAGCGGCGCGCCTTTGTCGGCATCAAGCGTCAGCACATAGTCGCGCGTCGCGGCGGAGGCGGAAGATGCGCCATCATCATAAAGAGGGCGGACGCCGGAATACGTCCAGACAACATCATCGGCAGTGATGCTTTTCTGGAAATACCCGTTCGCAAAATTGACAAGGTAATCGGTTTCTTCAGGCGTGCAGGTGGGCCGCGTGTCGAGATCGGTGTGTTCGACGTCTGTGGTGCCGATCAGGGTGAAGTCCGTCTCGTAAGGGATCGCAAAGATGATCCGGCCATCGGTGCCTTGGAAAAAGTAACACTTGTCGTGATCATAAAGGCGCTTGGTGATGATGTGGCTACCCCTGACCAAACGCACGGTTTCGCGGGAGTTTGAGCGCACTTTGTTTTGAATGATGTCGCCAACCCAAGGGCCAGCCGCGTTGATCAAGGCGCGGGCACGAAGCGTTTTGGATGTGCCGTCCAGCTGATTGGCCAGCTCAATCTCCCACACGTCACCGGACCGGGTGGCAGAGGTCACTTTGGTTTTGGGCAAGATCGTTGCCCCGCGGGCTTCGGCGTCGCGGGCGTTCAGCACCACAAGGCGGGCGTCTTCAACCCAGCAATCCGAATATTCATAGGCTTTGCGAAATTTCGGCTGCAGCGGGGCGCCTTCGGGGGTGCCTGACAGGTTCAGGGTTTTTGTGGCAGGCAGGATTTTGCGGCCGCCCAGCGTGTCGTACAAGAAGAGCCCCAGCCGGATGATCCCGGCCGGACGCCTGTCCTTGGTCCAGGGCATGAGCGTGTTCAGAATGCGCGAGGTGGGGGTCGTGTTTTCGAACCGCATATCGGGGTGATAGGGCAAGACGAACCGCATCGGCCACGAGATGTGCGGCATGGCCTGCAACAAGACTTCGCGTTCCTGCAACGAATGACGGACAAGCCCGAATTCGAAATATTCCAGATAGCGCAATCCACCGTGAAACAGCTTGGTCGAAGACGAGGACGTGGCGCCGCCGATATCGTTCATTTCCGCAAGCGCAACCGACAGTCCGCGCCCTGCCGCATCGCGGGCGATCCCGCAACCGTTGACGCCGCCGCCGACGATAAAGAGGTCAAATGGCGCTTCAGTGTGATCTGGGGATATGTCGTTTTGATTAGAACCGAGTTTCGTGTTCATCTCGCGTACCATCTGCTGATCGGGCGAATATGGGGTCTTGAAAGTGGTCAAAGGTTTCAACGCGCCCGCCTTGATCCACTTGAGCAGGAAACGAAGAAAACGGCTGAAGAGTTACCGCAAACATCCCGTGAAATAACGCGTGCCAGATGTCAACGCCTGCTGCCGCTTGGTCACACGTTAGGTGCCGGGTTTTGAATGGTTTGTTGCGCCACAGGCGCGTGGTGAGCCGCATGGCGGAATTTCAGCGACACCAAACGCTTTACGGGATTGTTGGGGTGACGCGAATTCAGCCCCGGATGGTAAGGGTCCCACCGACACTGAAATCTGAAAGTCTGGTCGTTATCGCCGGTGACAGAAGCGGTTGAGTTTTGGCAGATCCTGCGGGTGGGGGAGACAGTCTGGAACGAGCCTAAAGTGTAGTATGGTGAGCCATGTGTGAAAGTCAGCTATGCATTCGTTTTGCTGTCGCTTCTTCCCATCCTTTAAGTAACGCCGCAGGTCGCCCAGGATATTTTTTGCCGAGCACTCTGAGTTCCTCGACCCTTTCGGTCTTGAAATGCCGAAAGTCCTCCTTCGTCTCACACCAGCCGACGAGGTACCTTGTCCGGTCTAGAAAGGCGATCAAGAGAGGCCAGACTATCCTATCTGACGTTCTTCCGTCGCGATCTGTGTAGATCAATTGCAGGCGATACCTTTCGCGGATCGCGTGGCGCAGCAGGGCGCTATCAAAACGTTCAGATACACGTGCACGCGTTTGAATGGGTTTCGAACTCCCATCCAGCACAACCGGGCGCAGTTCGTTTGGGATTGCGGACGATAACTTGGAGACAAGGTCTCGCGCCGCACGGGCGAGAGTTGGGTCAGCCTCCGATGCGACCCACGCCGCACCAAGCGCCGCAGCTTCCAGTTCGTCTGCTGTTAGCATCAGTGGCGGCATGTCATAGCCATCATCAAGAACATAGCCGATGCCGGCTTCACCGGTGATCGGAATGCGTTGTGCGTGAAGCTCTGCCATGTCGCGATAAAGCGTGCTGAGTGAAATTTCCAATTCATCTGCCAACTCCCGTCCTGTGATCGGCGACCGGGTGGACCGTAGTATTTGGATAATCTGGAACAGGCGTTCAGTGCGACGCATTTTTTGCACTCTCCTCTCACACTGCTGTCATAGCGGTGAGAGGAGGTGTTTTCTAGGACAGGCTCAGAGAACAGAAAATGGAGCCAAAAGATGATCCACCATGAACGCAGCCTAATAATTGACGCAAAGCCCGACACGGTGTGGAAGGTTCTTAGCCGCTACATGCACATCGATGAGTTCGCCCCGCAGATCACTTCTGTGGATGCGCTGACAGATGGTGAGCTTGGTTTGGGCTCAAGGCGCCGCAACAACTTCGCGAATGGCACATCCGTGGTTGAAGAAGTGACGGAGTGGAAACCTGGAAGTGGGTATGCCGTTCGGCTTTCCGAAATGGCGGCAATGCCCTTGCACGAAGCGGGTTCTGAAATCCGCATCACGCCGACGGGTGGCAAATCGAAGGTCACTTGGACATTCGACTACCGCGTAAAATACGGGCCTCTTGGATGGCTTCTGGGCCAAACGGTTATGAAAATGATGATGGGCAAGATTATCGACGCTAACCTTCAAGGCCTATCTAAAAGGGCTCAGGGAGTTTGACCACACAGCAATGCGATACGGCAATGCAGCCATTCGCCCAATGACATCGAGTGGCAGCATTGTCCGCACACCGGACACCCCACTGACAGAACCCACTGATCAAAAACGGTCGTTTCTGTGATTGCAACACTATCGATTGCAGCTTAGCAGGTTTCGCGAACACCAATACGGGGAGGCACGTCTATGTCGGGCATGATCATCAAAGAAATCCATGTCTATGCGCATGATTTGCCTGTGAAAAACGGGCCCTATACGATGGCCAGTGGCGCGGTTTGGGCGTTGGATACCACGCTCGTCAAGCTGGTGGCGCAGGATGGCACATGCGGGTGGGGTGAAACATGCCCAGTGGGGGCGACATATGCCGAGATGCACACCGAAGGCGCGCGTGCGGCGTTGAAAGTCATGGCCGACGTTCTGATTGGTGAGGCGGTCACGCCCGTGACCTTGCGGCGCAAGATGGACAGCTTGCTGAACGGGCATAATTACGCGAAGGCTGCTGTGGATATTGCGGCGCATGATTTGATGGGCAAAGCGCTGGGCGTGTCGGTTGCGGATTTGCTGGGTGGGGCAGTGACAGACCGGGTGCCATCCTATTATGCCACAGGCGTTGGCGCGCCGGACGATATTGCGAAGCTGGCAAAAGAAAAGATGGAGGAAGGCTATCCCCGTCTTCAGATCAAGGTTGGCGGTCGCCCCGTCGAGATTGATATCGAAACCATTGCGAAGGTTTGGGAACAGGTGCGCGGCTCAGGCGTTCAACTGGCGGCGGATGCCAACCGTGGTTGGACCACGCGGGATGCATTGCGGGTAAGCCGGGAGTTGCAGCATGTGCCCATCGTTCTGGAACAGCCGTGCAACACCGTGCAGGATCTTGAAAAGATCCGGGGTATCGTCAACCACCCGATTTATATGGATGAAAACAGCGTTGACCTGAACACCGTTATCTCTGCGGCCGGGACGGGTTTGGTCGATGGGTTCGGCATGAAGGTCACGCGGATAGGCGGGCTGCAAAACATGCGGGCGTTTCGTGACATTTGCGAAGCGCGTAACCTGCCACATACCTGCGATGACAGCTGGGGTGGCGACATTATTGCCGCGGCCTGCACCCAGATCGGAGCAACGGTGAAGCCACAGCTTTGCGAAGGGGTTTGGCTGGCTGCACCTTATATTGACGGGAATTATGACGCGGAAAACGGCATCCAGATCGTGGGTGGACACATTCAGCGCCCTACCGGGCCAGGGTTGGGTATTGTGCCGGATGAAAGCATGTTTGGCGCGCCGCTGGCGTCTTTCGGCGGATGATCAAGACGTGCTGGTTTAAAGTGGTTACGACTGGCCCTTGGGTCAGGCGCCGCTATCAATCTTGATCAGTCTCGCCGCTGCCGGCACCGAGCCTTCGGGATTCCTCGGTCGACGGGGCGTAAGTGTGATGCGCAAAGCGCTTCAGCACAGACCATAACGCGCCCGGTATGTCAGCCCGTGTTTGTTTGTCCAGCGGATCGAGTACATTTGAGGCAGGTTGGATCACAACGCTTGTGGCCCGCGCAGGAGCCGCGCCTCTTGTCGACAAGGCAGTGCCATTCGTCACAGCGCGGAAACCATCGGCCTCAAGGCTGAGCGTCAAAGTGTGGGAGCGGGCTATTGCGGCGACAAAAGGCACCAGCAAAACAGGATGCGCGACCGCGCCAGTCTCCAATGCCGGATCCTCTGCGCCGTCGGCCCAATCAGAAATGGCAGCCCCGGCTGTGATCGGGCAGAGGGGCTCGAATTTGGCGTGCAGTGCGTTGCCGACAAAGGCCGCATCAAATTCCGCGATATCCCCGGCGGCGCGTTCAGACAGCAACGAGGCGAACGCGGCGCAGGCCTTGGACCCGTCAAACCCGGCCAGCCAGCCAACCGCTTTTGCAGCTTCTTCGGCCAGACCATTTGCATAGCCAGCCCCGCGCGCGGCGGTTTTGACCTGAGATTCAATCTCGCCGATCGATCGGTTCATGAAACCATTGTCGGATAGACCCAATCATCGGGGCATGCGGCGCCGAGCTCATCGGGGTACGGCGCGCCCTGATACATGCAAATTCGCACCCAGCGGTCAGAACGGGGGTCAAAGTGGATGGCGCCAAAGAACGATAGTTTGGCGCGCAGCATGTCGATGGGCATGACATCCGCCGCAATCGTGTTGTCATGAATTTCGCCGTAAGGGGCGACGCGCGACATCTGGGCCCGGCGGATTGTGTGGCGGTGTTCGGGGTGCTTGAGCAGGAAGGCGGCGATGGGCTTGGTCGCATCCCAATCGGCCAGTGCCTCCAGTGCAAATGCAGCGTCGCGGGCGGGGGCCAGTGGCTGTTCGTAGTCCATAATTGGCTCTTCAAACCGTTCGCCCAGCCGGGGTTCCAGCTTTTCTTCGGACACGTACCAAAGACGCGCGCTGTTTTCGTGGCTGGACCAATCGAGATCTGTTGCCCAGTCAAACGCGTTTTTGATCAGCTCAATCACCTCGCCCACGGGCATCGCGCCTGAGATGCGGAAGGCCTCTGTGTTGTCGTCTGACATTTGGGTCACAAGATCGTCGACCAGATCGCCATAAGGCTCCAGCAAAAGCGAACCGATCAATTCCTGCCCCTCTTCGCTGAGCGTATCTTCGGCCCATTGCATCAGCGCGTTCCACGGGCGGATGCCCCAGTTGGCTTCGGTATCGATCCACATGCGCGCGGCGTGCAAATCGGCAGTCAGGTCAGCAATTCTTGCGATCTGGATTGGGTGTTGCGACGTCCGCCGGGACACCATCACTTCGCTGCGCGCAAAGAGATCACGGAAATGGGTGATCTCATCCGCGCTGGCGGTCTCAAGGGCGCGGACACGGCTGATCGCTTCTTCGCGCGCGGCGATCCAGTTGTTGAAAAGGATCGGGTGATTGACGATGAAGGGCGCCATGCCGAGGCCGGTGGAATTGCCGATGCCCAGACGCCGCGCGATGGCCGGATCAAGGCGCACGGCGGCGTCGCCGCCTTTGGCGCGGGCCATATGTTCGGCCAGATCGCGCACGAAGGTGCGGATCAGGTAAACGGTAAGCATTTCCGCCTGAAACGGGGCTGACATTTCGGGCCGGTCTTTGATCTTGGCGCGATCTGCGGCCCCAAATTTGCCTGATCCGTAAACCGCCGTTGTCCGCATCAGGTAGCCCACAGCGTCAATCTGGTCGATGTCGGGCTGTTTGCCTTGCGCAAGGGCGTCGATCACATGGGTCCAGAGCCGGACAGAGCGGTTGGCGCGGGACAGGGTCAGCTCATCTTCGCTGACCCGGCCCGCTTCTTGCACGGGCACGTTTCCAGAAAGGCGCGCGATATCCTCGGCGTTGGGGACACCGTCGAAAAGCGTGAAGGTGGCATCCCAAGCTTCGGCGATCACCCGGTCAGAGCGTTGATCATCCGGCAGATCATGGGCGAAGGCCACCAGCGAATAGCTGTGATCGGGGCCGGCGGCGGTATAGACGGCGTGGCCGACACCGGTGTCGTCAATTTCAAAGGCTGCGCGGGTAAAAGTCCAACCCTCACCCGAGACGCGGCGCAGGAGGTTGCGCATGAAGCTGAGGCGGCACTGGTGAAAAGACCCAAGCCGTTTCAGCCGCATGACCTTTTCCGGGGCGCGGAGCGGTATGGCGTCGATATCTTTCATGTCACCCCCCGAGGCGTGAAGTTTTCGGCAAAGAAGCGGTACCAGTTTCCACCCATCAAGTCGCTCACATTTTCGTCTGAAAAGCCGACGGCGCGCAATCCTGCTTCGATATTGCCGAAATGGCGGTTGTCCTGGAACCAGTCGGGCATGGGCGGGAAACCTGGTGCGCTCGCTGATCCTTCGCCGTAGTCGATCTCTTTGGACCAGCGGCCCACGCGCATCCATTCAACAACGCTGTCGGGTTGATCCTGACAGAGGTCCGAGCCAATGCCCAAATTCTTGACTCCGAACTTGTCTGCGGTGTCAGCGACCATTTGGCAAAAGCTTTCCAGCGTGCAGTCCGTCTTACCTTTGAGGTGGTGCGGATAGAGCGAAAAGCCCAGCATCCCGCCTTGGCTTGTTACCGCGCGGATCACATCATCTTTCTTGTTGCGCAGACCGGGCGACCAGCTGTGGGGGTTGGCGTGGGTGATGGCAATCGGGCGCTCCGACAAATCGGCAGCCTCGATGGTGGAACGGTCGGCGGAATGGCTCATGTCAACAACAAGGCCCACGCGGTTCATTTCCTTGATCACCTGTTTGCCCATGCGGGTGATGCCGGGGTCCTCGGCTTCATAACAGCCTGTCGCGAGTAGCGATTGGTTGTTGTAGGTCAACTGCATGAACCGTGCGCCGAGTGTGTGCAGGATTTCGACAAGGCCGATGTCATCCTCAATGGGGCTGGGGTTCTGGAAGCCAAAGAAGATCGCGGTGCGCCCGGTCTCGCGGGCGCGATCAATATCGCTGGCCCATTGGCCCTTCATGATCAGATCGGGGTATTGTTCGAACCAACGGTTCCATTGCTCAAAGTTCAGAACCGTTTCACGAAAACTTTCGTGATAGGCGATGGTGACATGCACCGCATCAACGCCACCTTCGCGCATCTGCCGAAAGATCTTTTCGGACCAGTTGGCGTATTGCAGGCAATCTATGCGCATCATCGCGGTGGGCTTTCGTTTTAAGACAACGGCAGAGTTGTCGCGTGGGAGGACGTTTTGAGCAAGGGGGCATGTACGTTTTCTTGAGCGCGGGCTTTCGCGAATCCAGGCTTGAGAAATCTGTGCTTTGCGCCATGTCGTGCGCCAAGGCCGCTTTGTGCATCTGTGCAGGGTTGGCTTGTACTTGCGGTGGGTTTTTTTCTATGTCCTGTGCAGTCGCGTGATCAGCGCCTGACCAAAGGCGCACCCAGACCGCGGTAAGCAAGAAGTGCTGAGGAGCAGACTATGCACACAACATTGAGCCAATTGATCGCGGGCCACCCCGCAGATGCGCTTGCCTTGGGCGCTCCTGGGCGGGGGTGGTTGACCTATGGTGGGCTACGGGATCAAGCATCGCGGGTGCAGGATGCGTTGCGCGGTTTTGGTGTGGGTGCGGCGGACAGGGTCGCGATTGTGTTGCCCAACGGGCCAGATATGGCATCGGCGTTTTTCACAATCGCCCAAGCGGCAACAACTGCACCGCTGAACCCGAATTACCGTGAAGATGAATTTGCCTTTTACCTCGAAGACCTGTCGGCCAAGGCGTTGGTTATTGAGGCTGGATATGATGGCCCCGCGCTGGCTGCGGCGCAGCGGTTGGGGTTGCAAGTGATCACGTTGGTCGCGGAAGAGGCGGCGGGCGCATTTTCGCTGAAGTGTGAGACCACCGGCGCAGGGCAAGGCTATGTGAACGCGGAGAATGTTGCGCTGATCCTGCATACCTCGGGCACCACGTCGCGCCCCAAGATTGTGCCGCTGTTGCAATCCAATGTCGCGGCTTCGGCGCAGAACATTGCGGCGTCGCTTGCGTTGAACGCAGAGGATCGGTGTTTGAACGTCATGCCGCTCTTTCACATTCACGGTTTGGTCGCGGCTGTGGCGGCAAGCTTTGCCGCGGGCGGTTCGATCTTTTGCACCGCGGGGTTCAACGCGCTGAACTTTTTCGCAATGATGGCTGAGGCCAAGCCAAGCTGGTACACCGCCGTGCCAACCATGCATCAGGCCATTCTGGCACGTGCGGGCCGCAACGCTGAAACCATCGCCAATGTGCCGCTGCGGTTCTTGCGGTCGTCTTCTGCGTCGCTGCCAGCGCAGGTCATGGGGCAATTGTCAGAGACGTTTAACGCGCCGGTCATTGAGGCCTATGGTATGACCGAAGCCGCGCATCAGATGTGCTGTAACCCGCTGGACCGGCAAGAGCCGGGGTCAGTTGGCGGGGCCGCGGGGCCGGAAGTTGCGATTGCCCATGAAAGCGAAAACCGTCTGATCGACGGCACGGGCGA
>JABSSA010000281.1 GCA_013214665.1 Paracoccaceae bacterium
ATAATTGGGGTGTCAGACGTGGCTGTTGATCTTAGTTGTGTCTATTTCAATTGTGGCGCTGGTCCGGCAATGCAATGGCCTTTCGCTGGCGCCGGAAATCTGCGCAAATTGCCGCCGAAGTATTAAGGAGTGGTTAACATGGACCTGGGAATTTCAGGGAAACGGGCGCTTGTCTGCGCGTCCTCCAAAGGTTTGGGATTGGGGTGCGCGCGCGCCCTCGCAGATGCAGGTGTCGATCTGGTGATGAACGCCCGTACCGCCGACGTGCTGGAAGCGTCCGCGCAATCGGTGCGGGATGACTTTGGCGTGTCGGTGCAAACCGTTGCCGTCGATGTGACGACGGCAAATGGCCAAGCGCAGCTTTTGGATGTTGCGGGTGACGTGGATATTCTGGTGAACAACGCCGGAGGCCCCCCACCGGGCGTGTGGAGTGATTGGGATCGTGACGATTTCATCGCGGCACTTGATGCCAACATGCTCACCCCCATCGCGTTGATGAAAGCGCTGTTGCCAGTGATGATCGACAAAGGGTGGGGACGGGTTGTGAATATCACCTCCCAATCCGTGAAAGCCCCGATTGCCGCGCTTGGGCTGTCAAATTCGGCGCGTGCGGGATTGCCCGGCTATGTTGCGGGCACCGCGCGGCAAGTGGCTCCTATGGGCGTTGTGGTGAATAACCTGCTGCCTGGTGTGCACGACACGGATCGTATCAAGGCGTTAAACCAAAGCATCTCGCAGGCGCGTGGGATCACAGTTGAGGAAGCGCGCACAGAACGCGAAGCGGAAATTCCGGCTGGCCGTTTTGGCACGGCAGACGAATTTGGGGCGACCTGCGCGTTCCTGTGTTCGCAGCACGCGGGCTTTATCATCGGCCAAAACATCCTGCTGGATGGGGGCGCAATGAACGCGACGCTCTGATGGCAGAAAAGAACTTCTCGCTGAAAGACCAATTGTTTAACGCAGAGAGCCTGGGCCAGCTTGCAGCAGAATATGCTGCGGGTTTGCCTGGGTTTGATGCCGAACGCTTCTGTTCCGAAGCGCTGCGGGGCATTCCTGAACGCGGGCTGTTGGAATGCCTTGATTGGTTTGCGGATTGCCTTGAGCCACATCTCAGCACCGATTTTCCCGAGATGGCAGATCAGCTGCAGGCGATGATGCCTGCGCCGCTTGACCCATTGAAAACAGATGATGATTTTGGGCATTTCATTCATGCGATTCCCGGCATTCTGGCTGTACGTCACGGGTTAGAGGCGCATCGTGCGCTGTCTTTTACGCTGCTGCACGCGGCAACACAGCGGTTTTCGATGGAGTTTTACATTCGCCCCTTCATCAACCGGTGGCCGCAAGAAACGCTGGCGCAACTGCATGTTTGGGCGAAAGATCCCAACTATCATGTGCGTCGCCTTGTGTCGGAAGGCACGCGGCCCAAGTTGCCTTGGGCGAAAAGCATTTCGATGACATCCCAGGATACGCTGCCATTGCTGAACATATTGCACGCGGATCGAACCCGGTATGTGACACGATCAGTCGCCAACCACCTGAATGACATCGCCAAATCGCAGCCCGACGCGGTCGTGGCCCAGTTGAAGGATTGGCAGGGCAAACAGACGCAAACCCCCAAAGAGCTGGATTGGATGCGCCGCCATGCGCTGCGCACGCTGGTCAAAGATGGGCACGGTGGCGCATTGGCCTTGTTGGGTTATCGGCAAGACATAGCGATAGAGACAGAGATTGAGCTAGGCCGCCAAAAGGTTGCTATTGGCGAGACCTTGCCGATCTCTGTAACGCTGACTGCGCCAGAGGATATGCCGGTGATCGTTGACTACCGGGTCGAGTTCTTTCGCCCCGCTGGCAAAATCGGCACCAAGGTGTTCAAACTGAAGTCCGCCAAGCTGAAGGCCGGGCAGGCCATGACACTGACCAAGGCGCATAAATTCAAAGGCGATGCGACGACGTTCCGCCTCTATCCCGGTCCGCATCGGGTGATTGTTCAGATCAACGGGAAGGATCGGGCGTACGCCGTCTTTGACCTTTACCAACAGACAAGTGGTTGAATTCTTGTCATGGCGCGGGCGCGCTGCTAAGGCCTCAAAGAAAGTCTGAGGATTGAGGTCAGGATTGTCTGAGGCAGTTTCACGTCTTGAAGTGCGGCACGTGTCGCGCAGTTTCGAAGGGCGTCGCGTTGTGAATGACGTGTCGTTGAGCGTGGCCGCAGGCGAAGTGACATGCCTGTTGGGGCCGTCGGGCTGTGGCAAATCCACGACGCTGCGCATGATTGCCGGGGTCGAAACCTGCGATTCTGGTGAAATTCTGGTGGACGGCCAATGCTTTGCCGGTCAATCCAAGTTCGTACCGCCCGAAGAGCGCGGCATCGGCCTGATGTTTCAGGATTTCGCTCTGTTCCCGCACATGTCTGTCATAGACAACGTCGCATATGGTGTGAGCGGCCCTAAACCGGCACGCCAAGCGCGCGCCGCTGAGATGCTGGCGCGGGTGCGTATGGACGCATTTGCGCAGATGTTCCCGCATCAACTGTCGGGTGGTGAGCAACAGCGCGTGGCCTTGGCCCGTGCTTTGGCCCCGCGCCCGAAGATCATGTTGATGGACGAACCGTTTTCCGGTCTCGATAAGCGGCTGCGCGACGGTATTCGGGATGAGACGCTTGCCTTGCTGAAAGAAGAAGACACCGCCGTCTTGCTGGTCACGCACGAACCGGAAGAGGCAATGCGGATGGGAGACACCATCGCCCTGATGCGAGAGGGGCGCATTGTTCAACGCGGCTCTCCTCACGAAATCTATGCGCAGGCCTCGGATCTGGAAGCTGTTTCGTTCTTTAGCGATATCAACGCGCTGAAGGGTGTAGTTCAAGAAGGTGAGGCGCAAACACCGCTTGGGGCGTTTGCCGCCAACGGTGTGGCTGATGGCACGCCCGTGGATATTGTGTTTCGGCCTCAGCATGTGCGCATCGACTTTGATCGCGCCGGTTTTGCGCCGCCCGCGTCGGCCACAGAAGGTGTGGCGGCACGGGCCATCACGCAGCGCGCGCGCTTTTTGGGGCGCGACAGCTTGGTGGAATTCGAACTGGATGACGGCGAGACGCAGATCACGGCCGTGGTGCCCAACGTCTTTCTGCCGCAAGCGGGCACGGTGATGTGGGTGCGGGTGCCGCGGGCACGGTGCTTTGTGTTTGCTTCGCAAGGGTAGGGTGCTGGTAAAGCCCTAGCCGGTGAGCGCCACACCGTGCCGCCCGGCGAGATCGGTAAAGAACTGCCACGCCACGCGGCCAGACCGCGAGCCACGCGTCGCCTGCCATTCCACGGCTTCCGCGCGCAGAGTGGCATCGTCAATCTCAACCCCATAGGCATCGCAATAGCCGCGGATCATGGCGAGGTAATGATCCTGATCACAGGGGTGGAACCCAAGCCACAGACCGAAGCGATCAGACAAGGATACCTTTTCTTCCACCGCTTCAGACGGGGATATGGCGCTGGAGCGTTCGTATTCGATCATATCGCGCGGCATCAGGTGACGACGGTTTGAGGTGGCGTAAAGCACCACATTGTCGGGCCGTCCTTCAATGCCGCCATCCAGAACGGCCTTGAGGGATTTGTAATGCTGGTCATCATGGCTGAACGACAGGTCATCGCAAAAGAGGATGAACCGGGCCGGCGCATCGCGCAGGATGTTGAGCAGACGGCCCACGCTGGGCAGATCTTCGCGCTGCAATTCGACGATTTTCAGATCGGGGAAATCGGGGTGAAGTGCGCCGTGGATCGCTTTGACAAGGCTCGATTTCCCCATGCCGCGTGCGCCCCACAACAGAGCGTTGTTCGCGGGCAAACCTTGGGCGAATTGCCGTGTGTTCGCCATCAACGTATCGCGCGCCCGGTCGATGCCCAGCAGGAGCGTCAGGTCAACGCGAGAGACCTCTGGCACAGGCTGCAAGCGATCTGGCTCTACATGCCAAACAAAGGCAGGTGCGGTCTCAAACTCGGGCGTTCCAGCGGGGACAGGCGACATACGCTCAAGCGCGGCCGCGATACGGTCCATTGGGTCGTTGATCACTTGAGTTCCTCGTCCGCCTCGTCTTCGTCGTCGTAAAACCCATCTTCGCGCAGCTGTGCTTCGCGCTTGGATTCGACGCTACGGACAAGCCAGATTGAGATTTCATAAAGGCCATAGACAACCACAAACAGGATGCCTTGCGTAATGACGTCTGGCGGTGTGACCAAAGCGGCCAGCACCAAGATCCCGACGATCGCGTATTTGCGCACATTGCCCAGACCTTCAGAGCTGACCAGACCGGCCTTGCCCATCAAGGTCAACAGAACCGGCAGTTGGAAGCACAAGCCAAAGGCCATGATGAACTTCAACGTGATGTCGAGCGATTCATTGACCTTGCCGAAGAAGGTAATGCGCACGCCTTCTTGGGTTTCTGGAACCACGGCAGCCGCGCCTGTGGCGGCGACATCGCCGCTGACCACAGAGGACAGAAGGTTGGCAAAGATCGAAGAGACATCCGCAAAGCCCAGGAAGAACTGCATCGCCAGCGGGGTGACAACCAGATGGGCAAAGCTAGCGCCCAGGAGGAACATCACAGGGGAGGCGATGAGGAAGGGCAGAAAGGCGTTCTTTTCCTTGCGATACAGCCCCGGCGCCACAAAGCGCCACAGCTGGAATCCGATCACCGGGAAGGACAAGGCAAAGCCAAAGACCATCGAGATGCGGAACAGGGTAAAGAGGTATTCCTGCGGTGAGGTGTATTGCAAGGTAGGTGACGGATCACCCAAAGCGCGCAGGGTTTCTTCGATCGGGCCCACTAGGAATTGCAGGATCGGTTCCGCGACGGTGAACGCCAGAACGATGCCTACCAAAAGCGCAATCACCGACCGTATCAGCCGTGTGCGCAGCTCGGCCAGATGCTCGATCAGCGGTGCGGCGCTGTCGTCTATATCGTTTTCGGTCTGCGCCATTATTCGTCTTTGGCCTTTACTTCGCTCAACGCGGCTTCTGCTTCTTCTGCTGCACGTTTTGCCTCTTCGGCTTCGCGCGACATGCGTTCAGCTGCTTTGCGGGCATGCGCGGCTTTGATCTTGGCCGATTGTTCAGCGCGATCCGCCGCCATCTTTCCGGTTTCGCTGTCCGGATCTAGATTGGTCAGGCTGGAGGCTGCGTCTTTCACACCGTCCATCGCGGCACCCATCGGGTTGGTCGCGGTCTTGAGAGACTTCTGAATGTCTTTGACACCGGCCTCATCAGCCGCCTGGTTCATCGCAGAGGTAAACTCGCGCGCCATAGACCGCGCGCGGCCCACAAAGCGACCCACGTTGCGAAAGAGCATCGGCAGATCCTTAGGACCCACGACAATCAATGCGACAATGCCGATGACAAGCAGCTCGGCCCAACCCATATCAAACATGGCTTAGGCCTTGTCTTTGTCTGCTTCCGCCTCTGGCGTGATGTCTTTGGCCTCTTCCATGGCCGCTGTTTCAAGCTCTTCTTTGCCTTCGTTCACGCCCTTCTTGAAGCTCGTGATACCTTTGCCAACTTCGCCCATGAGCGAAGAGATTTTACCGCGCCCAAAAAGAACAAGCACGACGACGGCGATGAGAAGAAGGCCTGGAAGGCCGATGTTGTTAAGCATATCGGGTCACCCCTGTGTTGCTGGTTTGTGCGTGTCAGGCACGCGAAATCACCTATTGGCGTAACCAAAGGTGCGGCGGATCAAAAGCAAAGACGGCGGAATTTCACGAAATGGTGGGCGCTTTGAGATGATTTTTTCGGGCTTGAGCAATCCAACTGACAGGTTTATGTCAGTTGCATCCGCCTAAACCGGAACCGCAACGTCAAAGGAGAAAACGACATGCGGTACAATTCATTTCCGTCTTGGCCACGCGCCATTGTGCACAGCGCACCTGACAGCGACCGTGCGGGGCAGGACGGCCAAGTCGCTGAAATCGTGACATTTCGGTTGGCAGATGGAACGGACGAGGCGGCCTTTCGAAATGCCGCCGATGCCATGACACCGTTTCTGGACAACACAGGCGCCGTCATCGCCCGTACGCTAAGCAAGGGCCAAGACGGCATGTGGACGGATCACATTACCTGGACATCACTGTCTGCTGCAAAAGCCGCGGCGGAGGCGATGATGCAAAATCCGGCGGCTGGTCCGTTCATGAGCATGATTGACCCGGAAAGCGCCGTGATGCGGCACGAACACATCAGTCTGCACCAAAGGTAGATCATGCGGCGCACCGACCGATTGTTTGATATCATTCAGATTTTGCGGGATGGCGCTTTGCACAAGGCGCAAGACATTGCAGAACGTCTCGAAGTGTCGGTGCGCACGATTTACCGCGATATGGACACCCTTGTTGCGTCGGGAATTCCGGTCGAGGGGGAGCGCGGGGTAGGATATATCCTGCGTGAACCCATCACTTTGCCCCCGATGACGCTGACGGTTGAGGAATTGGAAGCGCTCAATCTGGGGGTCGCCATCGTGTCAGAGGCGGCTGACCCCGATCTCAAGCGGGCGGCGCAAAATCTGGCTGAAAAGATCGATGCAGTGCTGCCGGAGCGGGTGGTGGAGCAAGCGGATGCCTGGAAATTTGCGGTCTATCCCTTTGCCGATACTGTGCGCGGATTTTCCCAAATGCCAACAATTCGTGCCGCGATCAAAGCACGCCAGAAGCTGCGCATTGTCTATCATTCCAAAGGCGACCGTCTGACCAGCCGTCTGATCCGGCCCTTGCATATGGAATACTGGGGGCGCGTTTGGACGTTGACGGCCTGGTGCGAGCTGCGCGGCGATTTCCGCGTCTTTCGGGTGGATCTCGTGCAATCTGCCGAAGCTCTGCCCGAGATGTTTGTGGATGAGCCGGGCAAGACGCTGGGGGATTATATGGATACGCTGAAAGATCAGCGTGATTAACTTTTAGACGATGGTTCGTTAACCGTCACACGACGCAACGAGCGTTTCGTATTGCTGCGTAATCCAGCCCAACGCCTGTTCGGGGTTTTGGTCTTCGATTTGCGAGGTCAAGCGGCCAAAGACAGCAGCAGACCGGCTTTCGTCGACAATCGTGTATTCTTGTCCCGTGATCACCGTGTCGTAGACAAAGAAGGCAATGGCCACCAACAGGATGCCGCGCGCCACACCGAACAAGAACCCAAACCCCTGATCCAATCCGCCTAGTGCGGACCTCTGCACCAGAGAGCTGAAAAGAGGCGTGAACAGCGAGACAATGATCAAGGCCACGGTGAAGACCAAGGCGAAGGCCCCGATCACACTTAGTTCGCAGCTGTCGGCCAGAAATTCGCCCACAACCGGGATTTCGCGCACCAGCGGTTCAACACGGGGTGCAAACAAAAAGCCAACGACAGCTGCGACGATCCAGCCCGCGATGGCCATAGCTTCGCGCACAAACCCGCGCCCGTAGGCCAACAGGGCCGACAGAATGATCACAACGGCCACGACACCGTCGATAATCGTAAATCCTTCCATAGCGGCCCCGCTCGTTTGCCTGTTCTTTTCGTGTTTGCCGGTTACCCGGCCCCGAAAACCGTGCCGACAAACCCCGTTAGGTCGTCCATCTGGTTTAGCACAATTCCCGTCGCCCCGCCTAGCTTGCCGCCAGCTGGAACAATCGCCGTTGTGAAACCAAGTTTTTGGGCTTCTTTCAACCTATTTTCGGTCTGAGGTGCCGGTCTGAGCGCACCTGAGAGCGAGATTTCCCCGAAAGTCACCGCTCCCTCAGGCAGTGCGCTATCTTCGCGGGCGCTCAGCAAGGCGGCTGCAACCGCCAGATCGGCGGCGGGTTCGGTGATTTTGATGCCGCCGGCGACGTTCAAATAGACGTCCAGGCCTGCAAAGGGGATGCCACATCTCGATTCCAACACCGCCAGGATCATCGCCAGGCGCGACCCATCCCAGCCCACAACGCTGCGGCGGGGCTGGCTGTGCGGTGTCGGGGCAACGAGGGCCTGAAATTCCACCAGCACTGGGCGCGTGCCTTCGATACCGGCAAACACGGCCGAGCCGGGGGCAGGTTGGCCGCGTTCCGACAGAAAGAGCTCGGATGGATTTGTGACCTGTTCCAGGCCGCGACCTGTCATTTCGAACACGCCGATCTCGTCCGCCGAACCAAAGCGGTTTTTGACCGCGCGCAAGATGCGGAAGGGGTGACCGCGCTCGCCTTCGAAATAGAGAACCGTGTCGACCATATGCTCGACCACCCGAGGGCCCGCGATTTGACCCTCTTTGGTGACGTGGCCCACCAGCACAACCGAAACACCGCGTTGTTTCGCAAATGTGGTCAACTCATGTGCGGCGGCGCGTACCTGGCTGACCGAGCCGGGCGCGCTGTCAACGCTGTCGGACCACATGGTCTGGATGGAATCGATAACGACCAAAGCCGGGCGATCCTTGTCGAGCGTGGTCAGGATGTTGCGCAGGTTGGTTTCCGCGGCCAACAGCACAGGGGCATCAGACAGATTAAGCCGCTGCGCGCGCAAGCGCACCTGGGCAGAGGATTCTTCGCCACTCACATAGACCGTGGGCAGCCCCGCATTGGCAAAGCGCGCCGCCGCCTGCAGCAAGAGTGTCGATTTGCCGATCCCCGGATCGCCGCCGACAAGAATGGCAGACCCGGGAACGAGACCGCCGCCCAGAACCCGGTCCAGCTCATCTAGCTTGGACAGCGTGCGGGGTGGGGGCGTGTCTTTGGTGGTTAGGTTGGTCAGCGTGATAGCTTTGCCGCGATGCGCGCCAAGCGCCGATTTGCCCGGACCGGACGCAGAGAGGCCTGTGTCTTCGGAAATGGTGTTCCATTCGCCACAGGAATCGCAGCGGCCCGACCATTTTGTGAAGGTCGAACCGCAAGCGGAGCAAACATATTGCGTGGTTGGTTTGGCCATAAAAGCGTCTTAGCGGCTTCTGGCCAATCTACAAGGTGCGGCGCTACATTGCTCGTTTGCGCGCCGCCAGCATCGAGACAACCCGCGGGTCGTCTGGCACAACATCCACATCATCCAGATCGGGTCCACGGTAGCTGGCGTGATCCTCGCTGCTGTCTATCGGGTCGGCTGCGTCTTCAGATGGCGGCAGAACCTCAGCGTCGTCTTTCCATAGCTCGGGCAAAATATCCTGCAGCTCTTCACGCATCCGGTTCAACTGTGATCTGGCAACGGTTTCTTCCATGTCTACCGCCTGAACCCATTGGCGCAGTTCGATTGCAGTTGCTTTGGCGGTTTCGAGGCGCTCGTTGAAGTCTTCGATGTCCTGTTGTCGTTGAACAAGGAAATCCTTGGCGCGCTTTACCTTCTTGTCCGAGTAGGTATCGGCCAAATCCCGTGCCACATGGCTCATTTGCGATGCCACCTCGACGACGTTCGGTTCGAGGTCAGCCAGGTCCGGATGTTCGTTGAGGTAAGAAATTCGCTCACGGATTGAATCGAACTCTGACTTCAACTTGAAGGCGTCTTTCCGATCCGCCCGGTGCGACGCGTAGTAGGCGTGCGCCACGTCTTCCATCGTGATGTGAAACCGGCGGTGTGAGTGTTCCAAGGCCATCACCCGCGCGCTGGACGGCATGTAAAACAGCAAAGAAAATGCGAATACCGTCACCCCGATCTGTAGGTACATACCCGCATCAGAGTAAATGGTGTTTCCAAAAGACATCGGCATATATAGCCATTGACTATAGCCGAATCCGCAAGATATCGTATATCCAGCTAATGAAATGGCCGCAGCAAAAAGCAAAAGTCCTGCGAATGGTTGAAAAAATGACGCGATGCTTTGTACCGCGTTTGAAGCAAACGTGGACATACTAAAAAATCTCCTAAATCGCCGCTGGCGAATCAAATATCCTAACGGCCCAGATTGCATTTTACGCGAATTTGGCGAAATTTAACTAAAATAGAGCTTTTTCAAGGCGTTGTTCGCTAATCCGAAACAATGACTTACTTCACGAAGCATTGTGTGGGGCAAATTAGGCGGAATTTTCCGAAGGCTGTGTTTTCCAACTGATCAGCAAAGACGCCATCACGCAGAAGGTAAACAGATAAAGACCCCAGGCGATTTCAATGCGGCCAATGCCGACGCCTTTTACCACGGTCACATAGAGCGCAATCAAAAATATATCGGCCATCGCAAGGCGCCCAAGCATGTCTGCAACCCGGTGGCCGACGCCCCAATGTGGGCCAAAATGGATTATGGCAAGAATTGCCGTTTTCGCGATCGGCGCGAGGATTGCGAAAAGCGCCACAATCAATGCCAGGAACAGATCAGTGTTCCAGAGTTGCTGAATTCCCGACAGAATGCTGATTTCTTCCAGTCCGAACAAAGGCAGCAAGCCTGCGCGCATCAAAGGCGCAGACCAGGCGATGGGATAGAGCACAAGCAGCAGCAGGTTCAGATAGCGCAGCACGTTAACGCACCGTTTCAATCGGGCCTTCTGAGCGACCGTTGATAAATTGATCTACAAACGGATCTTGGGCCTGATCCAGCGTGTCAACAGAGCCGCACCATTGCACGCGCCCATGGTGCAACATGGCGACATGATCCGCGATGGCGCGCACCGATGACATATCATGCGTGATTGTGATCGTTGTGGCGCCGATCTCGGTGACGATTTCGCGGATCAGATCATTGATGACACCAGCCATGATGGGATCCAGCCCGGTGGTGGGCTCATCGAAAAAGATTATGTCGGGATCGGCTGCAATCGCACGGGCGAGGCCTACACGTTTCTGCATTCCACCGGACAGTTCGGCGGGGTAGAGGTCGGCTACCTTTTCTGACAAACCGACGCGCCGCAGCTTGGATATCGCGATATCCCGTGCCTCGGTGCGCGGGCGCTTTTGCCGACCGCGCAAAAGGCGAAAAGCTACGTTTTGCCAGATCGTCAAACTGTCAAAAAGGGCGGCGCTTTGGAACAACATGCCGAACCGGCCAAGCATATCTGCGCGGTTCTGGTTGGTGATGTTTTGGCCGTCGATCAGAACTTCGCCTTTATCGGGCTGTTCCAGACCCAGAATACACTTCAAAAGTACCGACTTCCCCGTGCCCGAGCCACCGATGATCACCATCGACGCGCCTTGATCCACCACAAGATCCACACCTTGCAAAACCCGGTTCCCGCCGAACGTTTTGTGGATATTTTGCGGCGCGATCATGCGGCAAAGAGCAGGCTGGTCAGCAGGAAATTCGCCGCAAGGATCAGAACGGCCGCTGTGGCGACGCTTGATTTGGTGGCGCGGCCAACGCCTTGTGCGCCACGGCCAGAGGTGAGGCCGAAATAGCAGCCCATCGTAGCCGCGATCGTGCCAAAGGCCGCACCTTTTATCAGAGAAGAGCGCATGTCAGACCATTCCAGAAAATCGACAGTGCTGCGAATATAGGTGCTTGGATTGAAACCCAAAGTGCCTGTGCCCACGATATAGCCGCCCAAAATGCCAATCACGTCCCCGACGGCGACAAGCAATGGCACCACCAGAAACGCGGCCAGAACGCGGGGAACCGTGAGGTATTTCATTGGGTTGGTAGACAAAGTGATGAGCGCATCAATTTGTTCCGTGACCTTCATCGTCGCGATTTCTGCGGCAATTGAAGATGTGACCCGCGCGGCGATCATCAACCCGACTAGCACAGGCCCCAATTCGCGTACGATGCCGATGGCCACGATCTGGGGCACCACTGCTTCGGCATTGAACCGTGCGCCGCCCGCATAAATCTGTAACGCCAGCGCGCCGCCCGTAAAGATCGCGGTCAGCCCGACAACCGGCAAAGACAGCCAGCCGATGGAGAACAGGGCGTGCCCGAATTCACGCAGGTAAAAGGGCGGGCGGATCATGTGGCCCAGCGTTTCACCGAAAAAGAGCGTCAGACGGCCAATGCTGGCCAGCAATCCCAGAACCGTGCGACCTAGGGCTGCGAGCGGTGTCATTCGGTGTAGGTGCGGGCGTAGCGGCCACCAAGCGACGTCAGGATTTCGTAGCCGATGGTTCCAGCCATGTCGGCCAGCGCATCCACGCTTTGATGCCGTCCGAGGATTTCCAGCTCTGGCGGCATCTCCGCCACGTCGGTGACATCGACGCCAATCAGATCCATCGAGATACGCCCCACAACCGGGCAGGCGGTATCACCCGCGTGCAGGATTGCGTTGGGGCCAGCGGCACGGATCAAGCCATCGGCATACCCCCCCGAAACCGTCGCGATGCGCGAGGCACGCTGCGCCGTCCAGGTATTGCCGTAGCCCACGGTTTCGCCTTCGGCCACATCACGCACTTGAATGACGGGCAGCGC